>ONDC01000077.1 GCA_900316495.1 uncultured Eubacteriales bacterium
CGACAAGAACATCAAGCTCACCTCCTTCATGCGGGATATGTATGTGTTCATTCCCAACAGACAGTGGGCGAGACTGAATGTCGCCTATGCTTACGGCGGCCCGCAGCTTCTCTTTGACACCCTCAAACAGAACTTCAATGTGGATGTGGATCTCTATGTCCGTGTGAACTTCATGTACTTCCGCAAGATCGTCAATCACGTCGGCGGCGTGGACATCGAGCTTTCCGAAGCCGAGGCAAAGTATATGAACGACACCTCTGAGAAATACAAGACCAAGCCCGTCGAACCCGGTTGGCAACACCTTGACGGCGCGCAGGCGCTGTCCTACGCCCGCTGCCGCAAGATCGACAGCGACTTCAACCGCACCAGACGGCAGCGCACCGTCATTCTCGCGCTCGTGGACAAGATTAAGCATTCCAGCCCGGGCGAGCTGAATTCGCTGCTCAATGTGTTCCTGCCGATGATCCAGACCAATATGAGCAAAATGCAGATATTGGGTCTGATGGTGGACGCGACAACCTATCTCAACAACGAGATCGAAACCCTCAATGTGCCTATCAAGAACAGTTGGCGCTCCGAGATGATCAACAAGAGATCGGTCATCTGCCCCAACTTCGAGCTGAACAAGACCGCTATCGTCGCCCACATCTACAGCACCTACCACCTTGATGTGGAAAAGACCAAGTACCAGCGCTTCGAGGTGCCGAAGAGTTAGGCGCTTCCCGCGTTTTCCGGAAACCCGGCCGCCCCGTTCACGGACTTTTTTCCCGTGAACGGGCGGCTTTTATTTTTTTTTTCGGTTTTTCGTTTTTTTCGATAATATACTTGACATTTTGTTAAACATGCTGTATAATACCTAAGAGTCACAGCTTGTAAGGTGACTTTGCCAATGTGCGGAAGGAGGGATAGTTTTTATGTCATCTGAAATCAGAGTCAAGGAAAAGGAATCACTTGACAGCGCACTCAGACGTTTCAAGAAGTCTTGCGCCCGCTCGGGTATCATTCAGGAGGTTCGCAAGAGAGAAGCTTACGAGAAGCCCTCTGTACGCCGCAAGAAGAAGTCCGAAGCCGCCAGAAAGCGCAAGTACAAGTAATTCCGGCGTTCGGGTGCTTCGCCCATTCTGACCATCAAGTGCAGGCATTGCCGGTAGTTTCCGCGTGCCTGCATTTTTTCGTATCGGAGGGATCGACTATGGCGCTTTTCAAACCGAAGCTGCGCGTCCGCCGGATGACCGACCTTAAGCCGGAAGCGCTGCGCCGTCTCGGCGTCAGGGCGCTGCTGCTTGACATCGACAACACCATGACCACCCACAACAATCCCGAACCCGCCGAGGGCGTGCGCGAATGGCTCGACCTCATGCGCGCCGAGGGCTTTCTGCTGATGGTGGTCTCCAACAACAACGGCGAGCGCGTGCGGAAATTTGCCGCCCTGCTGGGGCTGGCATTTGAGAGCGCCGCCAAAAAGCCGCTTCCCGTCGGGCTACGGCACGCCTGCCAACGCTTAGGCGTGCAGCCGCGGGAGGCCGCCGTGATCGGCGACCAGATCTTCACCGACGTGATGGGCGGCAACCTGCTTGGCGCGTATACCGTCATGACCGAGGTCTACGAGCCGGAGAGCATGTTGTTATTCAAATGCAAACGCGCCTGCGAGCGCTTTATCATGAAATTCTGGAAGGACTGATTTTTTTAAATGTCTGACCCAAGATTCGGACCTGCCGGAAGCTGTGAAAGATCGGCGGCAGAAAAAATTAAATCAACCGAAAAGCTCCTTGAATGGCTTGCCGCGCAGGGGCTTACCGCTTTTGAATATCAGTGCGGCCGAGGCGTGATGATAAAGGAACCCAAGGGAATTCTTATCGGCGATAAGGCAAAGGAGTGCGGAATAAAGCTTTCCATCCACGCGCCGTATTTTATTTCTCTTGCCTCTCAGGAGGAAGAAAAGCGGCTGAATTCCATCAACTACATATTTCAGAGCGCGCAGGCTGCCGACTGGATGGGCGCGGACAGAATCGTCGTCCACCCCGGCGGTCTCGGCAAAAAGAGCCGCGAGGAAGCGACTGCGCTCGCAAGGGAAACGCTTGCCATGGCTCAACAATACCTTGATGAGCATGGATTGGGAAAAATTCACATCTGCCCGGAGGTCATGGGCAAGATCAATCAGCTTGGCGACCTCGGCGAGGTGCTGGAATTCTGCACCATAGACGACAGATTTATTCCCTGTGTTGATTTCGGGCATCTCAACAGCCGCATGCAGGGGACGATGGATTACGTCGCCGCGCTCGATCAAATTGAAAATACATTAGGCATGGAACGCTTAAAAAATATGCACATCCATTTCAGCAAGATCGAATACACCGCGGGCGGCGAGAAGAAGCACCTTACCTTCGCGGATGAAATCTACGGGCCGCCCTTCGAGCCGCTGATCGACGAGATAATCCGGCGCGGCATGCACCCCACCGTCATCTGCGAATCGGCGGGCACCCAGACGGATGATTCCATCGCTATGATGCGATATTACGAGTCGCTGGCAAGCGCTTCGCCCGCTGCGGACGGTGGGCTGAAATGACAGCGGAAGGGCTGTTGCCCTTGGAATATGGAATGGCGGTGATAGAATGGCAAGGCTAAGAAGGACGCTGCCCGGCGATTTCAAAGAGCTTGTCGCTGCGGGCGATGCCGGGAAAATCAAGGCGGCTTTGAAAAAGTGCGAGCCGGACGCCTACGAGGACAACAGCCGGAGAAAATCCGCGCTGATGAATCCCGATCTGCCGGAGGAAATTGTCCGCTGGCTTGTCACTGAATACGGCGCGGACGTCAATTATACCGACCGATACGGATATACGCCCCTCAGTGAGGCAGCCGTCCGCAGACCGGAGCGCATCGACCTGCTGCTGTCGCTTGGCGCTCAGATCGATTTTCGGAAGGATGAGCAATCTCCGACCGCGCTGATGGCGGCGGCAACGTCCTACAGCGTGGCAGGCGTGCGGAGACTGGCGGAACGCGGCGCGAACCTGCGCCTGACGGGAGGAGACTCCGGCTTTAACGCCCTTGAAGAAGCGCTGTTGCGGTGCCAGAACATCGACATTCCCGCGATGGCGGCGATTGCCCGCCTCTTCATCGGAGCCGGCGTGACGATCACCGACGCCATGAGAGCGCTTGTGGTCAATATCGGCAGAAACTTTGAGTTTTACCGCGACAGCTTCGCGTCGGATTATCTTTCCTTCTGCGATGAAGGGCTCAGGGAGCTGTATCAGCTCTTCGACGTGCCGCCCGTTCCTCCCATAAAGAAATATGACGGCAGCACGCCGATTGCCGTCCGCGGGAAGACGTGGACGGAGCAGTACGCCGGACTGTGGGAGCTGCTGGTGCCCGGCAGCGGGAAGGCGGCTTACGTGCAGGGAGAAGCCATCCGGATTATCGGGCGGCTGAGTCATGAGGTGCTGGACAACGGCGGCGCCAACTGGGACGACGATTTCCGCGCCATGCGCGACGCGCTCGCCGTGTATCTGTCCGGCGGCCGTCCCGCCGGGGAGAACATCATCCGGGCGGTGCGCGGTATCTCCCCGCAGACGGGGGAGGAGACTATTAACGAGATCGCGGAGGCGGTCGTGGGCTGGATCCTTTCCAATCCTCAGCCCGTGGAGCTGAAAGCGGTTTCATACAGGAGATAATGTGGCAATGAAAAAGATTCTGATTATCAACGGCCCCAACCTCAATATGGTGGGCGTGAGAGAGCCGGGCGTGTACGGCACCGAGACGCTGGAGAGCATTTGCGAGCGCGTCAGGGGCTTCGCCGAGGGTCTCGGACTGGAGACCGACTTTATCCAGAGCAATCACGAGGGCGTGATCCTCGACAAAATCCATTCGGCAAAGGGCGAGTACGCCGGCGTCGTCATCAATGCCGGTGCGTGGACGCATTACAGCGTCGCCCTGCGCGACGCGATTGCGGCGGTCAAGCCGCTGCCCTTCGTGGAGGTGCATATGTCCAACATCCACGCCCGCGAGGAATTCCGCCACACGTCGGTGATCGCGCCGGTGTGCGCCGGACAGATCTGCGGCTTCGGGTCGTACAGCTATCTCTTAGGCGTGCAGGCGCTATCGGAGATCATATCCGATAAAAAGCAATAAAAGTGAGAAAGAAGTCCTGAAAATGGCTAATAAATTTCTTTGGCGCACCAATCAGCTGATCAATCTTCTGCCCGAGGACTGCGACGGCGCGCTGATCATGTCGCAGATCAACGGCAGGTATTTCACCGGCTTCAATTGCGACAACGGGTATTTCATCGTCACGCGCGGGGACTGCGTCTATGTGACCGACTCCCGCTACACCGAGGCGGCGCGGAAGGCGATCGGCTGGTGCGAGGTTACGGAATACGCCGGTCCGAAAATGAAGGAATGCTTCGGGGGCATTGCCGCCGGACTCGGGCTGAAAAAGCTGCTGGTGGAATCCGACCGCATGACCCTCAGTCAGTACAGGATGATGTCCGACGTTCTGACGCCCGCCGTCCTCAGCGAGGAGGGGGAGCTGGACAGGCTGATCGAATCGCTCCGCGTCCACAAGGACAGCGACGAGATTGTGTGCATGAGGGCGGCGCAGAATATCGCCGAACAAACCCTGACCCACCTCTTCGGCATGATCCGGGAGGGCGTGACGGAAGCCGACCTCGCCTTTGAGTTTGAGTTTTATGCGCGCCGTCTCGGCGCGGAACGGCTGGCGTTCGATTCCATCGTCGCTTCGGGCGAGAACGGCTCCATGCCCCACGCCGTCCCCGGACAGCGCAGGATCCGGAGCGGCGACTTCATCACCTTCGACGTGGGCTGCGTGGTGGACGGCTATCACTCCGATATGACCCGCACGGTCGCTTACGGCGCGATCTGCGACGAGCAGAGGAAAATTTACGACATCGTGCGCCGTGCCCAGCGCAGCGCCATCGATTACCTGACGGGCGGCGGCGACGACCTCGCCGCGTGCGACGCGGCGGCGCGCGACCTCATCACCGCCGAGGGCTACGGCGACTACTTCGGTCACGGCACCGGTCACGGCGTGGGTCTTGAGATTCACGAATTCCCCTCGGTCTCCTTCCGCGGCGGCAAGGTGCCGGAAAACGCCGTCATCACGGTGGAGCCGGGCATCTACCTTCCCGGCAAGTACGGCGTGAGAATCGAGGATATGCTCTACAAGACGGCGGACGGCGCGGTCGATCTCACCAATCTCGATCGGGAGCTTCTGATCTTGGGATGATCCTTGCCGTTTTCACAGGCAATTTGCATAAATTTTTAAAAAACTTTAAAAAAGAATGTAAAAATGACTTGCAATTACGGGATTTTTATATTATAATACAAATCGGTAAGTTATTTCATGGAGGTAAACCAAATGATAGTAGCAGGCGATTTCAGAAACGGCGTTACATTTGAGATGGACGGTGCCGTTTATTCTATCATCGAATTTCAGCACGTGAAGCCCGGCAAGGGCGCGGCATTTGTCCGCACCAAGCTGCGCAACGTCATTACCGGAGCTGTGACGGAGACCACCTTTAACCCCTCCGCCAAGTTCCCCACCGCGTTTGTCGAGCGCAAGGATATGCAGTATTTGTATGAGGACGGCGGTCTGTATTACTTTATGGACCCCGAGACCTACGAGCAGCTCCCCATCAATGAGAGCACTCTCGGCGACAACTTCAAGTTTGTCACCGAAAACATGATGTGCAAGGTTCTGTCCTACAAGGGCAACGTGTTCGGCGTGGAGCCGCCCAACTCCGTCGAGCTGAAGGTCACCAAGACCGACCCCGGCTTCAAGGGCGATACCGCCACCAACGCCACCAAGCCCGCCACGCTGGAGACCGGCGCCGAGATCAAGGTTCCGCTCTTCATCGAAGAGGGCGACATGATCCGCATTGACACCAGAACCGGCAGCTATATGGAGCGCGCGTAATTGTTTTTGCTTGACGCATTAGCATTTGGCTTTATATAAATCTATTTTACAGAGAGGATAATTGCTATGAATAAGTTGGAAAAGCTCGCTTATTTAAAGGGTCTTGTGGAAGGTCTGAACCTGAACGACGAGAAGAAGGACACCAAGGTCATCAAGTACCTCATGGAGCTTTTGGAAGACATAGTTCTTGATATGGAAAACTTAGAGGACGGCTTTGAAGAGTTCCAGCAGCAGCTTGACGAGGTTGACGAGGATCTCGGCGCAATCGAGAAGGATCTCTATGAGGTTGACAACTGCGGCTGCGCGTCTGAGAAGAAGCCTGAGAAGAAGTCCACCAAGAAAACCAAGGATGAGCTGTATTACGAAGTGACATGCCCCACCTGCGGCGATACCATCTGCCTTGACGAGGATCTCATCAACGTCGGCGAGATGGAGTGCCCGAACTGCGGTGAAAAGCTCGAATTTGACCTCGACAACTGACGGCTTCTGTCGCAGACAACCGAATGGTTTTGATTTGGTATTATGAGGCAATTCCCTCTGTGCTTTTTATGTGAGTTCCGCGCCATCTGATATTCTGAATTTTTAAGAAAAAGGAGCATGTCACCAAGGCTGTGTCGTGTTCCTTTTTGCTTTTTAGGGGGTGAAGGTATGGCGGACGAATACGAAAGTCAAAGGATTTATGTTGCTGTCAAAGGTATCGTTATACGTGACGGCAGGGCGCTGATCGTGCGTCGAAGCGGCATTCTCACCCCGGAAGGGCGCGACTGGTGGGAATTTCCAGGAGGTACTCTCCAGTTCCGCGAAAGCCCTGCGCAGACACTTGTGCGTGAGTTCTATGAGGAAACAGGGCTTAGGGTCGTTCCCAAGAAGGTTCTTTATGTGTGTTCGGTACAAAACGATCCCGCGTATCAGGTTATTATTATCACGTATTTATGTGATGGTGAAGATATGAGCGAAGTGCGGTTATCTGATGAGCATACAGGGTATATGTGGGCGGATTCACGGCAAATGCGGGAATTGCTTGCCGATGATATTAAGAACGCAATGGACGCCAACGGCGTCTGGGCGATTTTTGACAATGATTCATTATGAAAGGATGTTTTGTATGACTCTGGAAGGTATTATTGCTTTACTGATTCTGATTTTTCTGATTGTATTTGTTGTCGTTGGCGGGAGGCTGTATTGGAGAATGAGAGCCGACAACGGGTACAATATGGGGCGCAATTACATGCGCGAAATGGGCTTCACCGATGAGGACATCAGACGGAATCAGGATGACGCTGACAAGGAACTGTATGTCTTCCGCAAGGAGAACGCCAAGGACGGCGGGAAAAAGGACTGAGGCTCTGCGAGCGTTCCCGGTCGTCATCGGTAGAAAATCACAGACTCCCATTTCCATAAAGGAATGATGCTTATGAGCGCTGCGGGTAGACTGTTCCGGCACAGGGACATTTATGATCTGGACGGAACCAATGAACTGTTCCTGCGCGCGGTTCGCGAGAACTGCGCCTACCAGTACAGGCACAACGACAAATACCGCGCCATGCTGGACGCGAAGGGCTTTTCCCCCGACATGCTTCAGACCTATGAAGACCTTGCCCGGCTGCCCTTCCTGCCGACGCTGCTCTTCAAGAATCACGAGCTGTACACCATGCCGAAGTACCGGATGATCGTGAAGGCGACCTCCTCCGGCACCGGCGGGAAATTCAGCCGCATCGGGTTTGAACTGGGCGGACTGTGGAACGGGGCGCACATGGTGCTGCGTGTGATCCATCGCAGGCGGCTTTTTTCTGCTGTGCCCTGCAATTACGTCGTGTTCGGCTACAAGCCGCACCGCAGCAATCACACCGCCGTCACCAAGACCGCCTTCGGCGCGACGCTCTTCACGCCGTCGCTCCGCCGGACATACGCGCTGCAATACAGGAACGGTCAGTATACCGCCGATCTTGACGCGGTGGCGGAAGCTATTCAGAAATACGCAAAATCCCGCTTTCCGCTGCGCTTCATGGGCTTCCCCTCCTACACCTATTTCGCCATGAAGCTGCTGGAGGAACGGGGCATCCTCCTGCGGCTGCCCAAACACTCCAAGATCATGTTGGGCGGCGGCTGGAAGCAGTTCTACCGCGAGGAGGTGGACAAGCGGGAGTTTTACGATACCGCCAAAAGGGTATTCGGCGTGGACGAGGGCGACATCGTGGAATTCTACGGCGCTGTCGAGCATCCGATTCTTTACTGCGACTGTGAAAAGCATCATTTTCACATTCCGGTCTACAGCCGCGTGATCATCCGCGACCCGGAGACGCTGCAACCGCTCCCGAACGGCAGGATGGGGCTTGTCAACCTCATCTCCCCGATGGTGAGGGCGACGCCCATTCTCAGCGTCATGACCGATGATTTAGGCGTCCTCCACGACGGCGGCGAATGCGGCTGCGGCTGTAATTCGCCTTTCCTTGAAATAATCGGCAGAGTGGGTCTGAAGGAGATCAAAACCTGCGCGGCAGGAGCTGCCGAACTGCTCATAAAACAGGGAGGGGGAGCAAAATGATTCTGTTTGCCGGACAATTATACCCCACATCGGAGCAGCAGCGTTTGATTGATGAGTTAGAGGATCGTATCAACGCGACTCTCTCCGGGGACGGACTTCCGCCTGGAATTGTGATAGACGCAATTGCCCGGTTGGGAGAAATGCTCAGGGCGGGAGAGCTTGACGGACTTCTCCGCGAGGCGGGACTTGAGGAGTATATCGGGAAAATCAGGGACTTCGCCGGATTGCTCAGCCGGGACTATCTGACATACAAGCTGCGTACCGAGTTGGGGGAGGGCTTCTTCGCCCCTTCGGAAACCGCGCCGCGCTGCGGTCTGGGCGGCGTGAGGAATGTCCCGATGCCGCTCGGCGTTATTCTTCACATCGCCGCCGGCAACATGGACGCGCTGCCCGCCTACACCGTCGTCGAGGGGCTGCTGACCGGCAACGTCAATCTTCTCAAGCTCCCGCAGGCGGACAGCGGACTGACCCTCGCCGCGCTTGCCAAGCTCATCGAAATCGAGCCGTCCCTTTCCTATTATATATATGTTTTTGACACGCCCTCGTCGGACATTGCCACCATGCGCCGGCTGACTGCCATGGCGGACGGCATTGCCGTCTGGGGCGGGGACGCTGCCGTGTCCGCTGTGCGGGCGATGGCGCCCCCCGGCGTGAAGCTCATCGAATGGGGACACCGTCTGAGCTTTGCGTATCTCTCCGGCGACTGGCGGGAGAAGTCCGGCGAGCTTGCGGCGTTGGCGGAGCATATTGTCTCCACCGAGCAGCTGCTCTGTTCCTCCTGTCAGACGGTCTTTTTAGATACGGACAGCATGGCGGAGACGGAGGCGTTCTGCGCGTCGTTCCTCCCCCTGCTTCAGCGGGCGAGGGATGCCCACCCCATGACCGACGTCGGCGCGGTGGCGGAGATCACCCTCAAGCGCTATACCGCCGGGCTGGAGGCGGCGATTGCCGGAACCTCCGGGGGCGGGGAACGCTTGTTTGAGGGGAGGCTGTGCAGCCTGACCGCCTGTGAGGACAGCGAGCTTACCCTCTCCGATCTGTTCGGGCGGGTGAACGTCAAGCGCCTTCCGAGGGAGCGGATGACCGCCGTGCTTCGCAGACGAAAGGGGTATTTGCAGACCGCCGGACTGATCTGCGCCCCGGAGGACAGGGACGCGCTGACAGAACAGCTCATCCGCTGCGGGGTCAACCGCGTCACGTCGGCGGGTCATATGTCGGCGGGCTTCTCCGGCGAGTCGCACGACGGCGAGTACGCCCTGCGGCGGTATGTGCGGATGGCAAATGTGGAGATCGACAGC
>ONDC01000110.1:0-6154 GCA_900316495.1 uncultured Eubacteriales bacterium
TCTACTCACGCACCCCGTGAGAGGTGCGACTCGTTGATAATCACCACCTCGTTTTTGTCCGCGTCAATTTCTACTCACGCACCCCGTGAGAGGTGCGACCACTCTCGCTGATGGACTTGGCGCGTTAAAACATTTCTACTCACGCACCCCGTGAGAGGTGCGACAAAAAACTGACAGAGGTTCCGGTTGCAAAATATCATTTCTACTCACGCACCCCGTGAGAGGTGCGACCGCAAAATATTGGGTGTTTGCGGTCTGTCACCACTACTTGGGGCGGACAGTTTTGATTATTTGTTTTATTACAAATAAAATTAACTTATTTCAGGATTTTTATCCGGCGAACCTAC
Organism: uncultured Eubacteriales bacterium; assembly: GCA_900316495.1. Taxonomy (GTDB): domain Bacteria; phylum Bacillota; class Clostridia; order Oscillospirales; family Acutalibacteraceae; genus RUG762. Next base: position 348 of record ONDC01000110.1, read on the forward strand.
CGGGAGATTCGGCAGTGCCTTGGGTTCGCCTCAGATGATCAGCACCCCTTCCGGATTGTATGTCTGCTTCGCTCCGAAGTGTTCCACCCGGCGTTCCCAATTGTTTCCGAGATAATAGAACCGCAGGCTGTCCTTCTCTTGGTCGATGATTTTCAAAAGGCTTTCCTTCAGTTTCATAAACGCTGAATAATCCAGATCAGCCTCAAATACAGAATTCTGAACCCGCTGGGCGTGGTTCTGGCATTCTTTGGCGACCTTTCTCAATCGCTTTTTTCCGCCAGGATCTGACGTTGCTACATCATAACTGATGATTACCATCATTTTCTGTCACCTACTTTATCAAAAAGCAAGGATATTCCGGTATATCGCCTCTGACGTATTTCGCCAGCAGATTGCTTTGTACATAGGGAATCAGTCCGAACTGAATCTTTTGCTTCAAATAGGGATGAAGATAATCCGTGCGCTTTTTCTCCTGCCATTTGGTGAGAACTTTCTTTCTCCCGTCGTCATTCAGCCAGACGGCTCCGGAAATCTGCCTGTCAAAATCCTTTGCCGTGATCACACGGAGATTGATCAGCGTCAGTACAAACCGGTCCGCAAGGCACCTTGCTTCTTCCACAAGGTCACAGGCAAGCGAACTTCTTCCGCTCCGCAGGGTGTGGCAGAATCCTATGTAGCTGTCAAGCCCCACCGTTTCCAGCGCGGCGGCAAATTCATTTGTCAGCAGGGTATAGACAAATGACAACGCCGCATTCACTTCATCCAGCGGCGGTCTTTTGTTCCGGTATGTAAAATGAATATCCGCGTCCCTGCAGGTAATCAGCTTATCAAATACCGAAAAATAACTGTGCGCGCAGTTTCCCTCTATGCCTATTATCTGTTCGACGTTGTCCGCTGTCATCAGGGTTTTTGTCCCTTCTGTCAGTGTGTCGATGGCTGCGGTGAGTGCTTCATCCTCCCTGAGAGATGGCGTGTCGTGGAGCGTTCGTTTGATGGTCTGCACCGAATTGCAGAATTTCGCCGCCATCGTATTTCGCGACAACACCAGACCGCTCTCACGGAAGCGGTCTATCTGTGCGACCCTCAGAAAGACATTCCCTCTCGTTTCCCCACATACTTTGGCGAGAAACTGTCCCTGCGGGGAAACGAAATTGATCGGAATGCACTTGCCGACGCATTTGCCCATCAGCGCGGGCGAACATCCGAGATAATTGAAGCATACGATATTTTCAATATTGTCAAACGGTATCCGGAATTTGCTTTCTCCGTCGATTTTGCACACCAGATTTTCGCCGTCAAGCGTCAGATATGCGTCTTCATTGGTAATATAGAGTGTATTCAGCAGCTTTCTCACAATTTTCCCTCCAATAAAGTCGATATTGTCTGACAAACTCCTTTCTTGTGCGAGTATTTCGGCATACAGATGTCCTTCATGGAACAGCCGTTGCAATACTGCCCCTTCTTCACGGGCGGAATCACGCCGCTGGTAATATGTTCTTTAATATTTGCCAGAATCTCCTTCAGTTCGGCGATATATTCGTTGTAATGCTCTGACAGCGGCAGCCTGACCCGTTTTTTGACGTCTGCGTAATAGAGATACCCCTCGCAGTCACAGCCGAAAACAAAATCCACACACAGCTTCTGGGCGAATACCTGCATCAGATCCTCGTGACGGTAGTCTTCCGCCTTGGGTTTGGTGGGCTTGTACTCCACGATGGAATAAACGCCGTTTTTCACTTCCAGACAGTCCGTCACACCGTACAATTCCAAGCCGGGAAGATCGCAGTAAACCGTGACCGCTGTATAACATTGCTTGTCCTTGGAAGAATACATCCCTTCCTCATGTACCCTGCGGTGAAGCAGGTCGGACTTTGTGACATAATAATTCTCCGCCCACGCGCAGTCCAGTTCCATCAGACCCCAGCGGTGCGGGCAGTAGAGCCAGTGCTGCACCGAACGGATGGCAATGCTTCCGGATGTCATAGCTTTTCGATCAGTTCCACGCCCTCCGGCATTTCCCTGTCAATCGTAATCTCATAATCGCCGATGCTCCTTGGAACAGGTGATGTCTGATGAATGGATATTTTATCAAACAGAATATGGGATGGCGCGCTGCCAAGCACATTGTCATGTCTGAAAATAATCAGCTTTCTCATGCACATCTTTCCTCTGGCGGCACTGTGGTCCTCCTCAAACATATTGATGATCGCGTTCCAGAGAAGCTCCAGGTCTTCCTCGGAAAGATCGGTTGTCCGGTTGGCGAGCGCCGCAGAAACATATCCTTCCGCACGGTAGAGGGCATAGGGAATGATGCTCTTTTTTCCCATCTCAGTAGTACCGGTTTCCATTCTGTCATCGGTGGTTCGTGCCTGCCGGGTGATGGTGACATCCTGAATGTTGATGGGGGAGAGGCTTCTCGCAAAATTGATCTGCACTGGACCTCTGACGATACCGCAGGGGTTGTCGCCCGTCGACATCACCGCGCCGAACATACGCACATCGTAATAATTCCGGCACATATAGTCTCGTGCGACTCTCACGTCATCGGAATTCTTACCCTTCTGCCCTTTTTTCAGGTTGTTTGCGTCGTAGGCTTCTTCAAACTTGGCGTTGAGTGAGCGATCTGCTTTCACCAGGATGGCAAAGCCCGCTTCACCGCCCTTGACCAGTTCGACATAGTTTCTGATCTTGCGCTTGAGACAGACGTCCGTGATGTAGCCCAGACCGCTTTCCGCGTCAATTCTGGGGGCGTTGCCAGCGTCGGGATCGCCGTTGGGGTTGCCGTTCTCCACGTCGAACAGCATGACAAAATCGTATCGGTTGTTGAGTGCCATAATGATTAGTCCTCCTTGGTTGTTTCACTGTTTTTTGTATAGAAATCCTGATCCTGCTGATAATAGCCGATCATGAATTTACCCTGTTCTGTCAGAAGCAGCGTATCGGGAAATTCGCCGTTCAGTTTACCGATGATTTCTTCCACCAGCTTGTTGAAATAGATCGCTCTGCCTTCGCTCAGTTTTTTCATATGATTCTGCGAAAGGGTGAGTAGCTTCGGAAAGACCAGTGACGGTTTGGAAGCGGCAGACGCGAAATAGGAATCCTTGATGGTGCGGTTGAGCTTCGCGCCCCCCGCGGCGTTTTCCTGAATCTTTTGCAGCACGGCAAACAGCCTGCCGCAAAGATATGCCTGATTGGTGTTTTGCTTGTCAAGTGCCATGGTTAACTCCTCCTTGTTGTGATGTATTCTATCGTGTCGGTTGATACAAGCCCTGACCGCTCCCGCGCGGATGTGGTTGATGTTCCTGTCGGTCTTGATCCGCATGACCAGCGTGGAAAGAAGATAGACAGGGTAGGGCGTTCCGTTGATGATGGATTGGAAGATGGCCGCCATCAGCGACGCGTCAATTTGCTCGTTTGAGCTTTTGGGCGATTTCAGTTCATTTTTCAGCCGCCACAGCGGAACCGCCCTGACTTCATCGCCGATCTGCATATCCTTCTGATGTTGAGCGACGCAGGAGAGAAGCTGTCCCAGCTTCCTTCTGTAGAAGAATTTGACGGACAGGCGAGCCGCGTTCGGCTTCAGACCAAGAATATAGAAATTGATATTATCGTCTATCCGCTCGGTCAGCAACAATTTTTCCTGCGTGGCCGCGCCTTCCCGTACCTTTCCGAACAATCCGCCGAGCATCTGATCGACCTGTTCGGGAGTGGTCTTCTCGCTGCTGCCGAAGAGGAAGGCGCTGAGGAAGTCGACACATTCCTCGGTATTGTCGCCGCCGGTCGCCCAGTAGACTGCCGTAATATCGTCTATGGACTGATGATGATTCCTGTCGGCAAGAAGCGTGTTCAGCGCGAAGGTGTATCGCTTCATGGCGTTCTCGGAAATGTTGCTGTTGTAGGACTGCTCGTGACCGTATGACCATCCGGATGAATACTTGAAGCCCACCAGAACCGTCCCCGAGGGCTGTCCTCCCGGAACGCCCTTAACCTTGTTGTGTATTCTGGAGATAGGCGCCGTTTCGCCTGTCACGGCGCATTGTGAGGTAACGGATCCGCCCTCGTCGCTTTCAATAAGAGAGCTTTCCCATTTTCGCCTGATCAACGGATCCTCATGCAGAAGAATATCCGGTCGTCCGCTCAGACAAAAGGCGAAGGAAGCGGTTTTGTAGGCTTTTCCCAAGTCGGTCAGATAAGGATTTGCCGTCTGTTCCTCTGGTACCCAATTCATCAGGAAATTGCGGTAGGCTGTTATGATCGGGGAGTTCAGACCCTCAATGAAATTCAGATTTGCCTGGCGGAACGCCTCGTGGGATTTTTCCGCCTTGCGGGTCTTGTCCTGACTCGTGAAGGCGTTCGCGTCATAATTCAGCCCGAAAATATAGAGCGGACGGTGTTCGATGATGTTGGAATCAATGCCGGGCTTCTCCGTTCGCAGCGGCAGCAGCACGCTTCTTGGACGCGGGACTTCTTTGATCTTGCCGTTCTTCTGCGGGACGTTCTCGCGGATCTGCCAGTCGATCACGCCGTCAACATTTCCCTCGGGCGTCAGGCTGATGAGGTAATGGATGCCCTGCAGCGAATACCCCTCCGGCACCACTCTGCCCTGTTTTTTAAGTTCTTCGTAATACTCGCAGAGCGCGTTGATCAGCATTTCAATCCCTCCCGGTATTTCGCAACGTCTATCACGCCGCCGATCATGTGGGGACGGTAATACTCGGTGGTCGCCCTGTCGGAGAATTCCGGATGCTCCCAGTCCCCGTTGATGGGCTGTCCGTTGTCTTCAAACGCCATCCGGTAGCTCATGAATCCCAGATCGCAGTCGCCCATGGCGAGAATCGCGTCGTCAATCTCCGACAAATCAAAATCCTCCACAAGGGTCAGCCTGCGCACGGGGAATTCCGCACAGCCGAAGCAGGGCGTGCGGAAGTACTGCCCCTTTTCCAGACGACGTTTGATGATGTTGTAATGCTTCTTTTCGTTTTCATCGTCCTTTTCGCTCCGGATGCCCGTCAGCTCAAAGTGGAATTCAATGCCGTACTTCACATTCCGGAGAAGCATGGCGGCGCGCTGGGTACGGTCTTCCGATGTGATGATGCTCGGGTCGCCGCCTTTATGGTTCATCTGGCTTTTCACCGCCTGATAGGAAACCTTTTCCTTCACCTCGTTCCGGCGTATGTTGACAAATTCAATCGGGTGAAATACGATGATCCTGTCGATTACATACTTGATCGCCGGCTTCCAGTAGACGCTTTTCAGCATCCCTTCCAGCGCGCCGGGCGGCGGAACGTCATAGCTGACGCGCTCCAGCTTCATCTCCGGTCGGGTGAAAAGGGCGTAATCCCCTTCCGCCACGATTTTAAATCCTCTGCTCATTGTATGTGTATACCTCCTGTCAGATATAGTAGTCGGTCGCTTCAAAGCCGACGCCTTTTTCCCGGCTGTAATAATCGGAATTGGTCAGGCACCAGACCCCACCGTATTCCGTCACAGCCCCCTGCTGAATCAGCTTCTGAAGCTCATATTCGTACACTGTGAAGGTGTATTTCTGCAATTTTCTGTAATTGGTACAGCCTGTTATCCTGAGCTGCTCTGTCAATTGTCTGCTTTCTTCATCGCTTGCCACGGCGACCGCAATCGTGTTGCTTTCGATCAGGTTGAATGTTTGCGCATAGGTGGCAAACGCCACATTGTCCATTCCCGTGCAGCCCGCCGCGATGGTATTCCCGCTGATGACTTTCTCCTGCACCCTGAAGAGGCGGCGGTAGTATTCCCGGATACATTCCGGCGCGGAAATATCCTCGTACTCC
>ONDC01000110.1:6179-8998 GCA_900316495.1 uncultured Eubacteriales bacterium
TGCCGCCTGCCCTCGCGGTTGCACCTTCCTCCCGCCTGCAGAATGCTGTCCAGACCGGAAAGCTCCCTGTAAACCGTGAAGAAATCGAGATCGACGCCCGCTTCAATGAGCGAGGTGGAGATGACAAGGATTCTTCTTTCTTCGGGAATATTCTTTCCGTCCGGAAAATCGTTCTCCAAGTCCGCCAGCGCCTTTCTTATGCTGTCGATGGTGCGTTTCCGGTCATAGGCGGACATATAGGTGGAAAGGTGGAATTTCGTGCCTGACGCCATATCGTAAAGCCTTGCGGCAGTCGCTCTCCTGTTCACCACAATGAGCGCCGAAGGATGCTGACAGGCTTCGATGAGCAGCGCTTCTTCGCTCATTTCGCCCCTGTTGACAAAACGCCCTTTTTTGAAAAGCGGGAAGCAGCTTGTGTCGGTGATCAGATCGGTAACGCGGCTGGAGGATAGCGCGTACTTTTGCACCAATTCCCTGAAATCCGGCATGGTCGCCGTCAGAAAGACCGCTTCACTGTGCAGCAGCTTGGTGATATAGGATACCGCTCTCAGGCACGGCTTGAGATATTCCGGCGGCATCATATGCGCTTCATCAAGGATAATAACGCTGTCCGCCATATTATGCAGCTTGCGGAGCCGGTTTCGTTTATTCTTGTAGACCGATTCAAAAAACTGAACGGAAGTCGTCACAATGATCTGCGCGTTCCAGTTTTCCGTGACGCTCCGGACAAGCGTTTTGTAATCCTCGTCATAATCCGTGTCATCTATGCAGAAGGAGGATTGATGGCGCACAATGGAGGCACTTTTGCCGAACAGCTCTTCTAAAACGGAAACGGTCTGGTCGATGATGCTGTTGAAGGGAATGACGTAGATGATCCTCCGCTTTCCTGTGCGGACGGCTCTTTCCAGCGCAAACTTCATACTGCAAAGCGTTTTGCCGCTTCCGGTGGGCATATTCATGAGATAGATGTCGGAATCGGTATCCGTCTTTTCAAAGACCTGCCGCTGGAGAACCGGGCGCGCCATCTGCAGCGCCGTTACCGGGTGGAAGGACGACAGTTTTTCATTGATCTTGGCGAGACAGGCGTTAAAATCGCTTGTCAGTTCCGCATTTTCCCTGCCCGTGCAGAATTGTATGGTGTCGAGGGAATCCGCGTCTGTCAGGCAGGAAAAGCAGTATCTTGTAAGAAATGCAAATCTTTCAATGACGTCTTCCTGAGATTCAGCTCCAGTAAAAAGGCAGAACAATTCTTTGTCGCTGATCTGTTCCGGTTGCAATTCATCCTTGTAGTCAGAATAATCCTCCAATCTGCTTGTATCGGAAAGCCTTCCCTGCAAGGTTGTATCTTCAACGGTGTCGTTCCGGCTGCCTCCATCCGGCAGTCCGGTGTGATGCCCGGCAATACAGTATTGCGAGATCATGGAAACCATGCTGTTCCCGAAGAGCTTTTTAGCTTCCACCGCACCACAGGTGGAATGATCGACTCTTTTGCGGCTGTCACCGGTGATTTTTTTCTGAAAGGATGGCTGGTACTTGCCAATATCGTGGAGCAGCGTCATATTGTAAACGGTTTTTTTCAATTCGGGTATGGCAAATGTTCCGGCTGTTTCCGCAGCAGAAAGGCTGTGCTGCTGAACCGTTTGTACGGAATCGGAATTCGGGTTCTTGTGAGCAATTTTCATGTGTCATTCCTCTGTCAAAAATAGATGCAATACCGTTATGGATGGCAGAATTTCATATCAAGCTTGAAATTCTTCATATATTCACATATAGTATATATTGCCTATCAAAAAAAATCAAGTCTGTCTATAGCAGAAAAAAACATTGGTACTATTTTTGGTATTTTATTTATCTTTAACAAAACAATATGAATCAAAACAATAATGAATTTATCTGTATCGTCGCTCAATTGTTGCTTTTAGCAGATACTTCGTTCAACACAAACATACATCCGGATGTCGTCGGAACAGATATGTCAGCCTTCGGAAAAAACCTGAAGAAACGAATTTTGCTTGAAAAGTTTATAAATTTGTGTTATAAATTGTTGAAGTATCAAATTCGTCGCGTTGGGGGAGAATTAAAATGAAGCCTGTTACAAAAGAAGATATTATATTCGCTTTCAGTTCTATCGGATTAGTAAAAGGAAATGCTGTGATGGTTCACACGTCATTATCCAGAATAGGATATGTTTGCGGAGGCGCGCAGACCGTGATTGAGGCGCTCATTGAAACGGTCGGTGAAGAGGGAACCATCATGATGCCTACGCAGTCATGGAAAAATCTCGATCCCGAAGACGGTGTGCATTGGGACGTTGAGGAAGAATACTGGCAGCTCATCCGCGATCATTGGCCGGCGTATGACAAACGCATTACGCCGACAAATACAATGGGCGAAGTCGCGGAAATGTTCCGTTTGTGGCCGGGCGCCATGCGCAGCGATCACCCTGCCAGATCAGTCGCCGCGTGGGGAAAGCATGCGGAATTCCTCACCTCCGGTCATGACCTTTCCAATATATTCGGCGACTGCTCACCCTTAGGAAGACTGTACGAGCTGAACGGATTCGTCCTGCTGATCGGAGTGGGTTACGACAAAAACACATCCCTGCATCTCGCGGACGTGCGTGCCGAATATCCCGGAAAACACAATTGTCTGGAACACAGCGCGGTTATGGAGAACGGGAAACGGGTCTGGAAGGAATACGAAACGCTTTATGTTGACGGAGAGGATTTTGATGAAATCGGCGCGGATTTTGAGCGGACAGAAGCTGTCCATATCGCACAGCTTGGCAATGCGGAACTCCGTCTGATGAACCAGCGAAG
>ONDC01000136.1 GCA_900316495.1 uncultured Eubacteriales bacterium
AACCAGCTGACCGCGCTCGATGTGTCGCAGAATACCGCTTTGACGTGGTTGGATTGCGACGTCAACCAGCTGACCGCGCTCGATGTGTCGCAGAATACCGCTTTGACGTGGTTGGATTGCGACGGTAACCAGCTGACCGCGCTCGATGTGTCGAAGAATACCGCTTTGGCGGAGTTGAATTGCTGGAGTAACCAGCTGACCGCGCTCGATGTGTCGAAGAATACCGCTTTGACGGATTTGATTTGCTACGAGAACCAGCTGACTATGCCGCAAATTGAGAGCTTTACGAAAACGGTTCAAAGTGTTGTTTACGCTCCCCAGATCCACGTCATTCCTTCCACTGTCAAAGTCGGAGATGCAATTGACCTGTCCTCCGAATACAGCGTGGACGGCACAGTAACTCAATATACATGGTACGATGGCGACGGCAATGTGATCGCTCCCGCCACCGCCAACGGCGGCGTGTTCACCTTCGGCGAGGACGCTGTCGGCAAAACGCTTGTCTGCAAAATGACCAACGCCAATGAAACGGGGTCTTATGAGGAATATGACGATGATGGCAACCCGACAGGCAATATGATAGACTACGAATCTGATGACCGTCTGACCACCACCGAGGTCGAGATTAAAGCGGCTGATACCCCGGACAATCCCGATACCCCCGACGATCCCGATACCCCCGACAATCCCGATACCCCCGACAATCCCGCTGTTTCCGACGACGATGACAACAACGGGCGTCCGGCTGTTCTCTATCCCCTCACGTTCGAACAGAACGATGATATTGACGATGTGTCGAAGGTTCTGTATTCCGAAGGAGCCGTTGTCAATATCAACGGAAAGAATATGAATCTGCATTTTGCCAAGGGCGATCAACTGACGGTCGGCAATATCGAGACCAATAAGAAAAAATCCGTGCTCGACGCGATCAAGCATTACAACGAGACGTTTGACACGGACACCACGGACATTGCCCTCTACGACATCACGCTGGAGGACAACAACAAGGTGCATGTCAAGCTGGTGGGCAGCGAGCTGCTGATCTGCCTGAAATACCCCGACAACCTCGCCAGACGGTCGGAGGACTATGTGTTCCACCTCTACCATCAGAAGGAGGACGGCACGATCGAAGAGATTCCCGTCACCTGCAAGCCCAACGGCATCTGGTTCAGAGCCACGGATTTCAGCCCCTATGCGCTGTACTGGCACGTTAAGACAGCCGAGTCGGTCGGCACCGGCGAATCGACAGCCATGATTATCGTCATGACCTCGCTCCTTGCCATGTCCCTCGCGGGAGCAGGATTCGTCCTGTACAGAAGAAGGAAGCAGACCGCCGCGTAAGCCGCGTTCCGTTATCTGTCTCGCATTATTTCATATCACACAGGCGCGTATTCCTCAGAACCCCCTTTTTCGCGGTTCTCCGGCGTACGCGCCGTCTTTTTGGCTTGCTGATGTATGTATATTTACGTAAGCGAGAAATGATTGTGTCAATAATGGTTGACAAAAAGAGGAAAGGTCAGTCAGTGAAGGGAAGAGGGAATCATAGAGCGTGCACGTGAGTACAGGCGCGTCGACATTGGAGGAAAAGATGCGGCGATTGCTCCGATAGCGTATGAAGTAACGCCAGATCGGGAGTTTGTGTGGATTGCAAGCAATCTTTATTTTTTCTTAAGGAAAGCGAGCTTGCATTTCTGTCCTCCGTGGGGTACAATAGGTATTGCACGGGAGAACTTTTTTACTCTTTCTCAAACAAAGGAGATGAATTTCTTACAATTATGGAACAGACAGTTATCGGGCAATACAATTCCGCCAAGGTGTTTACGGATGTGGTGGAGCAGTCGGCGCTTGACCAGATCAGGACGCTGTGCGACCAGCCCTTCACGCAGGGCGCGACAATCCGCGTCATGCCGGACGTTCACGCCGGCGCGGGATGCACGATCGGCACGACCATGACAATATCCGATGCCATTGTGCCCAATCTGGTGGGCGTGGACATCGGCTGCGGCATGGAGGTCATCCGGCTGAAAAATAGGTTTATAGAAGTCCAGAAGCTGGACAAGGCGGTGAATGCGCTGATCCCTGCGGGCTTCAGCATCCGGGCGAATCCCCATTCCTTCGCCGGGGAAATCGACCTGAGCGAGCTTTACTGCGCGCCGAGGGTGAACGTCGGCAAGGCGTACCGCAGTCTCGGAACACTCGGCGGCGGCAATCACTTCATTGAGGCGGACAAGGGGGATGACGGCGGCATCTATCTCGTTATCCATTCGGGCAGCCGCCACCTTGGTCTGGAGGTTGCCTCCCACTACCAGGAGCTGGCGTGGAAGCAGCTGACTTCCGTCCCGCAGGATGAGATACGCAGTCTCATCGAACGATACAAATCGGAGGGAAGGGAGCAGGAAATCCAGTCCGCGCTGAAGGCGCTCAGCGACGGACTCTGCTGCGACGTGCCGCGCCAGCTTGCCTATGTCAGCGGGAATCTCTTTGACGCGTATATTCATGACATGAAAATCGTCCAGCGCTTTGCCGTGCTCAACCGCAAGGCGATGGCGCACGAGCTGATCAAGGGCATGAAGCTCAAGGTGGACGGGGAGTTCACCACGATTCACAATTACATCGACACCGACAACATGATTCTCCGCAAGGGCGCTGTCTCGGCGCAGGCGGGAGAAAAGCTCATCATTCCGGTCAATATGCGGGACGGCTGCCTTCTCTGCACCGGCAAGGGCAATCCCGACTGGAATTATTCCGCGCCGCACGGAGCGGGTCGCCTGATGAGCCGCAGGGAGGCGAGGGAGAGCTTTACTCTATCTGCCTTTCGCAAGGAGATGCAGGGCGTCTATTCCACTTCCATAGGCATCGAGACACTCGACGAATGTCCCATGGCGTACAAGCGCATGGAGGATATTGTAGGCAATATCTCTCCCACCGTCGACATCGACGAGGTTATCAAGCCGATCTACAGCTTCAAGGCGGGAGAAGAGGAAAAGCGCTCGCGCGCACTCTGAGTGTTTTGATATTTTTTCACATTTTGGCGTAAAGCCAAAAAAATCAAAAAAACCCTTGTTTGTTGCGTGGATATGTGATATACTTGTTATTATTCGGTAAGGAATGACAGGGGAGGCATATCTGTGAAGCTCAAAAGACCTGAATTCATCATGTTCGATTACGGACAGACGCTCATTAAGGAGGGGGCTTTTGACGGCGCTGCGGGATTCGATCAAATTCTTCGCTACGCCTCATCCAATCCGGATGGCGTGACGGGCGCAGATCTGCAGGCGGAGGCGGAACGGCTCAACGCGGAGCTGGGACGCTTCAATCCCGCTACCCGCCACAAAAGGCTCACGGAAATCCCGGAGGAAAGCGTCAACCGCCTTCTCTTTGCGGGATCCGGCGTAGCGTTTCCGCCCGGAACAGACCTGCGCGAGCTGGAGCCTGTCTTCTGGGAGGCGGCAAACCCCTGCGAACCGTGCGAGGGAATCGGAGAGCTGCTGATCTTCCTTAAGGAAGAGGGCATCCGCACCGGCGTGGTGAGCAACCTTTCCTTCTGCGGCAGGACGCTGGAAAAGAGGATATACAGCGCGATACCCGAGGCGGACTTTGTCTTTGTCCTGTCCTCTTGCGACTACCTCTTCCGCAAGCCGAGCCGGCACATCTTTGAAGCGGCTCTCGCCAAGGCGGGGGTGACGGCGGATCAGGCGTGGTTCTGCGGCGACCAGTTCATTCCCGATATACAAGGCTCCGCCGCCGTGGGCATGACCCCCGTGTGGTACAAGGGCAATCTCCGGTACGACGGGGAATGCAAGCTGACAGAGGGCATTGAAATTGACCACTGGAGCGAACTGATTGGGATATTACAAAATTTAGGCGAGAAATAACAAACAGGAGAAATGAAAATGAATCACGATTACGAGACAATGACGGATGAAGAGATCATAGAACAGATACGCGAGCTTAACACGGGATCTGACCGGAATACGGACGTCTCCGCGGAAACGGTCGGGGAATTGATGACAGCGGCAAAGGCTGCGGCGGACAGGGGAAATGCCGAGGCGCAGTTTTATTACGGCGGCTTCCTGCTTAAGAAAAAAGGCACCCCGGAGGAGGCGGAAGCGGCGGGAAAATATCTTCTCAGATCAGCGGAACAGGGCTATGCGCCGGCGCAGAATCATATCGGAGTCTGTTATCAGTCAGGCGCGGGCGGCCTTGAGAAGAATCCGGAAAAAGCGCTTGAGTACTTCAGGCGCGCGGCTGAGCAGGGTTATGCCGAATCCATGGTGCATCTGTACGGCATCTATAGGAACCGCGAGGAGACTGAGCAGAACAAAGCGACTGCGCTGCAATATCTCAGAGCCGCCTCTGACGCCGACTATTATCCCGCATGTGTCATGCTGGGAATGGAACTGCTTCAAGGCGCTCAGGCTTCTCCGGAGCGTCAGGAAGAGGGCGTCGCGCTGCTCTTGAAGGCAGCCGAAGGCGACGATCCCATAGGACAGCTTCTCTATGCCACCTGCTGCGAGAACGGCGTCGGTGTGGAAAAGGATCTTTCCGATGCCGCCGGATGGTATCGCAGAGCGGCAAAGGCGGGAAACATTCAGGCAAATGAAGCCCTGAAACGTCTCGGCTTCCCCGGCGTGATGTGATTGGTGCTGTCTGTAGCTATGGAGGTCTGAAAATGCTGATTTGGATATTGAGGAGAATGGATCTGCCTGAGAGCAGGATCAGAAATCTTGTGGAGAAGCTGACCCGCGTCAAGATTGTCGCTTCCTCCGTCTTTTACACGCTGATGGTGTTTATTGTGATCTTCGGCATATCGGGCGATGTGTATGCCGGTTTCCCCCGGATTGTTCCCTATATCATCATTGCCGTTTTCCTTTTCATGGCGTTCATCAGGATCTATCAGTGCATGGTGGACGACAGCTACATCCGGCAGGTGGCGGCCAAAAGAGTGGATGACAGCGAGAAGAAAAGCAGGGAAAGGGCGGAGAAGGCGGCAAGGAAGCAATCCCCTTCTC
>ONDC01000226.1 GCA_900316495.1 uncultured Eubacteriales bacterium
ATCTTGATGCGCAGATTGCCTCTGTCTCACAGTTCCGTGAAGGGGTGGACGATGATTCCGTTCGTTACCATCATCATTTATATGAAGTGACGGACGACGGCTCATTCTTTGCCTCCATCAGGACGGTCACTGTCAATGGCGAAGAGGTCGCGCGATGGAATGATCTGCCGGCATCCAATCAGAATTTCATCATTACCAACACGCAGTATTCAACCCACTGGATATTGCAGACGGCTGTCCCTTCCGGCACGGTGGACGTGACCTTCAGGCGGCTCATTCCCCGCCCGGACTACGACGCGGAACCCCGCGACTGGGTGCGCATGAGCGAGATGGATACAAGCAAGAAAATTCTCGCGGTCGGCGACAGCATTTGCAGAGGATATCGCAACGGGGAAAAGGGCTTTGTGGGTGATCTGGGTCTTCCTTATCAGAATCAGGGCGTTTCAGGCGCGACTTTGTCTACTGCCAGAACGGATGTGACTGATATTCCGACACAGCTTGCCAATTACAGGACGGCTCACTCCGATTACAGCCCTGACATCATTATCGCGAACGGCGGTCATAACGACTATGACAACAGCGCGCCTTTGGGCGATATTCCAACTCAGCCTGCCGTCTCCATTGAGGCGTTGAACGCGTCAACCGTAATGGGCGGACTGCAAAAGCTGTTTCTTACGATGATTCGCGAATACCCCAACGCACAAAGATTCTTCGTGACAACGCATAAGATCAAGAAAAACAATGTGTATCTGGTCACGGAGAGAAACAGCGCCGGATACAGCGAGCAGGAGCTGCACGACGCGATTGTCGCTTGCTGCAAGGTGTATAACGTCAGGGTCATTGATATTTTTAATGACAGTATGCTCAATTCATTCTTTGACGAATACCGCAGCGGGACAAATTATATTTACAGCGCGGACGACACCTACGGCGAAAATCAGGCGCCGATTGCCAGTGCGTCCAACAACAGGACGGATTATATCGACCGTGACGGCGTGCATCCGCTTCCCCGCGGATATCTGAAAGGCTATGTGCCGCTGATCCGTGAGGCGATCCGCATCGGCACGGTGAAAGGAAGTGATACTTAATGGTTCCCATCACAAGAGGAGAAATCTACATGGCGACGGCTGCCGGTGAGTATTCCGGAGAGCTGCCGGAACCGGTTACACGCCAGGAAAGATACTGGAAGAAAATCGCCCAAAGAATCGACGAGGGCAGCAGCGTTTCACCAGAGGCGATTGACGCGGCAATTGAGGATTATTTGAATACCCACGCCGCGGATGTGGTCACGGAGGCGGAATTGTCCGCCGCGCTTCTCGGCAAGGCGGACGCTTCGCACACGCACGCGCTGTCGGAGGTGACGGGGCTTGAAACGGCGCTTCTCGGCAAGGCGAACGCTTCGCACACGCACGCGCAGTCGGACGTGACCGGGCTTGAAACGGCGCTTCTTGGCAAGGCGAATGCTTCGCACACGCACGCGCAGTCGGCTGTGACGGGCGAAAAGTCAGATTACCGATCTTGCCGACGCTTCCGCTTCTTCGGGCGGTGTCGGAGGAGCTGCCGGTTTGATGAGCGCAGCCGACAAGGAAAAGCTCGACGCCGTCAACGCGGGCATCAGAGTCCTGCTGCGTAGCGGGACTGCCGTAAATTTACTCAACGAAACAAATCAGGAATTGGATTTGGGGGAAAATGTTGATTTATTGAATTATACGGCGATAGAGATAAGGTTCCTGCAATACAGTACCACGATTAACAATGAGAGTATTAATTTGTATTCGACACTCCGTGCGGTCAATACCGGAGTCGGATATGGCAACATACCGGCAGTCAAATACAACGATTCCGCCAACGGTATCGCCTCCAACATCTGTTTTCTGACACTTTCAGGAAGCAAAATAAAAGTGGTGAGCGCCGGAAGCGCAAGCCAATTCTTTATCTCAACTGTCATCGGGTACAAATAAGTGAAGGAAGTGAGAAAATGAGCAATGACATCAGGGTATTCAGCATGAAAACCGATAGCAACAAAAAGCTCTCGGAGCATTTTACCGTCAGGGAGTTTGCCTGTCACGACGGCTCCGACACGGTGAAGATCGACATGCAGTTAATCCGGCAGCTTGAAACCATCCGGGCGCACTTCGGCGGCAAGCCAATTCAC
>ONDC01000147.1 GCA_900316495.1 uncultured Eubacteriales bacterium
GAAATGTCCTTGACATCACGTGCCTTGACCCACTTTGCTTCTTCGGGAATGGGAGCGGCGCCATGGTGTACGCCCTGATGGACGGGACACATTTCTGTTACTTCTTTTGAATAGACCATAAAAGTCTGCCTCCTTAGTAAAGTTTTTTGAGTCGGTAATCCGCTACATTAGTGTACCACAAAACGCCTATTTTGTCAATATGATATAGATTATTTTTGTCCGAAAGAGCGGATTTATTGCAATATTTTCAGAATTTTCAAATTTATTTTCGGAACCGTAAACACCGGAGCCTGATTACTATACATTCTCCGCGTCGCGCAGCCATTCGGCGTAAAGCACGTCGGAGGGCATTCTCCAGTCGCCGCGGGGAGAAATGGCCGCGCTGCCCACCTTGGGACCGTCGGGGAGACAGCTCCGCTTGAACTGCTGGGTGAAGAAGCGGCGCACGAAATTGACCAGCCATTTTTTGATGACGTCAGGGGCGTATTTCCCTTCAAAGGTCTGAACGGCGATGCGGTAGATCTTGTGGGGCGGGAAGCCGAAGCGCATGATGTAATACATAAAGAAGTCGTGCAGCTCATAGGGACCGACGATGTCCTCGGTGCGCTGGGCGATGTCGCCGTTTTCCTCCGGCGGCAGCAGCTCCGGGCTGACCGGCGTGTCAAGCACGTCGTAAAGCACCGACCGGAGAGGCTCGTCCGAGACGGAAGCGAAGTAGCCCACGAGGTAGCGCACAAGCGTCTTGGGAACGCCGGCGTTGACGCCGTACATCGACATATGGTCGCCATTGTAGGTCGCCCAGCCGAGAGCCAATTCCGAGAGGTCGCCTGTTCCTATTACCAGACCGCCGAGCTTGTTGGCGGTGTTCATCAGGATCAGCGTCCGCATGCGCGCCTGTGAATTCTCATAGGTCACGTCGGTGGTTACGCCGTCGTGTCCGATGTCGGCGAAATGCTGCTGGACGGCGGCGTGAATGTCTATTTCCTTAAAGGAAGTGCCGATGGCCTCCGCCATCTTCTGCGCGTTGGATTTGGTGCGGGAGGTGGTGCCGAAGCAGGGCATGGTGACGGCAATCACATTCTCAAGCGGCATTCCGAGGCTTTTGAAAGCATCCACTGTCACCAGATAGGCAAGCGTGGAATCAAGTCCTCCCGAAAGTCCGATAACGGCGGTCCGGGCGTGCGCTCCGCTGATTCTTCGCTGTAGTCCCGCGCTCTGGATGTGGATGATCTCGCGGCAGCGTTCCTCCAGATTGGCTTTGTCCGAGGGAACGAAGGGCGTGGGGGAAAAGCGGCGCTCTAAATTTGTTTCGGTGATTGCAAGGCTGAATTCGCCGATGAGCGGGTATTTTTCGGATGGTACGGAAGTGAAGGTGGTCATCTTGCGGCGGTCGGCGTCTATTCTCTGAATGTCTATATCGGCGGTGATGAATGTTCCCGTACTCCATCTTTGTTGTGCCAGCATGGAGCCGTTTTCGCAGATCATGCAGTGACCGGAAAAGACAAGGTCGGTGGTGGATTCGCCGTCTCCCGCAGAACAGTAGACGTAGGCGCAGAGTAGACTGCCGGAAAGTCCCCTGATGAGGGAACGCCTGTATTCCGACTTGCCGATCAGCTCATTCGAGCAGGAAAGGTTGAAGATCACATTAGCCCCCGCCTGCGCAAGTTCTGTTGACGGAGGACATGGCACCCACGCGTCCTCGCAGATTTCAGCGGCGACAACCAGCTCCGGCAGGTCAGCGCACCTTAACAAGCCCTGACCAAGAAAGACCTTTTGCCCCGCGTACTGAATGAAGAATCCCTTTTCCGGCGCGGGGGTGAAGCGTCTGCCCTCGTAGAATTCGGAATAGGTGGGGATGTGGGTCTTGGGGACAAGCGCGAGCAGTTTGCCACGGTTGATGAAGGCGGCGCAGTTATAGAGCGAGCATCCCACGGGGACAGGCACGCCCACGGCAATGAGCGTATCCAGCCCGGCGGTTTCCTTTATAATGCGGCTCAGCGCGTTTTCCCCGGCGGTCAGCAGGGTCTGCTGCATGAAGAGATCCTCGAGCGTATAGCCCGTCACGCCTAACTCCGTGAATACGGCGAGCTTCACGCCCGCGTTGCTCATATCGCGGGACATGGCGATGATTCTCTCCGCGTTCAGCTCGCAGTCGCCGAGAGCGATTCCCGGCACGCCGGTCGCTACCTTGATAAATCCGTCACGCATTGGCTTCAGTCCTTTTCATATGTAAAATGCTTGAAATTATATAAAATGCTTGCATCTATTATATATCGTCATTTCATATTGTGCAACCGTTTTTTGCCTTGACCAGTTTTTTTCTTTTTCTCCGAGAAAAAACAGGGATGTTTATTGACTTTTTTTCAGATTATGTTAGAATAAAAATGCTGTTTTTGAGCATTGGTCAGAACGGGAGGGAAAAATCGTTTGCGGTACCGGAATCACAGACTGAGACATGAACTGAAATACGTCATTTCGGCGGGTGATTACTATGAGCTGAGAGGGCGTGCACTGTCGCTTATGCGACATGATAACCATGGAGAGGACGGCAGGTATTTTGTCCGCAGCCTTTATCTTGATGACATTTTCCTCTCCGACTATAATCAGAAGATGGACGGCTGGAACAGGCGGCGGAAGTACCGCCTCAGAACCTATGATCTGAGCGACAGCGTCATTAAGCTTGAGGTCAAGGACAAATTCGACAGCTGTATTTCCAAGGTGACCGACGTTATCAGCCTTAACGAATGTGAAAGGATCATCGGGGGGGATTATGAATTTGTCGGCGATATGATAGCTTCTGATTCGGACAGGGGAAGGAAGCGTGCGCTGCGTATGGCATATATCGACAACGCGACCAAAATCCTTTCGCCGCAGGTGATCGTGGATTATGACCGTGAGGTTTTTGTCTGCCACGAGGGAAATGTCCGCATGACCTTTGATATGAACCTGAGAGCCGGTTCCCCCTCTGGAGGCACGGAGGATCTCTTCGATCCGGAGCTTGTCACCGTATCGGCATTTGAAGAGGGACGCATGATTTTAGAGATCAAATACGACGATTATCTGCCGGAATACGTCAGACGCATGCTTCGTCCGCTCGGAAGATGGCAGTCGTCGCAGTCGAAATATGCCATGTGCTGTCTGGCACAGTCAAATTATCTAGGAAAGGATGTTTATTGATGAAATTCAGCGACATTTTCAAGAACAAATTCTTAAGTCAGGTGGGGAGCATTTCCCCTGTGGACGCTGTGATCACGCTGGGAATTGCCATTGTGATTGGATTGCTCATTTTCGTGATCTACAAAAAGACCTTCAGCGGCGTCATGTACAGCAGCAGCTTCAATATGTCGCTCCTGCTCATGACGGTGATCACGGCGGTCATTATCATGACGATCAGCTCCAACGTCGTGCTGTCGCTCGGCATGGTCGGCGCGCTGTCGATTATCCGTTTCCGCACGGTGATCAAGGAGCCGGTGGACATTATGTATCTCTTCTGGGCGATCTCCATGGGCATCATTGTCGGCGCGCGTCAGTATCTGTTTGCGTTCATCTGTGCCGCTGTCATCGCGGTGCTGTGCTTCGTCATGTCGGCGATGAGGAAAAGGGACAGGATGTATCTTCTCATTGTGCGCGGCAATCATGAATCCTCCGCGCTGGTGCAGAAGGCGCTGAAGGCGGCAGGCGGCAGGATCAGGAACAGGTCTGTCTCAAAGAAGGGCGTGGAGACCATCGTCGAGATCAATGCGAAAATTGCCGAAAGCGATTTCGCGGACAAGCTGCTCTCGATCGATGGCGTGTCAAGCGCAGTGGTCGTGAATTACAACGGCGAATACGCCGAGTGATTCTATACAGAGTTGTACAGGATGTGCCGGTCGGATTGGCAATGTCAATCCCGCCGGCTTTTTCTTTTACAAATTATGCTTGCAATGGAGTCGCATTGATGATA
>ONDC01000231.1 GCA_900316495.1 uncultured Eubacteriales bacterium
GCAAGCAAATATGAAATGATCAGCGAACTGTACCGGCGGACGGGGGCAGGCGCGTCGGGCAGTCCGGAGGCGTGGCAGGCGTTTCTGTCCTCCGCCTGCCGCAATTACAAGTGCCGTTTCGATGAGCAAATGCTGATTTACGCGCAGCGTCCCGACGCAACCGCCGTTCTGGAAATCGAAAAATGGAACGAAAAATTCCACCGTTACGTCAGGCGCGGCAGCAAGGGTATTGCCGTTTTTGCAACTGCCGACAACGACAAAACTAAACTGAAATATTATTTTGACGTGTCCGACACGGAGCCGTCCTACCGCGGAGGAATGCCGGTTCCGATCTGGCAGATGAGCGACCGTTATGAAGCCTCCGTTATCGAAAGACTGTCTGACCGGTTCGGCAGCGCAGGACGGAAAGCTTTGGACGACGCGCTCACCGATACCGCGAAAACCGCCGTGGAGGACAATCTCCCCGACTATCTCGGTCAGCTTGCCGACGTGCTGGAGGGCAGTTATCTGGAGGCATTCGACGAGGAAAACATCGGAGAGAAATACCGCCGATTGGTGACAAACAGCGTGAATTTCATGCTGTTCAGACGGTGCGGACTGTCTACCGACGGCACTTTTGAGCGGGAGGATTTCGCGGATATTGTCAATTTCAACACGCCGGAAACGCTCACCAGCGTGGGCATTGCCACCAGCGATATTGCGGAATCGGTGCTGCGGGAAATTTCGCAGACCATCAGGGACGTGCAAATAGCTGAAAAAACCGAAAAAAATATGTCCCGCACATTTGCGGAAAATCCGCAGCCGGTGTATGCTATATCCGAAAGCAATCATTCACCAGCCGAAAGGAGCAGTCAAAATGAGCGAAATCACCTACACGATGCAGAAGGATTACCTGATTCCCGACCTCGCATTACCGCCGCAGCCCGAAGTTCCGCTTGGCAAATTCGCCCACCTGGCCGGTTCGGGCGACTGACGAAGCAGCTCGCGCAGGAGCAGGGCGTGACGGAGGAACTGAAAGCCCGCGACCAGATGACGTGGATCGGACGCATGAACAACATTCGCCAGCAGGCGGAGGAAATGATTCTCAGCGAGCTGATTTACAGTTAAACGAGAATGACGGCGGCAGTCTGCCGACCGTCGCGGAACAAATCGAAAGAATCGCAGAGGCGGAGGACGCGCAATCCTCCGCCTTTGTGCTTTCTCAGGAGGATATCGACAATGCGCTCATTCGCGGCAGCGGATTTGAGCGGGGCAAATTCCGCATTTATCGGCAATATCAGGAAGGAAAAAACGGTCAGGAAATCATCGCTTTCCTGAAAAAAGAATACGGTATCGGCGGTCACAGCTACACGTTTTCCGACGGCAGTCACGGATTTGTCGATCACGACAGCAAGGGATTTTCCTTCAATTATCCAAATACGCCAAAGGTCAAACTGCCGTGGTCAAAAGCCTGCCGTGGTCAAAAGCCGAAAAAAGACTGCGGGAATTGATTGATAATGACCGGTATCTCACGCCGGAAGAAAAGGAACGCTATACCGATTATATGTTGAGTATTCAGGCGCGGGAAACTGCGCAGCAGGAAAAACGTGAGCGAGAAAAATTCATTCAATCCTCTTTTGAAATTCCCAACGCTGAAAAAAGAGATTCTCTGCCACAGCGTCTTGCGTATTTCATCGGTGATTTAGACCGCTTTGAAAAGGATTACTTGACAGAAGCGGGACTTCCCGAAATCACGCACAGCGACGCGGCTCTTGTTGAAGGACTGATTGGAAATCCTGACTCGGCACAGCAGTTGTTGGACGCTCTGAAAAAAGTGCAGGGCGGCACGGCGGACGGTTTTCACCGCAATGCGGCATGGCGTTTCGGGCAGGAGCTGAACGATCTGTTCCCGACCGGCTACCGCTTTAACGTGGGCGACGCGCTCTATCTCGGCGTGGACGAGTATCATATCACGGCAATTGACAATGATATAGTATCGCTCACCAATCCAAAATTTCCGCTGTTCGGCAAGGAATTGAGCGTCGATGAACTGACTGCGAAGCTATCACTTTCCGACGCGAATGACCATTTAAAAGCCTTTGTTTCTCCCGCGAAAACGGAGGAACAACAGTCCTATACCAGCACCGTGGAATCGGTTTATCCCGCCGTCGAAAATGGTTTGCCGTATGATGTGGTAATCGAAAA
>ONDC01000149.1 GCA_900316495.1 uncultured Eubacteriales bacterium
GGACGCCAATCCGATAGACGCCGGCATACCCGAAGCCATCGGCGCGGAGCTTGCGCTGTCGCCTCACAAGCGCGTGAAGGAAATCCGTTTCCACGGCGATGATATTCTGCCCGGAAACTGGCTTTTCAAGCATCTGATTCTGAAGCCGGATACCAGAGCCGGAATCAGATCGTATGAAGCAAATCGCCTGACGGAGAACGAATAGGAGAAAAAACGTCTGATTGTGGCAAACAGAATCACCGCCGCCTTTTGCCCGCGTTTAATGGGGTGAAGGCGGCGGTTTGTGTTTGAATGGCTTTCCTGAAGTTATTTTAAGTAAATTTAAGGTTGACATGATAATCTGAGAACAATGATATTTCGTATAGGGAGGTGAGTCAGAATGGAGCTTCGGCATGAGGAAAAATTTGAGATCAATTTCTCCGATATGCTCACGGTGCGGCAGAGATTGCGGAGTGTCGCCTATTCTGACCCGCACGCGGTGAACGGGGTTTACCGCATACGGAGCCTGTATTTTGACAGCGCGTCCGACAAGGCGCTTCGGGAGAAGCTTAACGGCGTGAACCGACGCGAGAAATTCCGTATCCGCTGCTACAACGGGGACAGCTCGGTCATTCATCTGGAGAAAAAGAGCAAGCTCGGCGGTCTTGGCAACAAGCAGACCGCGCCGCTGACGCCGGAACAGACACAGCGCATCATCGACGGGGATATTGCGTGGATGGCGGATTCGGAATGGCCGCTGATACGGGAGCTTTACGCCAAGATGTTTTCCGAAGGGCTTTTGCCGCGTACCATTGTGGATTACACGCGGGAGCCATTTGTCTATCCCGCCGGAAACGTCCGCGTGACGCTGGATTACGATATCCGCACGGGAATGCGATGCACGGATTTTTTCAATGACAATTGCGTGACGGTTCCCGCTTCGGACTGCATCATTCTGGAAGTGAAGTGGGACGCGTTTCTTCCCGACATCATCAAGGACGCGGTTTCGCTGGAAAACAGGCGGATAGGCGCGTTTTCAAAATACGCGGAATGCAGAAGATACGGGTAGGAAAAGAGAAAAAAGAAAAAGCATAGCGCAGCGCATAACTAGCGAGCGAACGCGAGCGTGGGAGTCCAGGGGGAACTTGTTCCTCCTGGCGGGTCAAGGGCAGCGCCCTTGCGGGGTACTTTTGCGGTGTAACCGCAAAAGAGGGGCAGCGCCCCTCGCTGCAACGCGCTTGGACGAACGACCACCCCGGGCGCGAGAATCGCAGCTCCCGTCTGCATTCGCCCTACCCGGTTTTTCGTCCGGGTGCGTCTTGCTCGCTCGACTTCGTCTCGCTCGTGGGGCTTTGCCCCCCCCCACTGGTGGCGCTGCCCCCAGACCCCTGCCAGGGGACCTGTCCCCTGGACCCCGCGCTCACATTCGTTCGCTAGTTGGGCGCTTCGCGCTTTCTTTTTTTATTTTTATTTAAGGAGATTTCATTATGACATTCAAAGACATTTTCAAATCCAGCTTTCTCGAAAACATCGCAAGCGTCAGTATTCTCGATATGCTCATCGCGCTCGCACTCGCTTTCGGTATCGGCGTGTTTATCTTCTATGTCTATAAAAAGACCTATTCCGGCGTGATGTATTCCTCCAGCTTCGGCGTGACCCTCATCGCTCTGACGCTCGTGACTACTCTCGTCATTCTCGCGGTGACAAGCAATGTCGTGCTTTCGCTCGGTATGGTCGGTGCGCTTTCTATCGTCCGTTTCCGCACCGCTATCAAAGAACCGCTCGACATCGCGTTCCTCTTCTGGTCAATCGCCGTCGGCATCGTGCTGGCAGCCGGAATGATTCCGCTCGCCATCATCGGCAGCGTAATTGTCGGCGTCATTCTGCTGCTCTTTGTCAACCGCACGCCCAGCCGGAATCCTTATATCGTCGTGCTTCGCTGCGCCGATCACGCAAGCGAAACCGCCGCGAAGAAATTCCTTGAAAGCCGCACCGAACGCTGCATTGTCAAGGGTAAGACCGCCCAGAAGGGACAGGTGGAGCTGAATATGGAAATCCGCTTGCGTGACGATAACACCGACTTCATCAACGAGCTCTCCGACATGGACGGCGTGGAAAGC
Organism: uncultured Eubacteriales bacterium; assembly: GCA_900316495.1. Lineage (GTDB taxonomy): Bacteria > Bacillota > Clostridia > Oscillospirales > Acutalibacteraceae > RUG762. Next base: position 2,100 of record ONDC01000149.1, read on the forward strand.
GCGGTGCTGGTGAGCTACAACGGCGATTATATGGGCTGATTTTCGCAACCATTTTCATAGGATAAGGAAGTGATCAGATGTCAACCCATAAAAATATTGACAGAATATGCCTTGCCATTGTCGCTGTGACGGTGGCTGTCACGCTGGTATTCTGCGGCGCGGCTGCTTCCGGTGTGATAACTGCTGCGGCTCACGTGATTGGGTACGAAACCCGCCTTTTTGATGGGTCAAAAGTGCATTCTCTGGATATTGTCATGGATGATTGGGATGAATTTATAAAATCCTGCGCCAATGAGGAATACGGCGCCTGCTCGGTCGTCATTGACGGCGAAGCCTACAGGAATGTGGCAATACGGGCAAAGGGAAATACCTCCCTCAGCTCGGTCGCCAACCTCGGCAGCAGCCGCTACAGCTTCAAGATCGAATTCGACCATTACGAGGACGGCAAGAGCTATCACGGGCTTGACAAGCTCTGCCTGAACAACCTCATTCAGGACAACACCTATATGAAGGACTATCTCGCCTACACGCTGATGGCTGGATTCGGCGCGGATTCTCCCCTCTGCAGCTTTGTCTATATCACGGTCAACGGCGAGGACTGGGGACTGTACCTCGCGGTCGAGGGCATTGAGGAATCCTTCTTGCAGAGAAATTACGGCAGCCAGTACGGCGAACTCTACAAGCCGGACAGTATGAGCTTCGGCGGTGGCCGCGGCAACGGCAAGGATTTCAGTATGAGCGATTTTATCAATAAAAACAGCGACGACAGCAGTACCAGCAATGAAAAATCCTCGCAACAAGAGAACAGAGCGCAGCCGTTTTCCAAACCATCCGGGAAGAACATCCAAAACCGTTCAGACAAAAACAATCCGTTTACAAATGTATCCGCTTCGGACCTGAAAGGGAAAAGCTTCGGAAAAATGGGCTTCGGCATGGGGAGCAGCGACGTAAAACTGCAATATATTGACGATGATACGGATAGCTATTCCAACATCTTCAACAACGCCAAAACCGACATCACCAAGGCGGACAAGAAGCGCCTGATTTCCTCGCTGAAATCGCTCTCGGAATATTCCGACATTGAATCGGTGGTGAATGTGGACGAAGTGCTGCGGTATTTTGTGGTGCATAATTTCCTCTGCAACGGCGACAGCTACACCGGCACGATGATCCACAACTACTACCTGTATGAGGAAAACGGACAGCTCTCCATGATTCCGTGGGACTATAATCTCGCCTACGGCACATTCAGCGGAAACAACGCCACCTCTTCGGTCAACGATCCCATTGACAGTCCCATGTCCAACGATTTCAGCGACCGCCCGATGATGAATTGGATATTGCAGAGCGCGGAATACACTTCGCAGTATCACGCGCTGTTCAGCGAATTCATCAACCAATCTGATTTTGCGAAGCTGATTGAAAACACCTATGAAATGATAGCGGAATATGTTGAGAAAGACCCAACGAAATTCTGCACCTACGAGCAGTTCCAGTCCGGCGTGACGGCGATGAAGGGATTCTTCGGGCTTCGCACGGAAAGCGTAAAAGGACAGCTTGACGGCTCCATTCCCTCTACCGCTGACGGACAGACTGCGGACAGCTCCGCGCTGATCGACGCTTCATCAGTCAACCTCTCCGACATGGGAACCATGGGAAGCGGAGGAGGCGGCTTCGGCAGGGGTGGAAAAGAACGCAGAAGCAGCCAGAGCGACGACAGCAACACTGACAACAGCGACGCAAAGGCTTCTCCCTCTCCCACGCCGTCAGAAAACAGCGGCAGTACGTCGGGCAATTTCAACGGGCAGCCGGACAGCCCCCGGCAATTTCAACGGACAGTTCCCCGGCAATTTCGACGGACAGTTCCCCGGCAACTTCGACGGACAAACGCCGGACAATCCGGGCGGGCAGACTCCTGCCAATGTCAGCGGTTCCGACGCGACGGCTTTCCCCTTCAATCAGGCGGGACAATCGGAAGGCAATGAAGCGCTTCTACTGCTTGTGTCGGTGGCGGTGCTGATCGGAGGACTGATATTCGCAATCAAATTCAGGGAAAGACGTCCGTAACAGAAACATTATTATATCCTTCGGAAAAAGAACAACCGCCGCCTTCTTCCCGTGCATCGGGTGGAAGGCGGCGGTTGTGCTGCCGGCTTCAGGTTGTATGAAGCCAATCGTCGTTCCCGGAATGAATAAGAACGACAAATCACGAACAAAAGAACGGTGTGCAATGAAAAGCCGAAAACACGGACACGTCCTTTATGCTTTTCTGTTTTCGCTGTTTTCGTTGCACACCGATTATTTATGGAAGTAACAAGCAGAATTTGGAGCACTTCCTGGGAGCCCGATAATAAGGTTGCTGCGAAGTTGTATCACGATTTCGGCTTTATAGAAAACGGCGAGAAGGACGGAGACGAGATTGTTGCCGTTTTGGAGCTCTAAAAACTGGACAGATTCCAGTTTGTCGGGATACCTGTTAGCAAGGAATCTCGAAAAAATAAATTTTGAAATTACAGGTCAGGACATTCGGGATTTGTGGGGATGCAGAGATGAAGAAATATGCAATGCCGGTCGTTATGCTGGCTGTATTTGAAACG
>ONDC01000060.1 GCA_900316495.1 uncultured Eubacteriales bacterium
TTACAGAACCAACGGGGTGGAAACCGTCACGCCCAATGCCACATGGGACGGCATTCAGCTCTATTGCGTCGTCACCGACATATTCGGCAATTCCGTGCAGTCGGAGACCGTCACCGTGACGGTCGAACAGCCGCTTGAAATCACGCAGCAGCCAGTGAATTCATCCGTCAATCTCGGCGAAGCCCTCACCCTTTCCGTCAAGGCACAGGGAATCGGCTTAAGCTACCAGTGGTATTACAAAAAGGAAGGGCAGACCGATTTCAAACCATGGCCGAACCGCGTTCGCGCCACGGAAACCGTCACGCCCAATGCCACATGGGACGGAATTCAGCTCTATTGCGTTGTGACCGACAAGCGCGGCAATTCCATTCAATCGGAAATTGTCACCGTGAAAATCATCAAAAAATGAAATAGCCAATCCTCTTTGAAAAAACTGCCGGTTTCCCATTCCGTAACGGAACGGGAACCGGCAGCTTTTCATTTGTGATTAGGTAATGGAAAATACAATGCGAACGGATTGTAAATGATTACAGAATCTTAAGGTCGGAGAGTGCCGCGAGGACGTACTTAAGTACAAAGAGAGCGACGATCACATACATGAGCGGGTGAATATCCTTGAACTTGAGTCTTGCCATCTTGACGACGACATAGGCGATGAAGCCGAGCGCCAGACCGTCCGTGATGGAGTAGAAGAAGGGCATACCGACAACGGTGAGGAAGCAGGGGATTGCCACTTCAATATCGCTCCAGTCGATGTCCTTGAGAGAAGCGCACATCATCACGCCGACAACAATGAGGATCGGAGCGGTGGCGGCACTGGGAACAAGACCCACAACAGGAGAGAGGAACAGACCCAGCAGGAAGCACAGACCGGTGACGGTGGAGGTCAGACCCGTTCTGCCGCCGGCGGAGATGCCGGAGGTGGATTCTACATAGGTGGTGACAGTGGAGGTTCCCATGACAGCGCCGGTGGAGGTAGCGATGGCGTCCGCCAGCATGGCTCTTTCGATCTTGGGAAGGTTGCCGTCCTCGTCAAGATAGCCCGCCTTGTCGGCAGCGCCAATGAGGGTGCCGATGGTGTCGAACATATCGACCAGCACGAGGGTGATCATGGTGGCGATGAGGGAAGCGACAGGAGCCTTCAGCAGATCGCCGAAGCTGGTGAAGCACTTGCCGAACATAGAGAAGTCAAGATAGGGAACCCAGTTGGTCGGAGCGCTGATACCGAGCTGAATGCCAAAGACAAACTGCATAACACAGCCAATCGCCGAGGTGGCGATGATAGAAATAAAGAAGGCGGCAGGAACCTTGCAAACGACCAGAACCACGGTGATGATCAGACCGACCAGCGCCAGCAGCATAGCGGGGCTGGCAAAGCTGCCCATGCCGACAGTGGTGGCGGCGGATTTCTCACCCACCACAATGCCCGCGTTGACAAAGCCGATCAGCGCGATGAAAAGTCCGATACCCGCGCCGAGCGCCTTCTTGAGGCTGATGGGAATCGCCTTGACAATGGCGGTTCTCGCGCCGGTGACGGTGAGCAGAATAAAGATGATGCCCGCGATAAAGACCGCCGACAGAGCCGCGCCGGCGGAGAGTCCGAACGCGCCGCAGAGAGTGAAGGAGAATACCGCGTTGAGTCCGAGACCCGGCGCCTGCGCCATCGGGTAATTCGACAGCCAGCCGATGAGCCATGTGCCGATCGCTGCCGCAATGCAGGTAGCGGTGATAACGGCGGTGTTCTTCATTCCGGCGGGGGTATTCTCGCCTAAAATGGTCGGGTTAAGAAAGATGATGTATGCCATCGTAAAGAATGTCGTCAGTCCGGCAATAATCTCTGTTCTTATGTTGGTGTTGTGTTCCTTGAGATGAAAGAGCTTTTCCAAAAGAACTTCCTCCTAAAAATAATGTTGCCGCTTTGGATTTTTTATGTAAAATATCCCCAGTGGCACAAAAAAATTATAAACGATAGCGCTCCCAAAAGCAAGTCGCATTTTACCTATAATCATGCGATATTTTTATTTATATTCACCTATCAATGCCGCCATCAGCCAATCCGATATTTCAATTGCATTTCCCTTGCAATAGCGCGCAGATTATGGTACAATCATACTGTAAAGATGTTTGATCATGGAGGAGTCATCCCTTGAAAAGAAAAAACAGCCGTAAATTTGCGATCTTTACGGCTTTGACGGCGCTATGGATGATCGTGATTTTCCTCTTTTCATCGCAGCCCGCCGAGGAATCTTACAAAACAAGCGATATTGTGCTCGCCCTTCAGCAGGAATATTTTGACATGTTTTTTAAAAAGCTCACGCCGTTTATCATTCGCAAAGCCGCACATATGGCGGAATTCGGACTGCTTGCCCTGCTCAGTCTGGAAACGCTGAAAAACAGCGGATTTCGATTTTTTACAAACGCCGTCCGTTTCAACTATTTTACCGCCGCGCTGCTGTTTACCTCCTTCTACGCCTTCACGGACGAACTGCACCAGCTCTTCGTTCCCGGACGCAACGCGACCGTCATTGACTGGCTCTTTGACAGCTTTGGCGCCATAGTGGTCCTGTGGGTCATACACCTGATTGCAAGGAAAAAACAAAAAAGGGATCGCTACGTTTAAAATGCCCTTGCGATAGTGAGAAGAATGTGATAAAATAATCTTGTGACACCTGCTCGTGTCAGTGGACGGAGGACTGAATGAATGGATTTTCAATTTAACCGAAAATTTTCGCTGATGGCTGCATTGACGGTCATTTGGATGGCGGTCATCTTCTTCTTTTCGGCGCAGAACGGCAATGAATCATCGGGCACGAGCGAACGAATTCTTCTCTTCCTCTGCGGATTATGGAATTATGCGCCCTCGCCCGATACAAAGGAGCTTCTCACCCTGCTGATTCGCAAGGGAGCGCATATGACGGAATTCGGCATACTGGCGCTGCTTTTTCTTGGCACGCTCCGCAGCGGCACCGGAAAAAACACATGGCATTATCCCGCGTCGTTTGCGGCTTCGTCGCTCTACGCCGTGACCGACGAGCTTCATCAGCTCTTTGTGAGCGACCGCGCCGGACGAGCAACCGACTGGCTCATCGACAGCGCCGGCGCTGTCATTTTCCTGTGCATAGGATGGCTGATTCTCAGAACCATCGACAATAAAAAATCATACAGTAAAGGATGATGTGAAAATGGCAATTCTCGTTACAGGCGGAGCCGGATTCATCGGCTCTCACACATGCGTTGTGCTGCAGGAGGCGGGCTACGACATCGTTGTGGTAGACAATTTCTCCAACTCCAAGCCCGAGGCTCTCAACCGCATCAAGAAAATCACCGGCAAGGATTTCAAATTCTACGAGGCCGACATTCTTGACGCGCAGGCAATGAAGACCATCTTTGAGGAAAACGACATCGAAGCCGTCGTCCACTTCGCGGGCTTGAAGGCTGTCGGTGAATCAGTGGCAAAGCCCATCGAGTATTATCACAACAATATCACCGGAAGTCTCGTCCTCTTTGACGCCATGCGGAACCACGGCTGCAAGACGATCGTTTTCTCCTCCTCCGCCACAGTCTACGGCATGAACAACGTTCCCCCCTTCGTCGAAACCATGCCGCTCTCCACCACGAATCCCTACGGCTCCACCAAGCTCTTCATCGAGGACATCCTGCGCGACATCTGCGTCTCCGACCCCGAATGGAGCGTCATGCTGCTGCGGTACTTCAATCCCATCGGCGCGCATCCCTCGGGACTCATCGGCGAAAGCCCCAACGACATTCCCAACAACCTCTTCCCCTTCATCGCCAGCGTCGCAGTCGGCAGACTGGAAAAGCTGGGCGTTTTCGGCAACGACTATCCCACGGTGGACGGCACCGGCGTGCGCGATTACATTCACGTCATGGATTTAGCCGACGGACACGTCCGCGCGTTGGATTACGCCCTGCGTCACAAGGGCGCGGAGGCGGTCAACCTCGGCACCGGCAAGGGTACCAGCGTGCTGCAGGCGGTTGCGGCATTTGAAGCGGGCAGCGGAATGCCTGTTCCCTATGTCATCAAGCCCCGCCGCCCCGGCGACATCGCCGAATGCTATGCCGACTGCACCAAGGCAAAGCAGCTTCTCGGCTGGGAGGCAAAGCTCAACATGGAGGATATGTGCCGCGACGGTTGGAATTTCATTAAAAACAACCCCAACGGTCTTTGAGTTTCCCCCTCGTATCTGACAAAAAAACAGCGCGCCTGTCACGGCAATTCGTTTTGCCGTGACAGGCGCCATTTTATATAATCCCTCTTTTTCACCTGATAACAATAGATCCATTATCCGACAAACCGGTAATCCTGCCTGTCCGCGCTGTCGGGAATCTGATGGGGGATCACCTTGACAGTGCTGAGAGCCACACAGAGATTAAGCGCGCCCTCCGCCAACAGCGAAATGCCCAGCAATACGGTCATGGTGCCCAGGCTCTCGGTGGGTTTGAGGATGAGCAGCATACCCACCGTGCCGGCAGCCGCCGCGAGAGCCGCTGTCAGCCACCACGATTCGATCCCGAATTTCCGCGCGTCGATGGCGATCTGAATCTTGAAAAGTCCGTCCGCCAGAATGCAGATGCCCAGCGCCAGACAGAGAAAATTCAGCACATTCTCGCTTCTGATGGCGGCGGTAATGCCCAGCACAATCATCAGCACGCCGAATTGCAGGTCGTACTGGAAGGCGAGACGGTAAAGATCGTGGGAAAAATACCCCACGATCCGCACAACGCCGAAGAGGATCATCGCGGCGGCAAATATGTCGATAATCACCGACAGCGACCGCTGCGGCGCAGCGATCATAAACATGCCCGCGATACAGAATACCACCGAGATCACGATGTATCCCACCTTTGCGGTGAGCATCGGCGCTTCGGAGCGCATCTTCATTTTGATTTCTTTCATACAAACAAACCTCCTGAAACTATTTTTATTTTCCTGTTGCCGATATTGTATATGCCCCACCCCTCTTCCCGCAACGGGCATTTCCCGCCGGGTGCTTAAAAATCAGACAATTGCCGGTCATGTGTCTGATTTTTATACATGTGTGCGGAAGGTGTCTATTGTCAACCCGGGGAAAAAATCATAGAATGGACATTGCAAACGGGAAAAACCCGCTACAGTATTTTTTATGGAGGCATTGATTATGAAAGGATTCGGGAACGCGGTGGTAAAGCACAGAAAGCTGATACTGCTTTTTGCTGTGATACTGCTTGTTCCGTCGGTGATAGGCATGGCGCTCACCAGAATTAATTACGATATGCTGGATTACCTTCCCGACGACATCGAAACAATGAAGGGACAGAACATTCTGTTGCAGGATTTTGACAAGGGCGCTTTTTCAATATTAATGGTGGAAGGCATGGAGCCGAAGGACGTTTCCGCGCTCAAGAGCGAGATCGAAAAGGTGGATCACGTCACCAGCGTCGTGTGGTACGACAGCATCTTCGGCTCGAATGTGCCGATTGAATTTCTTCCCAGCAAGATCTACGACAAGTTCAACAAGGACGACACCACGCTGATGGCGGTCTTCTTCGACACCTCGACCAGCGCGGACGAAACCATGGAGGCGATCACCTCCATCCGCCGCATTGCGGGAAGCAAGTGCTTCGTCACCGGTATGTCGGCTATGGTCACAGACTTAAAGAACCTCTGCGAAAAGGAGGAACCGATCTACGTCGGTATCGCGGTGCTTTGCTCCGTAGTCGTGATGATGCTCTTCCTCGATTCCTTCATCATTCCGCTGGTGTTCCTCGCCAGTATCGGCATGGCAATCCTGCTCAACCTCGGCACCAACTTCTTCATGGGCGAGGTTTCCTATATCACCAAGGCGCTTGCCGCGGTGCTGCAATTAGCCGTGACAATGGATTATTCCATCTTCCTCTGGAACAGCTACAGCGAACAGAAGCAGAAATACCCCGACAACAAGGAACAGGCAATGGCACAGGCGATTTCTGCAACCCTCACATCTGTGGTCGGAAGCTCCATCACCACCATCGCCGGCTTCCTGGCGCTCTGCTTCATGACCTTTACACTCGGTCTTGATCTCGGCATTGTCATGGCGAAGGGCGTCGTGTTCGGCGTGATCGGCTGTGTAACCACGCTGCCCTCGATGATTCTGATTCTGGACGGACTGATCGAAAAGACCCGTCACAAGGCGCTCATGCCGAAAATGGACCGCGTGGCGGGCGGCATATTGAAGGTATTTCCGGCCTTCATCATCTTGTTCCTGATCATCGCCGTCCCCGCCTTCTACGGGCAAAGTAACGCAAACGTCTATTATGACCTCGGCGCGACGCTTCCGAAGGATATGGAATACGTCATTGCCACCAATAAGTTACAGGACGAATTTGACATGTCCTCCACACACATGATCCTCGCAGACGCCAATTTGCCCGAAAGCGACGCACGCGCCATGATCGACGACATCAAGCAGGTCAAGGGCGTCAAGACGGCCATGGGACTGGATTCCCTGATCGGCAGCCGGGTGCCGGAGGCGGTCATCCCCGATTCGCTCCGGGAGCTTCTCAAGGGCGACAGATACCAGCTCATGCTTGTCACCTCGGAATACAAGGTCGCTACGGACGACGTCAATGCCCAGATCGATGAGATCAACAGGGTGATCAAGCGATACGACAAAAATGCCATGCTGATCGGTGAAGCGCCCTGTACAAAGGATCTCATCACCATCACCAACCGCGACTTCCAGGTGGTTGACGCGATCTCTATCGTTGCCATCTTCCTTATTATTGCCATTGTGCTGCGTAGCTTTACGCTGCCGTTCATCTTAGTGGCGGTCATTGAATTTGCCATTTTCATCAACCTTGGCATTCCCTATTACACCGGCACGCAGCTGCCGTTCATCGCTCCGATATGCATCAGCACCATCCAGCTTGGCGCGACGGTGGACTACGCGATTCTCATGACCTCCCGCTACAAAACGGAGCGCGCGGGCGGCGCGGAGAAGAAAGCCGCCATCCGGACCGCGCTTTCGACCAGCATCGGCTCGATCACGGTCAGCGCGCTCGGGTTCTTCGCCGCGACCTTCGGCGTGGCAATGTACTCCGACGTGGACATCATCGGCTCCCTCTGCATGCTCATGGCCAGGGGCGCGCTCATCAGCATGTTCTCTGTCATACTTGTGCTGCCCTCGCTCTTCATGGTCTTTGACAAGCTCATCTGCAAGACCACGGCGGGCATGAGAGCGGTCGCAAACTGATCTGATCTATCTCAATGAATTTAAAAGGTGGTTGTTATTTATGAAGAAGACATCGGAAAACAGCCTTAGTGAAAAGGCACGCAATATTTCAAAAAGAACACTGGCAATTGCTCTGACAGCCGCGATCATTCTTTCCGGCGCTGCGGGAGCGGGAATATATTCTCTCCTGACCGCTCCCGCCAAGGCGACGGTGGAGGCAACGCGGCAGGTAAAATCCGAAAGTGAAGCCACAGCCGAAAAGGACGAAACCGTCTATGTCATCGCAGACGCAAGCGGCAATCCCCAGAAGGTCATCGTCAGCGACTGGCTCAAAAACGAACAGAAGAACGCGGGCATTGCCAACATCAGCGACGACGGCAAGGGCGGCTATTCCATGGATGCGGAGAACTCCTGTTCGTGGGACGCGCAGAGCGGTGAGCTTGACGGACAGCCGGAGCTTCCGGTCGGCGTGAAGCTGACCTATCTGCTTGACGGCAGGGAAATGTCCGCCGAAGAAATCGCGGGCAAGAGCGGCAAGGCGACCATACGCTTTGACTACACCAACAACCGCAAGCAGACTGTCTCCATCGACGGCAGAGACACCGATGTGTACGTTCCCTTCACGGTCGTGACCGGCGCGGTGCTGGACGACAGCGTATTCAGCAACATCGAGGTTTCCAATGGCAAAGTGATAAACGACGGCACAAGAAGCATTGTCATCGGCTTTGCGCTCCCCGGCATGCAGGAGAGTCTGGGAATTAAGAAGGATTCCATTGACATTCCCGACAGTATAGAAATCACCGCCGATGTAAAGAATTTTTCTCTCACAACCACCCTCACGATGGTGACAAACGACCTCTTCAATGAGGCGGCCGAGGACATCGAGGAAAAGAAAGCCGAAAAGGGCGAGGGCGACGTTTCGCTTGACAAGCTCACCGGCGGTATTAACGCACTGACCGACGGTTCCTCCGCGCTTTATGAGGGAACAACCCAGCTCCTTGACAAATCCGGCATGCTCATTTCCGGCATTCATCAGCTGGCGGAGGGCGGACAGCAGGTCAGCGGCGGCGTGAATACCGTCCGTCAGACTCTGCAGCTTCTGTGCAGCAAGAATGCCGACCTGCAGGGCGGCGCGGCAAAGGTATTCGACACGCTTCTCTCGACTACGCAAAAGCAGGTGCAGGCGGCGGGTATGGAATGTCCGGCGCTGACCAAGGAGAATTACGCGCAGGTGTTGGGCGCCATCAGCAGCGGTCTGAGCGAGGAAAGCATCCGCGCCCTTGCGGAGCAGGCGCGTCCCGGTGTGACACAACAGGTGGAAAGCGCCGTGCGTGAAAATGTCACCGCACAGGTAGAAGCCAACAGCGATGCGATCAATCAGCAGGTGACAGCCGCCGTGGAGCAGCAGGTGCGCGGTCAGGTGCTGCAGGGCGTGCTTGCCGGCATGGGCATGACCGCCGAACAGTATCAGAAGGCTGACGAAGCGACCAGAGCCGCCATCGACGGCAATGTGGACGCCATGACCCAGCAGCGGATGCTGAGCGAGCAGGTGCAGAGCACCATTCAGAGCACCGTAGAGGGACAGAAGCAGCAGCTCATCGAAAGCAACATGCAAAGCTCCGAGGTGCAGGCACAGATAAAAGCCATTGTCGATTCCGAGATCAACAAGGTTCTCGCGGCAAAGCTGCCTGCCGCCAAGGAAGGACAAAAGAGTATTGAAGCCGCCATCGAGCAGCTCAACGCCTACAATGAATTCTATGTCGGTATCTGTCAGTATACCAACGGCGTACAGGCGCTTTACAACGGCACAGCCGCGCTCCAGGACGGCGCGCAGCAGCTCAGCAACGGACTGAACCAGCTCAACGGCAGCACAGACGCGCTGACCGACGGCATTACAAAGCTCAACGACGGCGCTATGCAGCTTTCCGACGGCATGAAGCAGTTCAAGGAGGGCAGCCTCGGCAAGCTGGCTGAACTGACCGGCGGCAGCGCCGGAGATTTAAGCGCGAGATTCAAGGCACTGCGCGACGTTTCCGAGGCATACAAAAGCTACACCGGCCTTCCGGATGGCGAGAGCGGCAAGGTCAAATTCATCTACCGCACCGATTCCGTCGAAGCATCGGACGCAAACTAAGACTACGTACCTCACATTTCACATAAGCGGAGGCGGAGACCGGTTTTCAATCGATCTCCGTTTTCGCTGTATCCGGGCGTTGAAAATATGTTAATTTGTTAACAATAGTTTTCTTGAATTGGCGCGCAGGAAGATGTATAATGATTGGCAATGTCAGTAGATAACGCGCCAGAATAAAAGACCGCGTTGCCGAATACAATGGAAGCATTGAAAAGTACCGGGTAACCAAAGGGGCATGAGTTAAACAATGGCGAATTTCACACGCGAAGCGATCAAGGCGACCTTCATCAGACTGCTGGAGGAACGGCAGTTCAGCGACATCACGGTGAAGAACATCGTGGAGGAATGCGGCATCAACCGCAATTCATTTTATTATCATTATCAGGATCTCCCCTCGCTGTTGGAGGAGATCATCCGGGAGGAATCCGATGCGGTCATTGAAAAATATTCCTCCGTCAATTCCATCGTGGAGTGCTTCGACGCGATAGAAGAATTTGCCTCCAACCGCAAGCGCGCCATCATGCACATCTACCGCTCGGTCAGCCGCGATGTGTTTGAGCGTTACCTCATGAAGACCGGCGAATATTTCATCTCGAAATACATCGACGCGCTTGCCGCCGAAGGCAATGTTGATCAGGAGCTGATCGACCGCAATAAATCCATTATTGTCGGCTACTACAAGTGCCTGTTTTTCGGGGTCATCATCGAATGGCTGGAAAGCGGCATGGATGAGCAGCTCGCCAAGGATTTCCGCCGTATTTTCCGCCTGAAGGCCGACACCGCCGACGAGATAGCCACCATCCTGCGTTCACAGCTGTAGCATGACATGGCGCAACCGTGCCGCTGATTGAAAGACGAATCATAAAGGGAAGGGCTTCGCCTATGGTTTTCTCTTCAGAGGAATGCCGGGAGCGAAGCCCTTTTTGCGCCGTGCGCGGGGAGATGACCGTAAAAATCAGACAAACGCACTGTCCGTGTCTGAATTTTATGCAGGCGCGGGGAAGGTGACTATTGCATAATGCCGCGTTTTCCCATAGAATATTCCACGTAAACCGTGCAAAGAGGTTGCGTTGCGGCAGGAAATATGGTATAATGCTCTCAACCGACATTGGATTGGGAGTGAAGTTTCATGTCATACGAAGTGTTTATTTCCTTCAAGCGCAACGCGCCGGACGGCAGCGGCAAGACAAGGGATTATGAGATGGCCGCCGATCTGCACAGGACGCTGACCGACGCGGGCGTGAAGGTGTTTTTCAGCGAAAAGGATCTTTCCACCTCGGCGTTTATCCGGGAGATTTACAAGGCGCTCGACGAGGCGACAATTCAGATTGTGGTGGGAACGAAGCCTGAATATGTGATTTCTGAGTGGGTACACGCCGAATGGGAAACCTTTCTCTCGGCAATCTTTGGCAAACGCAAGAAGAACGGCGAAATCTATACATACCTTGAGGGAATGACGGTTGACCAACTGCCGCTGGAGCTTTACAACCGGCAGTCGTTTGATTCGAGCCAGAAGTCCGCGCTGGTGTCGCGTATTCTGAACCATCTCGGCAAGACCGCCCCGCAGCCCAAGCCCGTCCCTCAGCCCCAACCCGTGCAGAAGCCTGTTTCTCAGCCCCAACCCGCGCAGAAGCCCGTCCCGCAGCCCGTTTATTACAAAAATCTCCGTGTGGGGGACATAATTCCCTTCGGCAAATACCCGCAGGGGGCGAACGGCGAGGTACAGCCGCTGATGTGGCGCGTGCTGGCGGTGGAAGGCGGCAGGGCGTTGCTCATCACGGACGATTTGATTGACGCTGTGCCGTATAATAAAAAGGAAAAAAATGTCACATGGGAAACCTGCACGCTGAGGAAGTGGATGAACAACGATTTCCTCCGCGCCGCCTTCAGCAGCGAGGAACAGTCGCGGATTGTCACCGTCACCAATCAAAATCTGAAATCCTCATTATTCGGTACGAAGGACGGCAATCCCACGCAAGACCGCGTTTTTGCCCTGAGCATTCAGGAAGCGCAAACGTACTTCCGAAGCGATAATGACCGCATGGCGGCGCCGACGGCATACGCGATAAAGCAGGGTGCTCGGATAAGTGATAAAAATTCACTTAATGATGGAGGAAAAACCGGCTGGTGGTGGCTCCGCTCGCCCGGCAGCTGTAGTGATTACGCCGCGTGCGTGTTCGACGTTGGCTTCTTCAGTCTGCTTGGTAGCCGCGTCGATGGCAGTAGTGTTGCTGTTCGCCCGGCTTTCTGGCTGAATCTGTAATCAAAAATCTTCCAATCTTACAATCCTCACATCATTCATCCCTTATCCGCCGACTGCGTGAATCGGGGCGGCGAAAAAACAAAAATATTTACAATAACTTTATTGATTTGAAGCGGCAAATCATGTATAATAGTCCGGATTAACAAGCATTTCGCGGGAAGGAGGGTGCGCCCAATGCGCGAATGGCTG
>ONDC01000150.1 GCA_900316495.1 uncultured Eubacteriales bacterium
TTTTTGAGGGCAGCTACCAAAGCTCGGAGGACTGGTTGGGACTGGGACAACTGTTTCTTATATTAGCGGGTATCATGCTTTCTCTGAGCGTCATTGCCTATCTGATTTTAGGGGCAATGTACGGATGGAAATATCAGGTTCTTTTCGAGATGACGGACGAGTACGTGCGCCATATACAGATGCCTAAGCAATTCAAAAAGGCGCAGGCGCTCGGATGGGTTGCGGCTTTTGTCGGCGCGATGGCAGGAAAACCGACCTTGGCTGGCGTGGGTCTGACATCTTCCGCAAGAAGCACTATGACAACAGAGCTGAACAACGTGGCGGTTCTCAAAATACGCAGAAACCGTAATACGATACATGTCAATCAGAAACTTGACAAAAATCAGGTCTATGCCGAGGACGTGGACTTTGATTTTGTGGAGAACTATTTGAAGCGTCATTGTAGAAACGCGAAAATATCATAGTGATTGCGCTTCAAGGAAAAATGAAGAGGGAAGGGAGATAGGGAATGAACGACAGCATTTTCATCAAAAATCTGAAGGTCTATGCCTATCACGGCGTGCTGCCGGAGGAAAAGCGCAACGGGCAGTTTTTTTATCTTGACATCAATCTGATAGGAGATTTCCTCATTCCATGTCTGACCGATAAGGTTGAGGACACCGTCAATTACGACGAGGTGTGCAACTGCGCCTACAAAGCGATGACCCAGAATACCTACGATCTCATCGAACGCGCCGCGCAGGTGGTATGCGATTCGATACTGAGGGAGTTCGACAGGGTGAGCGAGGTGGAGGTCACACTGAAAAAGCCGCACGCGCCTGTGAAATGTGAAATTGAATATGCTGCTGTTACTATTCGCCGGGGAAGGGAGAATTTCAGATGAAAGCGGTATTAGGATTGGGCGGCAATTTAGGGGAACCTTGCGAAAATCTGCGTGCCGCGCTGAATGCCATTTCCAATCTCTGCGGAACACGGCTGCTGAGACAGTCCCGCTATTACCTGACCGAAGCGGTGGAAGTGAACGAACCGCAGCCGCCGTATATCAATTGCGCGGCTGAAATTGAAACCCGGCTTTCTCCCAATGCCCTTTTAGGGGCGTGTCTCGGCATAGAGTCCGCGCTCGGCAGAACACGTCCCGGCATTAAGTCGCCGCGCACGGTGGACATTGACCTGCTGTTGTATGAAGGAGCCACGTCGCACACCGACGAGCTGACCCTTCCGCATCCCGGCATTCTGCGCAGGGCATTTGTGCTGTATCCGCTGTGCGATCTGTACCCGAAAGGCAGCGCGCTTGGATTGGATTTTGCGGGTGCTTTTGAAAATGTATCAGACCAGCGGATAGAGATATTCCTGCCTGACGAGCTTTCCGGCTTGGCACTATCCTGAGGCACGGAGACGAAATACGCAGAGCGCAATCTCTGAATTTCTTCACTATCCTTTGGTGAGCAAAGCAAGTGCATACTATTCTGTCAACCACTAATTGATAGTTGTGCTATGAATTATTTATACAAATAACTTGCAATACAGGCAATTGAGTGATATAATTGAATGTAATCAGCGAATTAGACGGTTTTTGACTGTCAATCATTCGTTTATCCATCCGGAAAACTAAATTTTGAGGAGTGTTTATTTTCATGGAAGAAATCAAGGTTCAGCTTACCACTAATCCCAAGCAGAAGCCCGCAGACGAGAGCAAGTTAGGCTTCGGCAAGATATTCACCGATCATATGTTCGTCATGGATTACAGCGACGGACACTGGCATGATCCCCGCATTGTTCCTTACGGCCCGCTCAATCTCACTCCCGCCTGCATGTGCCTGCACTACAGCCAGGAGGTCTTTGAGGGTATGAAGGCGTATCGCGGCGCCGACGGCAAGATCAGGCTCTTCCGCCCCGATCAGAATTTCTCCCGTCTCAACAATTCCTGCGACCGTCTGAGCATTCCGCTCATCGACGAGGAGCTTTCCGAGAAGGCGCTGGAAATGCTGGTTGACATCGACAGCGACTGGGTTCCGCACACCGACGGCGCGTCGCTTTATATCCGTCCCTTCATCATCGGCACAGAGGACGCTCTCGGCGCGCACACCTCTACCGAATACAAGTACATCATTATCATGAGCCCCTCCGGTTCCTACTATGCCGGCGGTCTGGCTCCCGTCAAGATTTATGTGGAGACAAAGTATGTCCGTGCTGTCATCGGCGGCACAGGCTACGCCAAGACCGGTGGCAACTACGCCGCTTCCATGAAGGCGCAGGACGTCGCCGCGGAGCAGGGCTACAGCCAGGTGCTCTGGCTTGACGGCGTGGAGCGCAAATACATCGAAGAGGTCGGCGCGATGAACGTATTCTTTGTTTTAGGCGACGAGATCGTCACCCCGATTCTCCGCGGCTCCATTCTCCCCGGCATTACCAGAAAGTCGGTCATCGAGGTTCTGAGACATATGGGCTATAAGGTGACGGAGCGCCTGATTACCGTGGACGAGCTGATCGAAGCCAACGAGAAGGGCGAATTCAAGGAGATGTTCGGCACCGGCACGGCGGCAGTCATTTCCCCTGTCGGCGAGCTGAAGTGCGGCGATACCATCATTCCCATCAACAACGGCGAAATCGGCGAGATCTCCCAGATGCTCTACGACAAGATCACCGGTATGCAGTTCGGCAAGATTCCGGATGAATTCGGCTGGACCGTCGTTGTGAAGTAATTTTTTCAAATTATACCCGAAAGAAGAAATCCGCAGCTTTTCCTTTGCGATTGGCTGCGGATTTTTATTGGTTCTTGAGATTCGGCAATTGACGGAGTAAAGATCATATGGTATGATAAACTTGAAAAAGAGAATGAAGAAAATGAAAAAGGAGCGGGATTCAAATGAAAGCAATCAGGAAATTTGTTCTGCCTGTCATCGCGGGATTTGTTTTGGCGGGAGCGTTCACTTGGACAAGCCTAATGCTTTTTGCCTACAGGTTTGCGATCCTTCCGGGGAAAATGCGGGACTTATTAGATAGCGATTCGGTTTCGTTGACAGTCATGATGACCCTTTCCGCGTTTCTGCTTTATGCGGGGATGCTGCTTTGCCGCAGGATCAACGGCAGACTGCTGGGCGATGCGCAGGAGGAAAAAAGCGGCAGATTTACGGCGATGTTTATCCTGGGTGCTGCCATAGCGGCGGGTTGCTTCATGCTGTGGGCGTTTGCCAATGAAGGTACCTTTGCCGCGACGCTGGTCATGATCTGCTATATGATCATCTGTGATCTGGTGGTCATCCTTTCCTTTAGTCTTTTGATGCTTTTGGTGCGCGGAATCTTCAAATGGTTGAGGAAGAACGGGGATTTTCTGTACAAGCTGAGATGGCTGCTACCGCTCTCACTGTTCTGGTTCACCGCGATCTTCGTGTATTTTTTGCTTATGTAAAATGATCGGGCAGCGCCTTCCTCCGCTCCGGAGGGAAGAAGCGCTGCCCGTCTTGCTTTGGCATGCTTTTCCGCTTCGTGGATAAGATCCTTAAGAGAGTCTATTATTATCGTCTTGAAGCGGGGGTGCGGGTGGTGGAGGTCGTGGTTCTCGTGGTCATGGTGGTGGAGGTCGTGGAGCTGTTGGTCATGCCGTCGTCGAGATTGTCCAGACCGTTCTGAATGCGGTCGGCGCCTCTTTCGATGGCGTCGCCGGCATCGTCGATCACTTCACCCGCGCCGCGAAGGGCATTTCTGCCGTTGGAGCCGTCATATATGCCGTTCTGGTTCATGCCGTTGGAGTTGTTACCGTCGCCTATGCCGCAGCTTACGGGGAGAACCATAAGCGATAGAGCGGCGGCGGCAATCATGATGCGGAATTTTCTGTTCATTTTCGTACCGTCCCTTGCAGTTTGATACCGCCGCGAATTAAAATTCCCGTAATATTTTTATCCGCAGGGCGATAATCATGCAATTCAACAGAATGTAATTTATGACGGCAGCGGCACTTTTTTCAATTTTAATTCAAGCAATAAAAAATCCGCACCGTCAAAACAGTGTCCTGACAGTACGGATTTATTATTTGCCATTGAAAAACGAAAAATCAGCCCTTGACTGCGCCGGAAAGAACGCCCTTGATGATGTGCTTCTGCATGCAGAAGTATAGAATTACGATAGGCGTGATGGTAATGACCATGCTCGCCATGATGGCGCCCCATTCGGATTGACCGCGTCCGGAATTGAAGTATTGAATGATAATCGGAACGGTTCTGTATTCCTTGGCAAGCACCAGGCTGGGAAGCAGGAAGTCGTTCCAGATCCACATGGTTTCCAGAATGCCGACCGAGATGATGGTGGG
>ONDC01000152.1 GCA_900316495.1 uncultured Eubacteriales bacterium
AAAATCCATTGACAGCGCCCAAGGTGGGTGCTATAATACCTTATATCTGTATACAAAAACGGGAGGTATACTCGAAAAATGAAACTCAACGGCTCAGACATCATCTGTGAAGTGCTGCTGGAGCAGGGCGTTGACACGGTCTTCGGCTATCCCGGAGGCGCGGTGCTCAATATCTACGACGCGCTCTACAAGTACAGCGACAGAATCACCCACATACTCACTGCCCATGAACAGGGCGCCAGCCACGCCGCCGACGGCTATGCCCGTTCCACCGGCAAGACCGGCGTGGTATTCGCCACCTCCGGTCCCGGCGCGACCAACCTTGTGACGGGCATTGCGACCGCCATGATGGACAGCGTTCCCATGGTCGCCATCACCGGCAACGTCGCCACCCCCGCCCTCGGTAAGGATTCCTTCCAGGAGGTCGACATCACGGGCATCACCATGCCCATCACCAAGCACAACTTCCTCGTGCGCGACATCACCACCCTTGCCCCGATTCTCCGCAAGGCGTTCCTCATCGCACGCTCCGGCAGACCCGGCCCCGTCCTTGTGGACGTGCCGAAGGACATCTCCGCCGCCGTCACCGAATTCGAGCATGAACAGCCGAAGGCTAACGTCCGCGTGCAGGCGGACAACGATTCGATTGCGAAGGCGGTCAGGCTGATCAACAACGCCCAGCGCCCGATGATCTACGCGGGCGGCGGCGTGATCTCCGCCAACGCCTCGAAGCAGCTTCTGGAATTTGCCGAGAAAGCGGACATTCCCGTTTCCTGCTCCCTCATGGGCATGGGCGGCTTCCCGAATGACCACCGGCTCTACTGCGGACTTATCGGCATGCACGGCGGCTACGGCAGCGCCATGGCGACAAGCCATTGCGACCTCATGGTGGTTGTCGGCGCACGCTTCTCCGACCGCGTGGCAGGCGACACCAAGGCCTTCGCCAAGGACGCGAAGATCATCCACATCGACATCGACGCGGCGGAATTCGACAAGAATGTGCTGGTGGATCTCACCGTCAGGGGCAGCGCCGACGCGGTGCTTTCCAAGCTGACGCGGAATGTCAATCAAGCCGACCATTCCGACTGGATCAACCAGATCGCCGAGTGGGACAGCGAAAAGAAAAGCGTACAGCAGGACGGCGACAACGTCACGCCCGAAGCCGTCTTTGACGAGCTGAATAAAATCATGCGTCCACAGGACATCCTCTGCACCGACGTGGGACAGCACCAGATGTGGGCGGCGCAGATGTACGACTTCAAGCTCCCCCGCACCTTCATCACCTCAGGCGGTCTGGGCACGATGGGCTACGGCATGGGCGCCTCGATCGGCTCGCAGATAGGCAATCCCGACAAGCGCGTGGTGCTGATCACCGGCGACGGCTCCTTCCACATGAATCTCAACGAGTTGACCACCCTTGCCAGCTACAACCTGCCGGTTGTGGTCATCATCATGAACAACCAGGTGCTCGGCATGGTGCGCCAGTGGCAGAAGCTCTTTTACGGTCATCGTTTCAGCCACACAGACCCCTGCCGCAAGACCGATTTTGTTAAATTGGCGGACGCGTTCGGCGTAACGGGTATGCGCATTACCAGAGCCGATGAAGTGAGCAGCGTGCTTGCCGAGGCCTTTGCCAAGAACGGTCCCGTCGTCATCGACTGCCGCATCAGCAAGGACATGAACGCGCTCCCCATGATTCCCCCCGGACTGGGCGCTGACAAGATCATCACCGAGATGGAGTAAAGCGCTCACGTGCGTTCGCTAAATGAATACTGAATATTGAAGACTGAAAAATGAATAAAGAATCATTTCGGAAGCCCTTCGGGCTTGGAATATTTTTTGAAAGGTAACGAAAGCTATGTCTAACAAAAAGGTTCTGTCCGCGCTGGTGAGGAATCACCCCGGCGTGCTGCAGCGCGTTTCGGGTCTTTTCTACCGCCGCGGCTACAATATCGAAACCATTTCGGCATGTGCCACCGAAAATCCCAAATTCACCCGCATCACCCTTGTCGTACTCACCAACGACGAGCTGGAGATGTCCCAGATCATCCGCCAGCTCAGCAAAATTCAGGACGTGCGCCGCATTGCGATTCTTGACAGCGGCCGTTCCATCTGCATCGAGCTGATGATGGTCAAGTTCCGCGTTGAACCGGAACGCCGCACGGAGTTCCTCAAGCTCTCTTGCCGCAACCACATGAATACGCTCTACGTCGGGGATTCCTCCGTGATCGTTACCGCCTCCGGCTCCACCGAGGATCTTGACGAAACNCCGATCATCGAACAGACACGCACCGGCATCAGCGCCATGGAAGCCAGCGACCGTCCCTTCGTCGAAATGGACGACGCGGAATTCATCAATTAATGAAAAAAACCGTTCCGATTTTGCATGTTTCCATGCGCTGTCGGAACGGTTATTTTTTGTATTTCAGAATCTACATCAGATAAGGATCAAAGCCCGATGATTATTCGGCTTCCGTTTTTTCCTCAGCGGGAGCAGCTTCCTCGGCGGGAGCAGCTTCCTCGGCGGGAGCAGCTTCCTCAACAGGAGCAGCTTCCTCAACAGGGGCGGCTTCCTCGGCAGGAGCAGCTTCCTCAACAGGGGCGGCTTCCTCGGCAGGAGCAGCTTCCTCAACAGGAGCGGCTTCCGCGGCAGGAGCAGCTTCCTCAGCGGGAGCGGCTTCGACTACAGGAGCAGCTTCGACTACAGGAGCGGCTTCCTCGGCGGGAGCGGCTGCAACGGCGGTAGCGGCTGCGGCTGCGGTAGCAACGGCGGGAACAACATTATTCTGCTCTACTGCGGGAGCGGCGGGAAAGGAAGGCATGCAGATATTCGGAAGCTCTTCAAGGGTGAGCTTGCCATCTGCGAGCGCCTTTGCCTTCATCTTGTAGTAGGCTTCCACAAATGTTGCCTGATAGTAGGGGCCAAAGTAAATGCCAAGCAGACCGCAGGTGCAGACCGTGCCGAGTATCCAGAGAATGAAGGACAGCTCCAGCACAAACAGGTGCCACTTGTTGCCCTTGGTCATCGCCTTGGAAATCTGGAAGGCTCTCCTGCGCTTGATGGAGGGATTCTCAGCAAGAATCAGCGGAACCTGGCTGTATTCGTAAGCCTTGATGATACCGGGGATAATGAAGAGAAGCGACCACAGGAACACCTTGATACCCAACCAGCACATAATCAGACCAATGCGGAAGAACTTCTTGAGCGGGACAAATAGCTCGCTGAAGCTCGCGTTGCCGCTTCTGCTGACCTGGAAGAATCTGTAAGTACCGATTCCGAGAGGTGCGATGATGAAGAGAGAAGCAATGCTGTTGATCATAGAGTAGATCGAATATACCGGACCCACTTCTTCATTGAGTTTCTTGATAACTTCTGCATTCTGGGCACCGTTTTGAATGTTCTGCAGAGCTTCCTGGTATTCGAACATCTTTCCGCCTGTGAGGGCGTTAAAGATAAGGAATACGCAATAGGACACCGCGCCGGCGATAAGACCGAAGATAATGAGTGCCAGGAGATCCTTCCACAAGCTGCGTTTAAGAGCAGCCTTGGCGTTGGTCTTGAGTTCTTTTCTTGACCATGTCCACATAAAATAACAACTCCTTAAAATTTTGGTAAGATTTCTGATTCATCTCTGACTCAAAAAACTTCTGAAATACAAGGGTATGCGCTGTCAGATATATATTAACAAATTTGTTGCAATTTTGCAATGACTTTTTTATATTTTTTCAATAATTTGTCGAAATTGTATAGTTCGGATGACTGATTTTTTACAAATCATAAAAAGCCGCCGTTTTCGCTATCATGTCAAGCGACAAACGGCGGCATATGCTGTCAGTTTTGTTTTTTTATAGAGGGAGCCAATTATTTCCTTCTGGCAAGAACGATCCTAACCGCAAGAATGACCGCTCCGAAAATCAATCCCACCATCAGCCCGAGGGCAAAATAGGAACCTTCCTGAATCAGGACGAATACGGCTGCGGCAAAAGCAGCCGCAAGCAGCAGGAAGATCAGCGTCAGAAACGCCTTCATCGGGTAGGGACGTGTATTCTTCCGCCCTTTGATCATGCGGTTGATACTGAGTATGCCGGCGATGAGCATACC
This sequence comes from uncultured Eubacteriales bacterium, assembly GCA_900316495.1. GTDB lineage: Bacteria > Bacillota > Clostridia > Oscillospirales > Acutalibacteraceae > RUG762. The sequence goes on from ONDC01000152.1 coordinate 4,103, forward strand.
GATCGTCATGCCGCAGGCAAGCAGGGTGACAACGCCGATATAGGCAGCGTCGCTCGTGTCCAGAATGCGAACGCAATTGCCGATATTGATCAGCAGCATGCCCAGGCAGATGAAGCAGATATTCCTGCAGCGTTTGAGCATTTCCACGCGGGACTGCTCGTCGGTGTAGATTTCGTATTCCTCTTCCGCAAGGCTCTTGTCATACGCCTTGCGGAAGATGTGCCAGCCATTCGCGGTGGAATTGACCCTCTCCCACCCCGCGTCGCGGAAGGTCTCGTCATAGCGCGCCATATCCCCCACGTCGTTGTTGTAATCCAGCCGGTAGCGGTAGATCACGCTGTCGTCGTATTCGTATTTCTGAGAGAAGCTGCCGCCTCTCACAAGCTGCCAGCCCTGTTCTGACATGCGGTTGAATTCCTGCTCCTCAAACTCATAATCCCACGCCGAAAAACATTTGAAGGTTCTTTTTGTTTTCCTTGTATTCTTCATAACGCATAACTCCTTTTTCATCTCAAAATACTTACCAAAGACGCAATGATTATCAAAGCCGCTATCACAACAAAAACCAGAAAGTGAAATCTCCGCGGCTTTTTACCCTTTTCCAGACTTCGGACGGAGAAATACCAGCGCGAAAATAGATACACATTCAGGGCTTGCAGCACCGGCGTCCAGCAAACGGTCATATCTGATTTCCCTGACTCCATTACGCCCGTTATCACACGATAGACGCCATACAGCAGACAGATACCCCACAAAACCGCAATGAATCCAACGAGGCGGCGTGAGCGTCTTAGCATTTCCTTTCTGGACTGCTCGTCGGTGTAGATCATATAGGCTTCCTCCGGCTGACCGGGCACGTACTTCTTTGCGAAAATGTGCCAGCCGCCCCAGTTGCTCATAACGGGTATCCAACCGCCTTCCGCGAAGGTCTGAAGGTACCTTGCGGGGTCGGACACTGTGTCGTTGCAATCTATCTGGTATCGGTATGTGACATCCGGATTATAAACATAGGTCTGTGTGAAGGGTTTGCATCTGACAAGCTGCCATCCATTCTCCGACATCTGATTGAATTCGTCCGCTGCCGCGTCAAATTCCCACCTCATAAATAAGCTGTGGCGCTTTTTTACCGTTTTTTCAGCATCGTTCTTTTTCATACTCTTTTTCAGCTCCTCATGCTCTCCTGCCGTTCCTTACTCCTTGCCCGCGCTATCCGCCTTGCTGACAACCGGCTTGCCTTCCGCGTCAAGCATTACGGTCAGTCCGCCGGAATACCCGTCGCGGCGGTAGATGTAATTGACGCCGGTTTCCTTGTCCACCCAAATCTCGATGGAAGAACCAAGCGTTACCTTCTGTACGTAAATCATTTCAAATCTGTCTGCATGCTTTGCCATGTTCAAAAACCCCTTTCAGCTTTTCGCGTTGTCCACGCTCTCAATCACTTGTCTCGCCTTCTCGGAAAGCTCCGATATGCGCCTGTATTCCTCCAAAAAAACCCTTCTGCCTTCGTCGGTCATGCGGTACATTCGCCGCCGTTCGCCGCCGATTTCCGGACGTTCGACGATCCAGCCCTTTTTGAGCATGTTGCTTGTCGCGCCATACATTGTGCCGGAGCCGATCTTCACCTTGCCGCCGGAAAGCTGTTCGGTCATCTGCATGATGCCGTAGCCGTGGTTCTCCCCGCCGTACAGACAAAGCAGAATGTAAAAATAGCTCTCGGTCAGCGGTTCGCTCTGTTTTCCCATTTTCAGTTGCTCTCCTTTCTGTGTTGCTTGTCGATATGCCGATGGTCGTTATGTTGTCGTCCGATGTGTTGCCTCTCGTTATGTTGCCTTCCGCTGTATCGCCTCACGACATAAATATAACACAGAATATGTCGCCTGTCAACATAGTTTTAACCGAATTTACAAATAATTCATAACTTAGAGCCTGTTCAGTATCTTCGCGTGTACGTACCGCGCCGTCAGATTTTTCGCCAGATGAAGCCAAAACCGCAGGCAATACTTTGTGTATTAACGAGGATCGCTTGTTTATTAATCCGTTGTCATCCGACCCTGATGTCAATATCTCCTGTGGAGGTCGTGATCCTGCATTTACCGCCCGAAGCGGTGTCCGGCACGTTGACCGATCCCGTAGAAGTCTTCGTAATGAAGATTTTCTCTGTGCGGAAAGTGCCGGAGACGTCGCCGGTGGAGGTTTTAACGGAAATTTCAGCCGCGTCCGACCTGTCAAAACGTACATCGCCTGTGCTTCTTTTGATGGTAAAGCTGCCTAAAGCAACCGTGTCCATCAGTTTTACGTCCCCTGTGCTGCCGGTTGTATCGAAGCTGCCGCAGGTCATATCCGACGCTTTTAGTTCGCCTATTGTGACATTCACCGAAACCGTATCGGCACATTCGAGCTTATCGATCAGAATATCTCCCGTAGTAGCCTTGAGGTCGATTCTTTTTGCCTTGACTCCGGTGAGCCGGACGTCTCCCGTGGTTGTCCTGATTTTCAGGACGCCGTCAATCGACCCGCTCAAACGCACGTCGCCGGTGTCCGAAACAATATCAGTGCTGCTGACAGATACGTCCTTGGGAACGGTAATATCGCCCGTGCGGGTGTCAATTTTCAGCGAATCGTATTTTTCGGACGGCAGGTAAAGCGTCACCGACAGGGGCTTTGAGAAAAACGTAATATGATCGTACCATTTGCGTTCGTCCTTTTCGCTGAGTCTCAGCGTGCCGTTTTCCACGCTGAGGGAATGCTTTACCTTTTCGCTTTCCAGACAGACAGCCTGAACGCGGTCGGTATCCGAAACAATCAGTTCAACGTCGGATTCTTTTAAATTGATCTCTATTTTCGTGATGTCTCCTTGGGCGGTATAGGTGTTTGTCTGATATTTTTCCCAATCGAACTTTGTAAAATCCGCGTCTGAAAAGATCAGCACACTCCAGACAAGCGCCAGTCCCACTCCCATCAGGACTGCCGCCGCAATCATAAATCCTTTTTTCATTACGCATTCTCCTTCCTGATAAAGCGTTTTTTCATCCAGACAGCCGCATTTTTCGTCAGCCGGATCACACCCCTTGAAGCCGCTGTACATCCGAAAAATCCCAAAATCGACACACCGGCAAGAAAAGAGGAAACGCCCAATGCCAAAAGACCGAAAGCCATCTTCCCCTGAGCAAAGCAGACCGTTCCCACAATGAAACCGCTCGCAACGGAAGCTACCACGGACGCCCAGACAGACCAAAGGGTAATGATCAGCGACCACACAACCAAATACAGGGAAAGCACCACCGCAAGCGCCGCGATCAGCAGCGGGAACCAAAGCGGAAAGCCTAAGACAATGAGTACGATTTCCCATGTCTGCAAAGACCTCTTGGGCACAATCCGGTTCTTAACGAGTTTTGACAGCGGCACATCTGTAATCGTCTGCGATACAATCTCATCTACCGGGCCGATTCCCGCCACCGCTTCCTCCTCGCTCATTCCTTCCTCCACGCGGTCGTCGATCATTTCGCTGTAAAAGGAAACGCGTTCGTCGATGTCATGCTGTGGCAATCCCGACAAGCCGTTCCTTAAGTTCACTAAAAAATCTTCCTTATTCATGGTTTTCCTCCTTGACAACAAACTGATAGATTGATTCGATTTCCTTCCATTCGGTTTTGAACTCCTCGATACGCCCCAATCCCGAGTCGGTGATATGGTAGTATTTCCGGAGCCTGCCGTCATGCTCCGCAGTCCGGACCGTCAGCATTTTTGCCGTTTCCAGCCGCTTGAGTATGGTGTACAATGTCGATTCCGAAAGCTCGATGCAGGGCTTCAAATCCTTGATGATTTTGTAGCCGTATGAGTCCTCGCTTCTGATCGCGGCAAGAACGCACACTTCCAAAGTTGATTATCCATACTACGCCTCCTTTTCTGAAATACATCATATCACGAAGTATATCATTTGTCAAGGTATATTTGAAAAATTTTTCTCCGAGTTTTTCTCTCTGATTGATTCTTGAAAAAAGCAAGATGATTCCAACAAGTTGAATGATTAATTTGACCCTTTGACGAAAAAAAGAAAAATCGCTTATTCGCCAAAAACAGCCGAAATACACGTTTTTTCGTGAAAAGGATCGCGTAAAAGGTCGCCGACAGGGAATTCAACGAACCAGTTAGCGGCATTTATAATTCTATGAAATAAAGGAATGCTTCTGTGTCAAAGGCCTGCTTTGAGATACCCGTCAGCGTGAAGCCTTTTGCTTCATAGAAGGCTCCGGCGCGGAGGTTATCCCGAAATACCCACAGCACTACTTCGGAATATCCGTACTTCTTGATGTCCATCAAAACCCGATCCATCATCTGACTGCCGAAGCCCTTGTGCCAATTGTCAGGTAAACTATGAATGCAAATCAGTTCTGCCTTTATTCCAACGTAAAGCTCCCTATTTCAGGCGATCTCAAACCCTTTATTGTTTACTGGGATTGATGAAAAAATCAGTCAGTTTTAGAACGATTTTAAGAACTAAAAGAACAGCGGCGAATATGCCGTCATTAGCTTTTTTTCTTGCAGAACAATTGTATTAGATTTAACGATGTATCAAAATAATTCTTGACAAATGGATATTTAGGTGCTATATTGGTATTAGTATTTACGAGCGTTTAAAACGATACTAAAGACTAATACGAATATAGTGACAACGGAGGTTTTATCATGGCTATTTACGGGTACGCAAGAATTTCAAAGCCAACACAGAATATAGAACGTCAGATCAGGAACATTCAGGATTATGACAGCGGCGCAAAAATATTTCAAGAAGCGTACACCGGAACGACTCAGGAGCGCCCTCAATGGCAAAGGCTTTTGAAAACAGTCAAGAGCGGCGATACTATTATTTTTGATAGCGTCAGTCGAATGAGCAGAAACGCGGACGAAGGGTTCACGGAATATCAGCGGCTCTATAATATAGGCGTGGGGCTTATATTTTTAAAAGAACGTCATATTGATACGTCAACCTTCAAAAGCGCATTGAATCAGCAGTTGGACTTGACAGGGAATGAAATAGCGGACGAATATATCAGAGCGACTAACAATGTGTTGATGATTCTCGCCAGGCAACAAATCCAGCTTGCCTTTGAACAGGCGCAAAAAGAGGTTGACGACATTCACAATAGAACGTCTGAAGGGTTAAAAACGGCAAAGCTAAACGGCAAGCGAGTCGGTAGGCAAAAGGGCGAGAGCGTCCAGACAAAGAAAAGCATAGCGGCGAAGCGGATTATTCTGAAACACTCTCTTGACTTTGGAGGTACTCTTACAGACAAGGAAATTATGCAGATGATCGGCAGTATCAGCCGAAACACCTTCTATAAGTATAAACGTGAGTTACGGAGTTAATGGTAATTATTGTAAAGATAATATCTTGACATTGTATATGTTTTGTGGTATAATACGCATGAAGGGTCGTGGTAGCAATGGCACAGACATTAATTAATGTACGCATGGACGAAGATTTAAAGAGAAATTTTGACAACGGCTGTAATGAGTTAGGTATGACTATGAGTACGGCGATTATGATATTTGCAAAAAAGGTTACACGGGAAAAGCGCATTCCTTTTGACGTGTCGGTGGATCCGTTCTATTCGGAAACAAATCTGTCAGCGCTCAAAAAGAGCATGGAACAGGCGGCAGGCGGCAAAGTTGTTATTAAGAGCTTAGACGAACTGGAGACAATTGCCAATGGGTAACATCGTATTCTCAGAGCAGGCATGGCAGGAATATTTATCTTGGCAGACAGAGGACAAGAAAACGCTTAGAAAAATCAATCAGCTTTTGCAGGACATCAGCCGGAACGGAAACGAGGGCATGGGAAAACCAGAAGCCTTAGAGCATAATCTATCGGGCTATTGGAGCAGACGCATTGACGAAAAGAACAGGCTTGTTTATCGCATAGCAGGAGATAATATCGAGATTATTCAATGCAAAAATCACTACAGTGACAAGTAGTTCGGATAGTAATGTTAATTAAAGTAAACATTTCAAAATTGATTTAGTACAATAAAAGTTGACACGATAAACTCGAAGCAATAGAACAGGAAGAGGGAGATTGGGATGGGTGTTCAGCATATATTCCACAGTCCACTTGACAGCGAGACTCTAATGGCATGGTATGCCGCCAGCGTCCTGTATTTTGCCGGAATGGATATTGTCAGCATATCAAATCACCTCGGACACGCTTCACCTTCCACTACACAGAATATTTACAGTCACATGATAGCCGAAGCGGAATCCAGAGCCACCGCTGCTATGGGGCAGCTTCTTCTGAAATCAACGGAAAAGCCCTCAGAGGAAAAGCCCAGAAAAAAGCACACCGCCGGATAAAAAAAGAGAGAGTGACGGACTTCAAAAAAGCCGCCGCTCTCCCCTTTTTTTCTGCTTGTTGTCCATTTGTTGTCCATGAGCCTGTTTTTGGCAAGAAAAAAGCACCTCCGAAAACCTCGGAAGTGCCTATAATACGTGGTTGCGGGAGCTGGATTTGAACCAACGACCTT
>ONDC01000154.1 GCA_900316495.1 uncultured Eubacteriales bacterium
CTTTCCGCGGGAACAAAAATGCAGTCTCCCTTGAAGAAGGGGATGGTGACCCCTTCGCCGAAGAGTACGCCGCAACCATCCACACAAAGCAGAGCGTGAAAGCTGTTGCTTCCCGTCTGGAACCGCGTGAGCGAGCGATGTATCTCGGTATTGAGAAGGAGCCTTTCCACCTGAAAATACTTGCAGCTGATCAGAAGCTCGCTGGCGGCGCCGTTTCTGTATTTCAGCACGCGCATGGGCTGACGGGGCGTATCCGACGAGCGGAGGTTGATCACGTTCATCGCCTCGTCGATATGCAAAGGACGCTTCCGACCGCTGCTATCCACGCGTTCATAATCATAAAGGCGATAGGTGACGTCGCTGTTTTCCTGAATTTCGGCTATCAACGCGCCTGCGCCGATAGCGTGGATGGTTCCCGCTTCGATGAGAAACAGATCGTTTTTGTGTATCGGCACGCAGTTGAGGTAATTGCCAATGGTTTCATCGGAGAGGGCGTCACGGACACGTTGCTCGGTCATATCCTGATTGAAGCCGTAAACGAGGCTGGCGCCCCGCTTTGCGTCGAGTACATACCACATCTCCGTCTTTCCAAGGGAATTCTCATGCTTTAAGGCGTATTCGTCGTCGGGGTGAACCTGCACAGAAAGGTCGTGCTTTGCGTCGATGAGCTTAATGAGAATGGGAAGCTCCGATCTGCCATGGGTGATCTCCAGAGGATGACTTCCCAGATATTCGGGATGAAGATCCAACACGTCGCCAAGCGGCATTCCCTGGAATTCTCCACTTGCGACAAGGCTTTGTCCGCAGGGATGAGTGCTGCATTCCCATGTCTCCGCAAGCGGCTCCATATTGATGTTTTTGCCAAAATCGTCATTTAACCGGCTTCCGCCCCACAGATAATCCTTTGCGGCGGGTGTGAGCATAAAGGGAACATTCATCACCTGTCATCCTCCTGACGGAGTACAGAAAGCGCGTCATTTATAGGGAAATTCATATTTTTTCTTGTCCGACACATTGATGTCCTTCCCGAGTTGAATCTCGATCATCTGCAGACCCTTGCTTCCGGCAATGACCGTGTGCTTGCAGCCCGCCGCCATGGTGATGACATCGCCCGGCTTGACCGGCTGCTCCATGCCGTCGACGATCGTGCGTCCCGAGCCTGCAATGACCGTCCAGATTTCGTCTCTTCTCTCATGACTGTGATAATTCATCTTGTGTCCCGGATTGAGAATGACCTTGACAGTCATGCTTTGCTCCTCCACATCGAGTACGCGGTAACGTCCCCACGATTTTTCCGCGAACATAATGCGCTGCTTGATGTCGTCGACGAAGGGCTTGATATAACTGCTCTGTTCCATGTCCGACACAAGAATCCCCTCGGGGGAGGCGGAAACAACGATGTCCTTGCAGCCCATCACCAGCATGGGAACGCCCATCTCGTTAATGGCGTGGACATTTTCGCATTTGTCATTCATTCTGACGTCACCGACAGCGCTTTCCTCCATTGCCTCGGTCAGGGTATTCCATGTGCCGAGATCCTTCCATTCGTCGTAATAGCGGACAATGCTGAGGTGGCTTTCTTTTTCCACCACGGCGTAATCAAAGCTGATTTTTTTCAGCTTGTCGTAATTGGCATATATTTCATAATAGCTGTCCGTCCCGATCAGCTCCCGGCTCTTGCCGAGTACATAGGAGAGTTGGTAGGCAAAAACGCCGCCGTTCCAGAGACAGCCCTCTTCGATGTATTTTTTGGCGGTTTCGGCGTCGGGCTTTTCCTTGAATTCAAAGAAGGAATGACCATCCTCATCCTCGCGGGCGAGAATATAGCCGTATTTCTCACTGGGGTAGGTCGGCTGAATTCCCATCAGCACAAGACCGCCCCTCTGCTCCGCCTTGTGGCACATTTCCTTGAGACAGGTAAAGTAGCTGTCCTCCACATAGGGATCGACCGGGCATACCACCACCGCCTCGTCAGAAGGCACCTTTAGGATGTCGTGCAGATAGGCGGTTGCGAGGGCAATCGCCGGGAAGGTGTCGCGTCGGCACGGTTCCACCGAAATGGTGACGTTGGCGCCAAGCTGATTGTGTATGGATGAGACCTGTGATTTGGAGGTGGCGATCGTCACGGTCGCGTCGGTATCGATTGTCCTGATCTGACGGTAGACCCGCTGCACCATGGACTCGTATTCGCTGTTTTTATCCTTGCCCAGCGGTTCGCTGTTCGCTGGTCTTTTGAATATCTTGATGAACTGCTTGGAGCGGGTATCGTTGGAAAGCGGCCAGAGCCTTTTTCCCGAACCCCCCGAAAGTAAAATAATGTGCATAGTGAATGATCACCTTTCCGCCCGCATGGGGTTGTTGAGGAAATCCTCATAGGAGAGCCGGATGCCTTCCTCCAGCTCGGTTTTATAGACCCAACCCAGCTTTTTCGCCTTGCTGACGTCAAGCAGCTTGCGGGGCGTGCCGTTGGGCTTGCTGGTGTCCCATTCAATGCGCCCGGTATATCCGATGATTTTTGCCACAAGCTCCGTCAGTTCCCTGATGGTCAGCTCCTTGCCTGTGCCGGCGTTGACCGTCTCGTTGCCGCTGTAGTGGTTCATGAGGAATACACAGAGGTTCGCCAGATCATCCACATAGAGAAATTCACGCAGCGCGCTGCCGTCGCCCCAGCAGGTGACGGATTCCGCCCCCGCTTCCTTTGCCTCGTGGAAGCGGCGGATGAGTGCCGGAAGAACATGGGAATGCGTCGGGTGATAATTGTCGTTGGGACCGTATAGATTGGTGGGCATGACGCTGATATAGTCGGTGCCGTACTGGGTGTTGAGATACTCGCAGTATTTCAGACCGCTGATCTTGGCGAGGGCGTATGCCTCGTTGGTTTCCTCCAGTGCGCTGGTCAGCAGGCAGCTTTCGGTCATCGGCTGCGGCGCCATGCGGGGGTAAATGCAGGACGAGCCCAAAAATTCCAGCTTTTTACAGCCGTTGCGCCACGCACTGTGAATGACATTCATTTCAAGTATCATGTTTTCATACATGAAGTCCGCCTTTGCGGTGGCGTTGCCCATGATGCCGCCTACCTTTGCCGCGGCAAGAAACACGTATTCCGGTTTTTCCTCCGCGAAGAATTTCTCTACCGCGTCCTGACGGGTGAGATCAAGCTCGCTGTGGGTGCGGGTGATCAGATTGGTATAGCCCTGCCGCTGCAGCTCCCTGACAATGGCGGAGCCGACCATTCCGCGGTGTCCGGCGACGTAGATCTTTGCGTTTTTCTCCATCATATTTTATTGAGTGCCTCCTTCAAGGCTCTTTCTCGCTTTGCCAGCGCTCTGTCGTGCTTTGCCATGATCGATACAAGCTGATCATAGCTTGTGCTTCTGGGATTCCAGCCGAGAACGGTTTTCGCCTTGGTGGGGTCGCCGAGCAGGTTATCCACATCGGTGGGGCGGAACCACGCGGGATTGACACACACCAACATTTTTCCGGTCTGCGTATCGTAGCCCTTTTCGTCAAGTCCGCTGCCCTCCCAGCGAAGGGTGATGCCGTTGGCGGCAAACGCTTTTTCGGTAAAATCCCGGACAGTGTGCTGCTCGCCCGTGGCGATGACAAAATCATCCGGCTTCTCCTGCTGCATGATGAGCCACATGCACTCCACATAATCCTTCGCGTAGCCCCAGTCGCGCAGGGAATCCATATTGCCTAACTCAAGGTGATCCTGGAGTCCTTCGGCAATGCGACCGGCGGCGAGGGTGATCTTGCGGGTGACGAAGTTCTCGCCCCTGCGCTCCGATTCGTGATTGAAGAGAATGCCGTTGACGGCGAACATGCCGTATGCC
>ONDC01000155.1 GCA_900316495.1 uncultured Eubacteriales bacterium
GTACGGATGATATGAACAGTAGATAGAACTGCGTTGTAGCATAGAAAAGAAGGTTTTGTACTCAAAGCGGTGCAAAGACCCTGCGCTGCGTGGTACTGTCAAGGAGGTCATCACGCAGGTCAGCCGGAGCAAGAAATGGGCGTCGAAACCAGCAGTGGACGATATTGGTGAGCCAATCCTCCAAAAGAACGGCAAGCCGGTACTGAAAAAGTCGTACAGCGTCTTGCAGGACGATTTTTACCGGCACATGGTCGCCGCCGGGTACACGGACATCGAGCGCGGCGAGGTCGGCAGCACCGAGGAACACCTGACGGTGACGCAGTTCAAGGTAGCGCGGGAGCAGCAGCGCCTCGCACGGATTCAGGACGCAGCAGCCTATGCATCGGAGGAGACGCAGCGGCGAAACGATGAGATGGAGGAGGCAAGGAAGAAGGCACAGCGGGCGCAAGCTCAGCTTGACGCCATGGTGCCGAAGGTCGAGGCTGTCGAGGAGCTGGCGCGGCGATATTCCGACGACGTGGACACGGTGCTGCCCGAAGCGGGTGCGCTGGAAACGGCGCGGTCGTACCGCGAGAAGAAGGCCAAACCTCTCTACAAGAAGATCGTCGATGTCCTGCGCGCGCTCTATAACAAGTATCTTGACCTTATAAACAGCTTCAACCGGCTGAACGATAGTTATAACCGGCTCCAACAGCGTTACGCCTCGCTGGATGCCTCCTTTGACCGGCTGGCAGAGGAGAACAAGAGCTTGAAGCAGGTCGCAGCGGACTATGACGCCTTATGCCGGGGCTATGGCGCGGACAGGGTGGAGGAGCAGGTCAGGGCGATTCGGGAGCGCGAGGCAGAGCAGAAACGGCAGAGGAGGATGCAACGGCAGAGGCACAGCATCGGAGCGCGATAAAAAGACTTGACAAATATCATTCTATATAGTAATATTCCTTACGGCACAAATTCAATGAAAAAAAGAAAGGTGATTGATATGGAAGCCATCAATATCGCAAAAGCTCCGGCATATACCTCGCCCAACCCGATGACGCTGATCTGCACGCGCAAGAGTGACGGAACCACAAACCTTGCCACACTGGCGTTCTGGACTTACGCCTCCACCAACCCCGGCAAGATCATGTTTGCACTCAACAAGGGCGCTTATTCTCTGGAACTGCTCGCCAAGACCAAGGAAGTCGTTCTGACGGTTCCGGGCGTGGATATGGCCGGCGCGTTGATCGGTTGCGGCACATCTTCCGGTCGGGACACCAACAAGGTAGAGAAGCTCGGTCTTGCTATGAAGTCAGTCGAGGGCACCGACATTCAGATCCCAGTTTCCACGCGGCTTGCCATCCACGCAGCAGTTGTTGAAACGGTAGACGCCGACGACCACGTAATCCACGTCTGTGATGTGAAGAATTTGTTTGCCGATGATTCCGTAGAGGCGATCTTCGGCTGGAACGGCTACGCTGAGTTGGCGGGAGCGCAGAAGAAGTAATGAGAAAGGAAGGGCGGTCTGAAAGACCGCCCTTTTATCGGTGAACAGAAATGAGCAGACAAGGCGGATTTTTGATCTCGCAGATTAAACAGGTGGGCGGCCGTGTTTTTGACCGCATTCTCAGCGATAAGAATATCGACGCATTCAACGGCGCGCAGGGACGTATCCTCTACATTCTCTGGCAAGGAGACGGCGTACCTATTAGCAAGCTCTCCAAAGAGACGGGGCTTGCCATGAACACGCTCACCAGTATGCTCGACCGTATGGAGGCAGCGGGGCTTGTCCGGCGGGACAGGGGCGACCACGACCGGCGGAAGATTTTGATTTATCTCACCGACGAGGCAAAGGCGTTGGAGCAGGATTACAACGCGGTCACAGCGGAGATCGAAAGCATTTATTACAAGGGCTTTTCCTCGGAGGAAATCGACGCGCTGGAGGGTTATCTGCGCCGGGTGCTCACAAATGTTGAGGAGGCGCTGTAATATGTCGGTTTGCATCAAGGATCTGATTCAGAATATGAATCTGGTGATCGGCTGCACGGTGGGATGTTCTTACTGTTACGCGAGGAACAACGTCAAGCGGTATCACATGATCGACGACTTCTCCCAGCCGGAGTTCTTTCCGAACAAGCTGCGGCTAATGGAGAAGCCGAAGCCTCAGAACTTCCTGCTCACCGGCATGAGCGATCTCTCCGGCTGGAAGCCGGAATGGTGCGAGCAGGTGTTTGCCAAAATCGCGGAGAATCCGCAGCACCAGTTTTTGTTTCTCTCCAAGCGCCCCGATCTGCTGGACATCGACTGCGACCTCGACAACGCATGGTTTGGCGTGACGGTCACGCGGCGCTCCGAGCTGTGGCGCGTCTATGCACTACGGGAGAATGTCCGCGCCAGGCACTATCACGCGACCTTTGAGCCGCTGTTCGATGATCCCGGCGAGGTGGACTTGCATGGTGTCGATTGGATCGTCATCGGCACCATGACCGGCGCTCAAAGCAAAAAGATACACACAGAACCGGCGTGGGCGTACTCGCTCATGGAGCAGGCGCACACGCTGGATATTCCGGTGTTTTGGAAGGAAGACCTCGTCCCCATTATGGGCGAGGAACAGATGATACAGGAGTTGCCCGCCGCATTCAACAGAGTTTTGGAGGAACAGAAAACATGGCACAAGTAATGATGGATGGGATTCTCGTCGGAGAAAAAGACGTCAAAAGTGTAATGACTAAGTCAAATCTGCCCGTGGGCGGGTACTCGGTCAACCCCTATGTGGGCTGCACCCACGCCTGCAAATATTGCTATGCGTCGTTTATGAAGCGCTTTACCGGCCACAGCGAGGAATGGGGCACCTTCCTTGATGTGAAACACTGGCCGGAGATCAAGAATCCGAAGAAATACGCGGGTCAGCGCGTCGTGATCGGCTCCGTCACCGACGGCTACAACCCACAGGAGGAACACTTCCGCAACACGCGGAAGCTGCTCGAGCAGCTCTGCGGCAGCGGCGCGGATATTCTGATCTGCACGAAGTCCGATCTCGTCGTGCGCGACCTCGATCTGCTCAAGGAGTTGGGGCAGGTCACGGTGTCGTGGTCGATCAACACGCTGGATGAGGACTTCAAAAACGACATGGACGCCGCTGTGAGCATTGAGCGCCGCATTGCCGCCATGAAACAGGTCTACGACGCGGGCATTCGGACGGTCTGCTTTGTCTCACCCGTCTTCCCCGGCATCACGGACTTTGAGGCAATTTTCGAGCGGGTGAAGAATCAGTGCGACCTGTTCTGGCTGGAAAACCTGAACCTGCGAGGCGGGTTCAAGAAAACCATTCTGGACTATATCGCCGGGAAACGTCCCGAGCTTGTGCAGCTCTATGACGAGATTTACAACAAGCATGACAGAAGCTATTTTGAGGCGTTGGAGAAGAAAGCGGAGGAAATGGCGAAGAAGTACGATTGCCCCTTCGTTGACAACGAAATGCCCTACGGCAGAGTACCGCAGGGCCATCCCGTGATTGTGGATTATTTCTATCACGAGGAGATTCGAGGCTCGGAAAATACGGGAACGCGGAAAAAGTGAGCATGGCATGATCGAGGACGGAGAGCAATTTCTGTAGGGCAATGCTTGATAATACGAATAATTTCCGCTATAATAAACATGCGCAAAGATTGTCACAAGCCTTTTGTTATCACGCCTGATAACAATTTGATAACATTCCATCGTATAGGCTGGATAATGTGGATATATCAAATAATCAAAAGAACAGGGCATCATATTTCCGAAGCAAAATCCGTTAGAATATGATGTCCGGCAACAAATCTGA
>ONDC01000157.1 GCA_900316495.1 uncultured Eubacteriales bacterium
AAGAAAGGCACCATTCGTGCCTTGATTGATCGTCTTATTGAACACAAGGGAGACGTCTGCCGTTTTGCAGATAATCCCCTCGTTCCCTTTACCAACAATTAGGCGGAACGTGATCTCCGTATGGTCAAAATGAAAGACAAGGTCATTGGTACGTTTCGTTCGGAGCAGGGTGCTAAAGATTTCCTCATCCTCAAGTCCTTTACCTCTCTACCGCTGTCAAAAATGGGTTTACTGCTTTTGATGCGCTCCGTTCTCTTCTTTATGGGCGCTTTTCGCTGGTCACTGAATAGTTACAAACACTTTAATTTTTGACGCAGGCTCATTATTTGAGACTTTTGATAATGATACTAATAGCACTAAAATAGAAAATCTTTGTTATGCAGGCTTTTTATTTCCTTATTCTGAGCAAATGAATTTAATTGATCTTATAAATGATTTTAAGGAAACTCTTAAAGTTTTAATTGATGAGGCTATGAAGATGAAAAATGCAAAGGAAAAGCATAAGATAGTATTAAAAGACGTAGATAAAGCAAAGCATTGACCTCTTAGAGAGCGTTGAGGGACGCTACAAGGAGCGTGACTACTGCATCCTGACATTATTCCTCAACTGTGGTATGCGGCTCTCAGAGCTTGTAGGAATCAATTACAATGACATCCGTTCCGACAACACGCTTGTGATTACAGGCAAAGGCAACAAACAGCGCGCGGTATATCTGAATGAGGCGTGTGTCAGAGCGATTGAAGCCTACCGCAAAGTGCGCCCCGTGGACGGGATTGTGTATGCAGACCGCAATGCCTTATTCATCAGCCGCAACAAGCGCCGCATCTCCCCCAAGACCGTCCAATGGCTTGTGAAAAAGTACCTGAAAGAAATCCACATGGATGAAGGATATTCTGTACACAAACTGCGTCATACTGCCGCGACACTGATGTACCAGCAAGGCGGCGTGGATACGCGAGTGTTGAAGGACATCTTAGGACACGAGAATTTGGGTACAACAGAAATTTACACCCACCTTTCCAACGCACAGATCAGGAACGCGGTGGAAAGCAACCCCCTCGCCCATCTTGATTACGAAAAACGTAAGAAAACTGAGAAAAGTTGAAAAATCCATATAAAATCCGTACTTCCGGCTGCTAACAGTTCCTACTGCCAAGTCTGTAGCGGATTTTCACATTCAAATCGTTGCCAATGCCGGGCGCACTAACAAAAACACCAACCGATTGCTCTATTGCCGATCGGCTGGTGTTTTTTGATGTCCGGAATGAAGGAAGGATTACATATCGACCCGTTCAAAGCGCTTCATGGCGACCTTGCAGGAGATGGAGGTGCCGAGGGCGTATGGCGTTGAGATACGCCAGCCCCGGAATGAAGTGAAGCGCTTCGGCTGCGGTGATGAGAAGGAACGAGAAAATGATAAAGAGGATGAACGGAAGCCCGAATTTGTATGCCGTCTTGAAGAAGCCGCAGAGGAAAATCCAGTTAAACAGCGCGAACACCAGCAGCATATACGCGAGATACGCCTGATTTGCATTCATCATGGGATTGGCGATGTAGGGCTGCACCTGCGTCATGAACAGCATACGCAGAATGGTGATGACCGCCGAGATCGCGAAGGCAATCATCTGAATCAGCACGGTGAATTTATATTTTGCCTTTACCGCGTCGGTCTTGCTGACAGGCAGCAGCACCGTGTAGAGAATGTCGTTGTTTTCCCTTCCGCTCTGGAACGAATGGAAAATGCCGAAGCAGACGAAGAAGGCTCCTACGAGAATCGGATACCCGGGAATGAACGCCATGAGCGAGAAGGCGATAAAGAGCCACGAAAGCGGCGAGGCCGCCAGCTTCATTTCCTTGCCGAGCAGTTTACGCGAATTTTTCATGCAAATTCTCCTTTTCGTAATGGATCATAATTTCCTCGAGCGTCTCTCCGACGCCCTCTGCCTTGCACCTTTCGATGTAATCGCGCATGGTGCCGCTGAACTGGAGCTGTCCCTTGCGGATGTAGGTGATACTGTCTGCGCACTTGTCGAGATCGGAGGTGATGTGGGTGGAGAAGAGAATCGCCACGCCCTTGCCGGCGAGCAGCTTGAACACTTCCAGAAGCTCGTCGCGGGAGACCGGGTCAAGACCGCTGGTCGGTTCGTCGAGGATCAGGAGCTTTGCGCCGTGGGAGAGCGCCATGACGAGGTTGAGCTTGACCTTCATGCCCTCGGAAAGCTCCGAGGGTGTTTTGTCCTCGTCCAGCTCGAAGAGATCCATGTACTTGCGGTAGGCTGCGTCGTCCCAGTCGGCATAAAACGTTTTGGTGACGGCAATGATCTTTTTGATTTTCTTCTTCTTGTAATAATCCACTGCACCGCCCGCGTAGCCGATCTGCTGTTTAATCTCGGCTTCGTGGGTTGACAGATTTTTTCCGAAATATTCGATGGTGCCGCCGGAGGTGTGAATGAGGTTGAGGATAGACTTGATGGTGGTGGTCTTGCCGGCGCCGTTCCTTCCGATCAGACCCATGATCATCCCTTCTTCAATTTCAAAAGAGATGTTGTCGAGGGTGAATTTGGGATATTCCTTCCTCAGACCGCTTACGGATAAAATTTTGCCCATAGTTTTCCGCCTTTCTTTGTTTTTGTTTGTATCTCAGGAGCCGATGAACAAGTCGGTTCACGCAGCGCTCAATGCCGTATCCTTAAAGGTTTTGCCGCTTACTCTTTTTGCACATACTTTTAAATTTGATTTTCTGAAAGACATTGCCGATGGGATAAGCGAGGATACCGGCTGCCAAGCCGATGATCCAGGTGTAATTCCGGCTGACCAGCACGGCGAAGAGAATGATCAGCGCGATGGCAAGGAGCCAGTAGCACAACCGGAATCTTTTGCAGCTCCGGTTGAGTTGGGCAAGTGGATCGACGCCGTCGGAAGCGTGCGGGGCGTTTTCAATGAAATCCGCCGCGCCGGCAGCGCCGGAACAGGAACGGAGATCGCGGCAGCATTCATTGGCGGCGGCAGTGTATCGGCTGTCGTTCAGCGCCTTTTCCACCGCTTTCCGGATGCCCTTTGCCGAATCGTCCCTGAGCAGCAGCCCCGCTCCCTTTTCCTCCACCCGTCTGGCGACGGCGCGCTGCTCGTTGGTCTGGGGATAAAGGATCATGGGGGCAGCCATATAAAGGCTTTCGGAAACGCTGTTCATGCCGCAATGGGTAATGAACACGTCCGCACGGGAAAGCACCTCCAACTGATCCACATACGCAAACGCCTGAACATTCGCCGGAAGCTCTCCCAAGAGGCTTTTGTCCATATACCTGCCACATGAAATGATCACATCTGCATTCATATTGCTTAGCGCTTGTATGCATTTGTGGTAAAAATCCGGTCTGTCGTTGATCACCGTGCCGAGGGAAATGTAAACCAGAGGGCGCTCCTTTTGTTTATTCGGAGTGAGGTCTGAAAAGACCGAGGGTCCGACAAAGGCGTAGTGATCGCTGAAGCTCGCCGCACAGGGCTGTAAGTCGCGGGATGTGTACACGACGGTGTCGGTGCTGTTGTCATTCTGCAGGAGAGAGAGCGTGCTTTCGACCTGATAGCCGTAGGGTTTGAGCTTCTTCAGCTCTTTGGATATTTTTGGCAGTCCGAAGATCATTTCCTTCATTTCGCCCAAGCTGTACTTCATGTACTGGGACGATAACTGATTGAAGGCGAAGGTACTGGTGGAGCAGACCATCGGCACTTTGTGCTTCCACGCATTGAGCTTACCCCAGAAGCAGACCGAATCGGTGTAAACGACGTCGGGGTGGAAATCGGCAAATTCCTTCTCCAGGAAGTCGTTCATGCCGATGGTGATGCGGATGTCCTGAAGGGTCATTTCTGTCGTGTTGACATTTTTGAGATTTTTCTCCTCCTCCTGCGTGATGGCCGGAAGATATTTGTCACAGGAGACAAATTCTGCGCCGGTGGAGAGAATCTTCTGCTCGAATTCGTTGAAAGAGTAAAAGCGTACCGCGTTGCCTCTTTTAACCAGCTCCGCCGCAACCGGGAGCATGGGGTTGGTGTGACCGTGCGCCGGAATGCAGAAAAAGGCTATTTTTTTCATTTGTCTTCGTCCTCCTCATTTTGAAAAGCGAAATTGAAGATGTTGTCAAACGCGTCCTTGGGTGGAATGGCGATGCCGTGTTCCTCGTCACCGAAAAGCAGAATGACGTCGCCGGGCTTAATCCCGAAAATATCGCGGGCTTGTTTCGGTATCACGATTTGCCCCTTTTCGCCGACGGTCGCGGTCCAAACGTATTTTCCCTTTGGTGGTTTCATCTGTTTGCCCTCATTTCTTCATAAAGTATGATTTGTTATACAAATCATACCACAGTTTCATTTCATTGTCAAGTCTTTACGAAAAAAATATGTTTCAACGATGCTATCTGAAAACGCAACAAAGGCGCATTGACCTTTTTTCAGTCAATGCGCCTTATTGATGTATATCGGAGTGATGTGTTCTATATCATATTTGCTGTCTTTTCACAAGCTCGCTGAAGAAGCCGTTTTTTTGCATGAGTTCCTCATAAGTGCCTTCCTCCACGATATGTCCCTGATCCAGACACAGAATACGGTCACAGTTCTGAACCGTTGACAGACGGTGCGCGATCACGATGCGCGTGCAGTCCATTTCTCCTATTGCGTCCGAGACCGCCTTCTAAGTCACATTGTCCAGCGCGCTTGTCGCCTCGTCAAAGAGAAGAACGGATGGCTTTGTCGCAACGGCGCGTGCGATCAGCAGTCTTTGCTTCTGTCCTCCGGAAATGCCTCTGCCGCTGTCCGGTAGAGGGGTGTTCATTTTCATGGGCATCCTGCGGATATCGTCGGCAATGCCGGCAATTTCGGCTGCGCGCCATGCGTCGTCTTCCGAAAGGTTTGTGCCGCTGACGGTGATATTGGACTGAATCGTTCCCTGAAAAACCTCTCCGTTCTGCAGAACCGTACCGATTTTCCTTC
>ONDC01000158.1 GCA_900316495.1 uncultured Eubacteriales bacterium
GCGTTCACGGCTTATCTGGGCGTTAAATGCTTTTTGCCGTCCACGACCTCACCTGCCCCGACGGCGATGATCCCGTTCACAGAGAATGAATCCGCCTTTGTCCTAATGGCGTTCGGTTTTCCCTTCATGCTGGGGTCGTGCCTGTCGGTGATATGGGCATACGGGCTGAGAAAGTCCCCAAAGCCACGGCGCAATACGCTGCTCGCCCTCATTCCCGCGTTCATCGACGGCATTCCCTTTGTTGCGGTCGCGGGGATCGTATTGATCATGCTGGCGGAAGGCTTTCTGGAAATATGGGGTATTTGGCAGTAAAGCAAAAGAAACGCTAATGAGGTGATAACATGAATGCTGAGATCGATATTTCAAAGACCGAATTAAAAACCCGCCGGCTTACGCTTCGCCCGTGGCGGGAGTCCGATCTGGACGATTTTTATGAATACGCGAGCGTGGACGGCGTGGGAGAAATGGCGGGCTGGTGCCACCATACTTCCAAGGAGGAATCCAAAGAGATTCTTGACATGTTCATCAGGGAGAAAAAAACCTTTGCCATAGACTATAACGGAAAAGCCATAGGCTCGTTGGGAATCGAATGGTATAAGGAAGAGGACATGCCGGAGCTTGCCGACCAGAAGGGCAGGGAAATCGGCTTTGTGTTGTCAAAGGATTACTGGGGGCAGGGGCTTATGCCGGAGGCGGTCAGAGCGGTGATCGCTTACCTGTTTGACGAATTGGGACTGGATTTTATTATCTGCTGTCACTATACGGACAATCCCCGTTCCGGGCGGGTGCAGGAAAAATGCGGCTTCCGGTTCTACAAAAGCAACAGGAGCATGACCCGTTACGGCGTCGAAAAGGACGGTTGCGTGAATATTTTATTTCGGAAAAATGATAAGCACATCGGATGAAATTGATTTTTTTAGAGAAATACCATACGCTTACGATTTGTTCAGAAAGGATAGATTGCCCAATGACAGTGAGAGCGTACAGCACAGACGACATACAGCAAATGACCGCCATATGGAATGAGGTCGTTGAGCAGGGCATCGCCTTTCCGCAGGAGGAGCCGCTGGACGAGCGGACGGCGGAGCCGTTCTTTTCGTCGCAGAGCAGAAGCGCGGTTGCTGTTGACGACAGCGGGCGCGTGGTGGGATTGTATATCCTTCATCCGAACAACGTCGGTCGATGCGGTCATCTCTGCAACGCCAGCTACGCGGTGGCGTCAGGCTGCCGCGGTAGGCACATTGGCGAAGAACTGGTGCGCGACTGCATCAAAGCGGCAGGACAGCTCGGCTTCCGCATCCTGCAATTCAACGCCGTTGTCGAAACCAACACGGCGGCAAGGCGGCTTTATGAGAAAATAGGATTCCATCAGCTCGGCGTGATTCCCGGAGGATTCAGAATGAAAGACGGGCATTATGAAAACATCTGCCCTTACTATATTGAATTGTAATTGCTATTTTTTGGAGGAATGAAACATGTCTGAAACACTGACAGGCTTAAAACGTACCCATTACTGCGGCACGCTGCGAGCCGAAAACATCGGAGAAACCGTGACGGTCTGCGGCTGGGTGCAGAAGCAGCGCGACAAGGGCGGTCTGATCTTTATTGACCTGCGCGACCGCACAGGCATTTTGCAGCTCACCTTTGACGAAACCACCGACCGCGCGGTCTTTGAAAAGGCGAAGTCCTGCCGCAGCGAATATGTTTTGGCTGTTGTAGGCACTGTCCGCGAGCGTTCGTCCAAGAACCCCGACATTCCCAGCGGAGGTCTTGCAATATTTCGATCTGTGCGGACTGCTGGGCATTCCCAAGGGCAGCCTGCTTGGAATACTTCTCGGTTCCTCAGCGGATTTGGGGGATATTCTCTGCTATGCGGTGGGAACTGTGCTGATTTATTCGGCGGAATGGTTTATTTTGAGAATCAGGAGGCATAGTGATGAATGATAACAATAAAAAATCTCTCCCGGTCAGGATTGCTGTGACGGTGATCTATGTAATCGGTATTTTGATGACGGTTTATCTTTGCATTAAATGCTTTCTTCCGTCAACAACAGAACCCGACCCTATGGCGATGATTCCCTTCACCGAGAATGAATCCGCCTTTATCATGATGGCGTTCGGCTTTCCCTTTATGCTGGCTTCGTGCCTGTCGGTTGTATGGGCTTACGGGCTGAGAAAATCGGCAAATCGCCGGCGCAATACCTTCCTTGCGCTGATTCCGGCGATTGTTGACGGAATTCCATTCCTCGTGGTCGCGGGTGTCATCTTGATCATGCTTGTGGAAGGCTTTCTGGAGGTATTGGGAATCCTGCCGTAAAGAAAACCATCTGCCCTTACTATATAGAACTATAGAGTAAAATTGCATTTATTTTTTGGAGGAATCAAACATGTCTGAAACACTGACAGGCTTAAAGCGCAGCCATTACTGCGGCACGCTGAGAGCCGGAAACATCGGAGAAACAATCACGGTCTGCGGCTGGGTGCAGAAGCAGCGCGACAAGGGCGGCCTCATCTTCATCGACCTGCGCGACCGCACGGGCATTTTGCAGCTCACCTTTGACGAAACCACAGACAAAACCGTATTTGAAAAAGCGAAGTCCTGCCGCAGCGAATATGTTCTCGCCGTGGTCGGAACCGTCCGCGAACGTTCGTCCAAGAACCCCGAAATTCCCACCGGCGACATTGAAATTGCCGTCACGGAGCTGAGAATACTCAACAAGGCGGTAACTCCCGCCTTTGAAATCACCGACAACTGCAAGACGTCCGAGGACATCCGTCTGAAAAACCGCTACCTCGACCTTCGCCGTCCGGCGCTGATGAAGAATATTTTATTCAAGCACCAGGTGATGCAGGCAACCCGCCGGTATTTCTCGGACAACGGCTTCATTGAAATTGAAACCCCTCTGATGATCAAGTCCACCCCCGAGGGCGCGAGGGACTACATCATTCCCAGCCGCGTACACAAGGGCAGCTTCTACGCCCTCCCGCAGTCGCCGCAGCTTTACAAGCAGCTTCTCATGGTGTCCGGCTTCGACAAGTACTTCCAGCTTGCCCGTTGCCTGCGCGACGAGGATCTTCGTGCCGACCGCCAGCCGGAGTTTACCCAGATCGACGTGGAAATGAGCTTTGTCGACGCGGTGGAGGACGTGCTTCCCGTGGAGGAGCATTTCATTCAATATCTGATGAAGGAGACAATGGGCGTTGACATTCCCCTGCCCCTGCCGCGAATCACCTATAACGAGGCAATGTCAAAGTACGGCTCCGACAAGCCGGATACCCGCTACGGCATGGAGATCACCGACATTTCCGACATTGCCGCGCAGACCGGCTTCGGCGTGTTCACCTCCGCCATCGAAAACGGCGGCAGCGTGCGCGGCATCTGCCTGAAGGACGCTGCCAAGGTCTACACCCGCAAGGAGATAGACAAGCTGGTGGAATACGTCAAGGGTATCGGCGCGAAGGGACTTGCGTGGATCCGCTGGGCGGACGAAGCGCCCACCTGCACCTTCTCCAAATTCCTCGGCGAAGGTCAGCTCGACGCGATTCTTTCCAGAATGGGCGCTTCAAAGGGCGACGTGGTTCTCTTTGTCGCCGACAAGAACAAAGTGACCCTCCCCGTTCTCGGCGCACTCCGTCAGGAAACCGCAAAGCGGCTCGGCATCATCCCCGACACCTTCAATTTCCTCTTTGTCGTGGAATTATTTCCCTTCTTTGAGTACAATGACGAGACACAGAGCTGGGACGCCATGCACCATCCCTTCACCGCACCGCTCGACGAATGCATTCAGTATCTCGACAATTCGCCGGAGAAGGTCTACGCGAAGGCATACGACCTCGTGCTGAACGGCATAGAGCTTTCCTCCGGTTCCATCAGAATCACCGACCCGGAGCTGCAGGAGAAGATGTTTGAAGCGCTGGGCTTTACGCCGGAACAGGCGCATGAGAAATTCGGCTTCCTCACCGACGCTTTCCAATACGGCGCACCGCCGCACGGCGGCTTCGGCATGGGGCTTGACCGGCTCGTCATGCTCATGTGCAAGGCGGAGTCCCTGCGCGACGTGGTTGCCTTCCCCAAGGTAAAGGACGCGAGCGAGCCCATGACCAACGCCCCGCAGCCGGTAGACGACGCGCAGCTTGCCGAGCTTGGCATTGCGATCAGTGGACAGTCGCAGCGGTTAGCCGTTAGCCGATAGCTGTTAGTTTAGTCGGGGCGTATATTTCAGCGCGAAGCGCTCCGACATTATTCACTATTCATTATTCAGTATTCAGTATTCATTATTCATTTAGCGAACGAATGTGAGCGCTTTCGGGGTGATCGTAATGTGGAAGAGCGGAAAACTGACAGGCGACAGAATCTATCTGAGGGCATACAGAACCAGCGACGCGCAGGCGCTCTCCGACATGACCGCCCGGGATGAGATTTACCGCACGACTTACAATATTCAGCGGGATTTCAATGTGTCGCACGCCCGGTGGTGGATCAAATTCAACGCCAACTGCCGTCGCACCGGCACATCCTATGAATTCGGCATCTTTGAAAACGGCAC
Source organism: uncultured Eubacteriales bacterium (assembly GCA_900316495.1). GTDB lineage: Bacteria > Bacillota > Clostridia > Oscillospirales > Acutalibacteraceae > RUG762. Next base: position 4,548 of record ONDC01000158.1, read on the forward strand.
CGACCGTTTGATCGGCAACATAGGTATTGTCAATGTCAACAGCCGGTGCCGTCACGCGACGCTTGCCTATTATATTCATCCGGAAATGTGG
>ONDC01000159.1 GCA_900316495.1 uncultured Eubacteriales bacterium
TGCCGATCAGCAGCGTCGTGACAGTGGAATAGCCGAACAAACGGCAGGCGGCAAGCTGCACAGGATTGATCCATGCGGGAGGCATCGGTCTGATGGAGCCTAGTAATTTGTTGATGAGAAAGCTGCCCACAAACGGAGAAGCGTAGGCGACGTATTTATGGGGAAACCAGCCTGACAGGGTAAGTCCGAATATCGAAAAAAACAGTCCCACCAGAAATATCCAATACAGGAAGCACAGGAAGTAAAGCGTAATGCTTCCCATTTGCAGTGTTTCGCGGAACATAAAAGCCTCAACGTCGATCATGCGTCTTTCGGGTATCATCTGCGGTCGGGTCAGACACAGCCATATCATATAGACCAATGCCCCAAGCGATATCGACAGACCTCCCGAAATGCCCGTTGCGGCGCATTTGGAAAGCGCATACTGCGCCGGCGAGCTTCGCATGACCACGGGACGGTAATAGCCGCTTTGCCATTCAGACGCAAACTGGGCGGCATAGGCAAAGGTGGAAGTCAAAGCGAAAAGGTCGGTGATATTATTGAAGCCGAAGGAATGTAGGAATGCCGTTGCCGCCGGAACGGTTGGCCCTGTCATTCCGATGCTGCCCATATACAGCACCAGCAGAGCCGCCAACGCTCCAAGCGCAAACGAAGGGGACAGAATTGCTCGGTGCAGGTCGGTTTTTAACAGCTGAAAAAACGAAAAAAAAGATTTCATGACCTTGCCCCCTATATGCTCTTTTTGAGAACATCTCCCGTTTCCGCGTCGATGATCCACACATGACGGTTCATCGCATAGGTGGAATGATAATTCTCATCATAGACTTTGCCTTCGGTGGCTCTTTTGATAGCGCGCTTTTCATCGGCTTCGGGGTTGTTATCCTTCTGATAGACAATCATCGACCACACCGGAACCAGTTTCACCTCATCGTAATTGGAATTGTATGCCTTTGGCGCATATTCAAATCTCATTTGCTCCACGGTGATTTCCGCGGGAGTATAAACAGTGGTAAATTCCTTATACGCCTTGTCCAGCGCTTCCTCCGCGGTCAGCAGATTTTTTGCGGTATGGTCAACTTTCTTTACCGTATAAACGGAATCGGTTTGAAAATCAATAATACCGTCCTTGTTGTAGCACACCTTGATATTGCTGCCGTTGATAAATCTTTTCATTGAACTGACCACATTGTATCTGGTGACGGGAATGCCTTTTTCCTCGACATTGAAGCACAGAAAGTAGAATACATCGTCATCGGTCAGCTTTGCTTTGTAGTCGTAATTGATTGCCATATCCGGGTCATTTTTTATGATATAATCCTGATACTCCTGCATGGTTTCCTTGTCTAGCGCGTGAATCTCCACGTCATCGGATACGGTGATGCCAAATCCTTTCAGAATGTCTTTGACACGGTTGCCTGCCTCGTCGGGAGTCATAAAGCTGAGACTTTCCTTTTTGTAAACCTCAAAGTAGCGAGGAATGAAGTTTACAAATTCCTCATTCGTGGAAAAGTTTTCAAAAGGGAGTGCCAACAGGTGCATTTGCTTGGTGGAGTAGTTGAGATAGATTTCACCCATATAGGCACACCTTCCGGCGGTGTCCTGTGCGTCAAAGGCCGTTCCGCCAAATTGATTCTTCGTGATCTTGGTTTTGTCACCGCCGAAAAGCAGCGATACGATTTTTTGATTGTCGAATTGATAGCTTTTCGCCAGCAGCACATCCGCCTGTTCATGATAGGGCGATACAATGTCCGCGTCGGCCATAAACTGATCGCTGTACTTTTTGTAGATATGCTTTTCGGAGACGTCGCTCTGAGACGCGATGAGCGTTTTGCCCTGTCCGCTGTCACCCATGCTTTCGGGGCGCAGAGAGGAAAACACCACGAGACCCACTACCGCAGCCGAAGCGCAGACCGCCGCGATAATGGGAATCTTTTTCTTGTCAAGTAAACTCATGTATATAGTTCCTTCCTTATCTGTAAAAATCGAGCATAGCTATTCTCTGTAAAGAAGCATACCATGAAGCGAGGAAAAAAAGGTTATCAAAGTGAGAACGAGTTGTAAGCAAGTTGTAAGTCATTTTTTTCTACATCAAATCCACCCTGACGGTCGTTCCCTGACCGGGCGCGCTTTCTATGGAGAGGGTTCCGCCGTGCGCTTCGGCGATTGCCTTACAGAGCGATAAGCCAAGTCCTGTGCCACCAAGCTTGCGGCTTCTTGCCTTGTCCACACGGTAGAATGGTTCGGTGACCCGCTTTATATGCTCGGCGGGAATGCCCCGACCGCTGTCCGCAACGCATATCATCTTTTCAGAAAGCGTCACATTCACGATGCTGTCGGTGTCCGAGGCGTTCAAGGCGTTATTGATGAGATTTTGCGTCAGGGTAAACAGCAGATCACGTTCCCCGACCATACTGCCATCGGCAGCAATTTTTACACGATCATTCCCGTACATTTTCCTGAGTTCATCCGCAAATGCCGAAAGGTCAAAGGGCTGTTTTTCGATTGCTTCGCCTTCACTCAGCGAGAGAAGAAGCGTCAGTTTGCGTGAAATGCGCTCGGTGCGTTGTCCGGCGGTCAGTATTTCCTCGGCACAGCGCATACGCTGCCGCTCGTCCAGCGGCATTTTCAGCAGGCTTTCGGCAAATCCGATCACCGCCGTCATAGGCGTTTTCAATTCGTGCGCCAACGCGCCGAGAAGCAGCTTGCGGCGTTCCGACTGTTCGGTAAGCTCGTCGATGTGTGTCTGCACCGCGTCTGTCATATTGTTGAAGGAGTACGCCAGCGCTGCCACCTCGTCGTTGGATTGCACACGGGCACGCAGATCGTAATGCCCTCCGGCGATTTCCTCGGCGGCTTTCCGAAGCTCGTCCATAGGACGAAGCGCCCTTCTTACCAGCAGCGAAGTGACGATCAGAACCAATACCGCCGAAAGAATCACCAGCAGCGCGGAATATTTCTTCAGCACCACCGTTCGGTCATAAGCCGAAGTCACATCGGTGCAAAGATAGACGACATACTGATTGCCGCCGATATCAATCGGACGTGCCATGATAAAAAAATAACGCCCGTCGAACTGAAACGTATCGGAAACATCTTCACCCACATATTTCACAGTCAGCAAGCTCACAGGATCATACGGACATTGGTTATAGAGATAATCTCCGTTGTGTGTCAGGGAAAAATAGGCGTTCTCGCTGAAAAGCTGCGCGTATGACTCAAAATAATACCTGACCAGCGTTCTCTTGATCATGTAATAAATCGAGTTGTTTTCCACCGATGATTCCAGATTGGTACAAAAAAGATTCATCAGATTCTCCGCGCTCTCCTGTGATTCGGTGATGATTTGTTTCGACTGCCATGATGAAAAGGTAAACATCGTGCCGGAAATGGCTGTCAGCGTAACCAGCACGGCGATACAGGTGAGCTTAACCCATAATTTCATACGTCAATCATCCTCCTTGCACAGTCGGTAGCCTATGCGGTAAACGGTCTGAATTTCATCATTCCAATGCAGCTTTTTTCGCAGAGCGGCGATATGGACGTCGACCGTGCGTGTTTCACAGAAGGATTCATCTCCCCACACGGCATG
>ONDC01000055.1 GCA_900316495.1 uncultured Eubacteriales bacterium
AAGAAATCAATGAAACGGAGGTTTATCACAAATGGAAATCACAAAGAACACCATTATCGGCGATATACTTGATACAGATCCTTCCACCGCGCCCTTCTTTTTAGAGATGGGAATGCACTGTCTCGGCTGCCCCGCGTCAAGAGGGGAGACGGTCGAGCAGGCGTGCGCCGTTCACGGCGTGGACGCAGACGCTCTGGTGAGCAAGCTCAATCAGCACGTTCAGGGCAAATAATTCTGTAAGGTCTGTCGCAGCGGGATTGCCGTGACAGACCTTGTTTTTTGGCAGCGGGGAGAGGAGAAATCGTGGAAGCAAACGGAGCAAAAACCATCGAGCTGGGGGCGCGGCTGAGAACCTGCGCGTCGTTTGTGAGGGAGGGGAGAATCCCCGCCGACGTGGGCACCGATCACGCCTATCTTCCGATATGGCTGGTGCAGAGCGGCGCCGTTCCCAAGGCATACGCCTCCGACGTCAACGAAGAGCCGGTCAGATCGGCAAGAAGCAACATTGCCGCCTTCGGACTAAGTGAAAAGATTATCACCTTTACAGCCGACGGACTGGACAGAATCCCGCCGGAGGCGGTGGACGATATTATCATTGCCGGCATGGGCGGGGACAATATCGCGATGATTCTCAGCGCGGCGGAATGGCTGCAAAATCCCCGCTACCGGCTGATTCTCCAGCCGATGTCGCGTGCGTCGCGGCTGCGGGAATACCTGTACCGGCGCGGCTTCGCCATTGTGAAGGAGGAAGCGGTCTGTGAAGCCGGAAGGATTTACACCGTGATCTGTGCGGAATACGCGGGCAAAGAGATCGCGTATGACGAATACGACGTTTACGCGGGCAGGCTGAACCGAGCCGACCCGCACGCGGCGGCGCTGCTGCAAAAACAGGCGGGTATTCTCCGGTCAGTCGCGGAGGGCTGCGCCGCGAAGGGCGACACAGCCGGCGCAGCGCACTATGCCGGACTTGCGGCAAGGCTGACGGATAGCGACTACCCGTCAGGTGATTGAAAAAGAAGATTAGAACTATAAATGAGCGTGACTGTAAAAATACAACCAATGTAGGGGACGGCGAACTCTATCCTGTTGCGGAGTCATAATTCACCCGACGAGATTTTATGCCGAACCACGTCCCCTACATTGGTTCAGATTGATGTCTATGCTCATTGATAGATTCGTATCAGTAAGGAGAGCGACCATGACAACCGTTCAGGACGTGTACAATATTCTCAACCAAAAATACCCCTACAGCATTCAGGAGGACTATGACAACAGCGGCGTGATGGCGGACTTCGGGCGCGGGATCGACAGGATCATCGTCTCGCTCGACATTACCAACGCCGTGGTGCAGCTTGCCGTGACGGAGGGGGCGCAGTTGATCGTGTCGCATCACCCGACCATCTTCCGCCCGATCCGCAGCATCACGTACAACACCCCGCTGCAAAGGCTGGCGTCGGCAGGCATTTCGGCGATCTCGGCGCACACCAACTTCGATCTTGCCGACGGCGGCGTAAACGACGCGCTGGCGGAGACATTGGAGCTGCAGGATGTCACGCCCGTGTTCAGGACGTCGGAGAAGCCCGTCAACGGCGTGATGCGGCAGAATTACATCGGCAGAGCGGGGCATCTCCCCGCGGCGATGTCCCCGGCGGCCTTTGCCGCGTATGTCGGACAAAGGCTGCGCGGGCGGAACGCCATGGAATATGTCGACGGCGGCGCGCCTGTGCGCCGGGTTGCCGTCGGCGGCGGCGCGTGCGGGGAATATGTCTTTGCGTGCAGGGCGCAGGGCATTGACGCGTTTGTCACGGGGGAATGCAAGCACCATGAGCTGATCTACGCGAAGGACAACGGGATTACCGTGGTGGCGGCGGGACATTACGCGACGGAATCCGTCGCGCTTGAAGCGCTTGCCGGCACGCTCCGATCCGCCCTTCCCGACGTGAACGTGAAGGTCACGAGGGTGGACGACCCGATCAGCTTCACGGAATGACGAGACGAAACGAACAGGAGATGAGGAACAATGGCGCTTGACGGAGCGATGCTCCATCTGATCAGGAAGGAAATAGAGGAAGGCGTGCTGGGCGCGAAGGTGGACAAGGTGTTCCAGCCCTCGCGGGAAACGCTGATACTTGCCATGCGCGGGAAGAATATGAACCGGAAGCTGCTGCTTTCCGCCTCGGCGAATTCGGCAAGGATTCACTTCACGGAGCGCGCGGTGGAGAATCCCGCGCAGCCGCCGATGCTCTGCATGCTGATGAGAAAACGCCTGTGCGGAGCAAGGCTCTCCGCCATCGAGCAGCCGGGACTCGAGCGCGTGCTGCTGCTGAAATTCGACGCGCACAACGAGCTGGGCGACGAGATCACCCTCACCATCGCGGTAGAGATCATGGGAAGGCACTCGAATCTCATTCTGATAGACGAGCGGGGATTGGTGATCGATTCGGTCAAACGCATTGACAGCGAATTAAGCTCCCTTCGCCTGATCCTTCCCGGCATACAATACGAGCTGCCCCCCGCGCAGGACAAATGCAACCTCATGGAGAGCCGTCCGGAGGAAGCAGCCGAACGGGTTTTCTACTGTAAAGGACAGCGACTTGACAAGGCGCTGATGAGCGTCATTCAGGGCATTTCGCCGGTGGTGGCGCGTGAACTCGCCTACCGCGCGACGGGATTCACGGATTCCGTCACAGACAGCCTGTCAGACGCCCAAAGGGAGAAGCTGTGCTTCCACCTGAACGCCCTGCGGGAGACGCTGAACGGCAGGGGCGAGCCGAATCTGATTGCCGTCAATGGCAAGCCAACAGACTTTACATTTTTCTATCCGCGGCAATACGGCGCTTCGGCGGTTTCCTCGACGTACAGGGACTATTCCTCGATGCTTGACGAATACTACTTCCGGCGCGACCTCAACGACCGCATGAAATCGAAAGCGCAGGACATCCTGAAGCTGCTCGCCAATTCCTCGGCGCGCATTGCGAAGAAGCTGGACATCCAGCGGGCGGAGTTGGAGAAGTGCGCCGAGAGGGAGCAGTACAGAAAAAAAGGCGACCTGATCAACGCCAATCTTCATCAGCTTCAGAAGGGCGATCTGCTGGTGGAGGTGTTGGACTATTATTCCGAGGACGGTGCGACGGTGTGCATCCTATTGGATCCGCTGCTCACACCGGCGCAGAACGCGCAGAAATACTACAGGGAATACAGAAAGCTGCAAGCGGCGGAGCAACACCTGACCGGACTGATCGAACAGGGCAAGGCGGAGCTTGCGTATATTGACTCGGTACTGGATCTGCTGTCCCGCGCGGAGAGCGAGCGGGAGTTAGGGGAGATCCGGCAGGAGCTGATGGACGAGGGCATAATCCGGCGGAGGAAGGCGGCGCAGGGCAAGCAGCCGCCGAAGCTGCCCCCGCTGCGTTTCCGATCGGACGACGGCTTCCTGATTTTAGTGGGACGCAACAACCGACAGAACGACAATCTCACGCTCCGGGAGAGCCGGAAGCAGGACGTCTGGCTGCATACGCTGAATATCCCCGGCTCGCACACGGTGATTGTGTGCCACGGCGATCAGTCGCCGGGCGAAAAGCCGCCGGCGCGGACGATAGAGCAGGCGGCGCAGTTGGCGGCGTACTACAGCGGAGCGCGGGAATCGGGGCTTGTGCCGGTGGACTATACGCTGATCCGCGATGTGAGCAAGCCGCGCGGCGCGAAGCCGGGCATGGTGATATACACGCATCAAAGCACGCTGTATGTGCATCCGGACGAAGCGCTCGCGGAACGTCTGAGAGAGAAATAAACGCGCCCGCGCAATTTTCAATTCTTCCACAACGTACAAAAAAAACAGACGACAGTTCAGATGAAACCGGACTGTCGTCTTTTTCATTGCGCGAAAACAAACAGGCACTATTATTTGATTCTGCCGGCGTAAAAGTCGTCAAGAAACGGCACATGGCCGACCTCAAAGCTCCTGCCGTTGAGATAGTTCAGTTCCTCCGCGTCGGAGGTAAAGACAAAGGAGAGCTTGTAGGAGCAGAGCGCCTGACGCAGATACCCCGCGGAACGGTTGATCCTGTTGGTGCCGTATTTCCCGTCGCCAAGGAGCGGATGTCCGATGGACGCCATATGAGCGCGGATCTGATGAGTGCGGCCGGTGAGAAGATCGACCTCCACCAGGCTGAATTGATTGACCGTCGCAAGCACCTTGTAATGCGTGCGGATGGTCTTGCCGTTTTCGGAGCGTCTGCTTTCAATATAGACGCGGTTCTGCTGCTCGTTTTTTTCCAGAAAGCCCTCAAGGGTGGCTTCGGCGGGAACCGGCGTGCCGCAGACAAGGCAAAGGTACTTCTTGTGAATCTCCCGCGACTTCATTTTGGCGTTGAGAATGCGGAGGGCGGCGGCGTTCTTGGCGGCGATCACCAGACCGGAGGTGTTGCGGTCGATTCTGTTGACCAACGCAGGTGTAAAGGAGTTTTCCTTCTCAGGATCGTATTCGCCTTTTTCAAAGAGATATTTCTGAATCCGGAAGATCAGCGTGTCCGGCTCGTAATGCTCGTCGGGATGCACGATCAATCCCTGCGGCTTGTTGACAATCAGGAGATTTTCGTCCTCAAAGACGACGTCCAGACGCGACGCGGCGTTGGTAAACTCGTATTTGTGGGGCGGCTGGACGAAGAATTCGTCCTTAAGCCATATGTCAAGCAAATCGCCTTCACAGAGCTTTTGATCCGGCGTGCAGCGTTTCCGGTTGATTTTGATGTTCTTGGTGCGGATGCTCTTGTACATCAGCGAGGGGGGAATAGCGGGAAAGGTCTTTTCGATGAATTTGTTGAGCCGCTGTCCCGCGTCGTTTTTGTTAATGATGATCTGTTTCAAGGGGGAATACCTCGTTTTTCATGGTTTTGCGGGTCTATTGTAGCATATGAATATGAATATATTGTTACGGCAACGCCTTCAATATTCAAACACATAAAATAGTCAAATAAAGTATCGGATAGAAATTGTTTCATGTGAAACGCCTAATGTGAAAATTCTTCATTTCCATCATAACCCGTCGGTTCTCGGCATATACATTAGGCAAGTGAAGGAAGTGAGAAAGCCTATGGCAAGCAGCAGTCATCCCGAAGCGCATTTATCCATTGCAGGCTATCTGCCCGACCGACTGATACCCGAAGCAACGGCGCTGCTTCATGAACGGAGGGGCGAGGTCAATGAAATACGGCTGCGAACCGGCAGACCCGCCGTCGCCATGCTGACACAGGGATTCCGATACCTTGGCGGGGGGCAGGCGCTTACCCCGGAGGAGATACAGAACAGCTTTGAGAAGATCTGCGGGTATTCGGTCTACAGCCATCAAAGCGAGCTTTCACAGGGATTTGTCACGCTGCCGGGGGGACACCGGGTGGGCATTGCGGGAAGCGCCTGTGTGGACAAGTCGGGAAACAGGACAATCAAGTATATCACCTCGCTCAACCTCCGGGTGGCAACCCAACACATCGGGTGTTCCGACGGACTGTTTGAACGCGTTTTTGCCGACGGCATTCACGGAACGCTGATCGCGGGGCCGCCCTGTAGCGGAAAGACCTCGCTGCTAAAAGATTTCGCATTGAAACTGTCGTCCGCCCCGTATTACAAAAAAACCGTGTTGGTGGACGAGCGTGACGAGCTTGCCGCCATGTGTCGGGGAACGCCCTGCCACGCGCTTGGCGACTTCTGTGACGTGCTGAGCGGCTACCCGAAGGGGGAGGGTATTCTCAACGCGGTGCGAACGCTTTCACCTGATGTTGTCGTCTGTGACGAGATAGGCGACAGGGGCGACGCGGAAGCGGTCTGTGACGCGGTCAACGCGGGAATTGTGATGATTGTCAGCGCGCATGCCTGTAATGCCGACGAACTTTACAGACGCGAGCCGGTCAAAAAACTCCTGCAATCGGGCGCTTTTGATTCGGTGGTGCTTTTGAAGGGCGGCAGCGTCAGGTGCGAAGCGAAGGAGATTCTTCCCGTTGCGGAGGTGCTGGGGCATGGGCTTTAGGCTGCTTTGCTGCGCGGTGATCATCACCTGCGCGACCTTCATCGGGCTGGAACTGCGCCGCAGCATGCTGACGCGTGCGGAGAGCCTTGCCTTTTTCCGGGAATACTTCCGGTCGGTGAGATCGTATATCCTCCACACGGGAATGAGCCTTGACGATATATCCGATATACTCGGCAAGGCGGCTGACAGCCGCGAATTCTGCCGCTTTTTAAGGGAAGAAACACGTCATAGCAGTTATTCCGCGTCGTTCTCCGCCGCGCTTGGGAGATGGAGGTCCTCTCTCTGCCTGACGGAGGGCGACGTTCAGATGCTCTGCTCCACTGCGGGAAACATCGGGACTTCTGACACCGATCATGCGTTGGATGTGCTGCTTCTTGCGGACGAACAGCTCTCAGAGCTGCTGAACGCCGCGCAATCCAAAGCTCTGACTGACGGAAGGCTGTATGTGGTTCTCTCGGTTTCGTCGGGCGCGGTTGCGGCGCTGCTGCTTTTGTAAAATATCTCCGTATATTATAGGAAAGGACGTGTTCTGCATGACAGACGTTGATTTTATCTTCAAAATTGCCGCCATCGGCATTATCGTCGCGGTGCTCAATCAGGTGTTGATACGCGCCGGCAGGGAGGAACAGGCGATGATGACCACACTGGCGGGCATTATCGTGGTTCTCATGATGATGATTTCCCGCATCAGCACGCTTTTTGACACGGTCAAGGACACCTTCGGACTATGAACATCCTTTCATTTACGGGAATAGCGCTGGTCATGTGCGTCATGATCCTCACCGTCGGACAGCTCAAGCCGGAGCTGTCGCTGCTGCTGACCATTGCATGCGGCGTGACGCTGACGCTTTTTCTGATCGGCTTTGCCAGACCGCTGATCGACGGGATCGGCGCGATTGCCTCGGCGGGAGGCGTTGACGGGGAACTGCTGACGGTTGTCCTGAAGGCGTTCGGCATTTGTATCGCCGTACAGACCGCCGCCGACGTCTGCCGGGACGCGGGACAGACCGCCCTTGCCGGCAGGCTGGAGCTTGGCGGCAGACTGGCGCTGCTGCTTGTCGCCCTGCCGCTTTTCAGAAGGCTGCTTGATCTGGCGGGGGAGATTATCGGAAAATGAATCGTTTCTTGTTTTCATTCACACACAAAAAATGCATCGCGCTTTTCCTCATGACGCTGTTGTTTGTGTCGCTTGGCGGTCTGACGGCGCGCGCGTCGGAGGAATTCGACCTGCAGGCGCAGTACGAGGCAAGCGGCGCGGAGGAGGTGTTGGACGGGCTGCCCGATTCCGTCCGCGAACAGCTCAACGGCGCGGGCGTCGACGCGGGCGATATTGCCAGCGCGCAGACGCTTCAACCCGCCGGCGTGCTGCAATCCGTCCTCAGCATGACGGGCGGGGAGATGGAGCTGCCTCTTGGGACGCTGGGCATGCTGCTGGGACTGCTGCTCTTCGCGTCGGTCGTCAGGGGCGGGGAGGACGCGCTGTCCCCGTCGCTTTCGCCCTCGATGAACGCGGTGACCTCCCTGACCGCCGGCGTGACGCTGGTGGTTCCCGTCGCCTCGCTGATGGACGCGGCGGGAGAAGCCGCGGACACGGCGTGCCGCTTCACGGAGTCCTTCGGCGCGGTATTCGCGGGCATCCTTCTTGCCAACGGACAAACCGCCTCGGCGGCGGGATACAGCGCGTTCCTCTCAGGCGCGGTCAGTGCGGCTTCGCTCGGCGCGAATGACGTCGTCCTGCCGATGCTGCGGGTTTTCCTTGCGCTGTCGTGCGTGTCGGCGGTTTCCGGCAGCGTGCGGATCGACGCGGTGATCCGCTTTTTTGAAAAATACGCCAAATGGCTGCTGGGATTCATGGCGGTGATGATCTCCACGGTGCTGAGTCTGAGCGGCATCCTGTCCGCCTCCGCCGACAGCGTGGGCGCGAGGGCGGCGAAGTTCATGATAGCCGGCTCGGTGCCGGTGGTGGGCGGCGCGATGAGCGACGCGTATCTCTCCCTCAAAAGCGGCATGACGCTGCTGCGCAATTCCACAGGCGCGTTCGGCATCATTGCCACGGCGTACATTTTTCTGCCGGTGCTGATCCGGACGTTGCTATGGCGGTTGGTGGCGGGCGTAGGGGAGGCGGTGAGCGGCTCGCTGGAGCTGACGGAGCTGGAGAAGCTGATGAAGTCGGTATCGGCGACGCTTTCGCTGCTGACCGGCGTGCTGGTATTCATGGTGTTTCTGCTCACACTGGGGGGAATGGTCGTGATGATGGCGGCGGGATAGCGGGGGGAATTTCGGCACATTTTGAATTAACCGGAGGTAATAGCCATGCAATCCCTGCAAGAATGGGCGTTCGCGGTGTGCTGCACCTGCGTGATCGGCGCCATGCTCACGATGGTTGCCCCGACCGGCAGCAGCAGGCGGCTTTTCAGCATGATCGTCACCCTGATGACCCTGTGCGTTCTCTTCCGTTCGTTCTCTGCGGCGAGAGATTGGACGCGTCGCGTTACGCAATACACCTTTGAGGAATCCGCCCTTGAGAATCCCGCCCTTGAAGCGGAGGTGGAGAGCGGCGCGAAACGCGTCTATGCCGCCTATCTGAAGGAAAATCTCCGCCGCGTGTTAGAGGGAGAGGGCATTTTGTGCAAAAGTATCGACGTTTCAATGGATAATTCAGAGGACGGCTGCATATGTATTGGACAGGTGGAGGTGATCGTAAAAAATGAGGACGTAGACAGAACCGACAGCATCAGGGAGCTTGTGAAAAGCTGCACCGGGGTTGAACCGGTGATCATAACGCGGTGAAGGGAAGTGAAGCATCTGGAGGACATACGGAAAGCGCTGCGCAGGGGAAGACTGGGGGAGCTGCTGTTTTCGCCCGAATGCTCGGGGCAGAGAATGAAGCTGCTGCTTGCGGTGGGCTTTGCGGCCATCGGACTGCTGTTTCTGTCGGACACGATGGGCGGCGGCACAAAAAGCACGTCGGCGGAGCCAGCGGCTTACGCCCGCGCGGAGACGGACTACGAGGAATACGCCGACCATCTGGAACGCCGTCTGACGGGGCTGATCTCGTCGGTAGACGGCGCGGGGAGCGTCAAGGTCATGGTGACGCTGGAATGCGGCACGGAGTACGTCTACGCCGTGCGGCAGAAATCGACCTCGGCGGTGACGGAGAGCGCCCAACCCGACGGACGCACCAGCCGCGACGAAAAGCGGAGCGGCGAGGAAAGCCTTGTGCTTGTCAACGCGGGGAGGGGAGAGGAGCCGCTGTTGCTGAAGCAATACACGCCGACGGTCGCGGGCGTAGTGGTGCTGTGCAGCGGCGCGGATGACGTGAACGTGCGCCAGCAGATCATCGATGTGGTGACGACCGCTCTGCGTACAAGCTCCAACAGAGTGTGCGTCACAAAGCTGGCGTAATAGCGACAACCCATCGCCCGATTTCGGAATTCTCACAAATTCGGCAATCACCTGAAACAAACAAAAGAAAACACGGAGGAATCACCCATGAAGAACGGAAAAAGACATCTGATATTAGCGGGGCTTGTGCTGGCGCTGGGAACGGCGGTGTATCTCAACTGGCAGTTTGCGCCGACGGAATCCTTCATTGCCCCCACGCGCACGGACGTATCGCGCAGCGATCTTGGCAGAGCAGAATTCGTCTCGGCGGAGCTGGACGCGACCGCCCCGGCCCGACAGAACAGCGTGCTGACGGAAAGCCGGCTGAACCGGCAGACCGCGCGCGACAAGGTGCTCGACGAGCTGGAGAAGCAGCTCAAGGACACGACGGCGGATTCGGCGGCAAGATCGCAGGCGCTCGAAGCGCGGACGCAGCACGTCAAGACCATCCAACTGGAGAACACGGCGGAAACGCTCATCAAGGCGAAGGGCTTTTCCGACTGCCTTGTGCTGATCAACGGCGACAAGGTATCGGTGCTGATCCCCGAATCCGACGGACTGAACGCGGAAAAGGTCTCGGTCATCACCGAGATCATCACCTCCCAGACGGGCGCGAATCTTGCCGACATCATCGTGACGCCGGTGAAATAGAACGTTACTGTCTGCCAAAAGAAACAGCCGTCCGCAGCCTTTTGCGAAAAGCAAAGGAAGCTGCGGACGGCTGTTTAAAAATAACAGAACGATGAAAGAACTCAACCCTGGAAATGGTCACTGAAATCTCCGTCGCTGTCGAGAATTTCGGTGCTGCGGAAGCCGCGGCGGGTCTTTTCCTTCTCGACGTTTTCAGAGAGAATGTTTCTGAATTCGTTGCAGTGCTTGATGTTCTTAATTTCCAGCTCGGGACAGGTCTTATCCTGGGAATTGACGATAATGGTGCCGAGGCCGAAGAGCTTCTGACCGAGGGAGCGCTTTACGCTGATGTCCTGCACTCTGTAGAGAAGAATTTCGTCTTCATAGGAGCTGAAGAAGCCGGTCTTGTAGATGAGCTTCTTGGTGGTGATGGAGTATGTGGTGAACGACCAGGGCAGCGCGAAGAACTTGCGTCTTTTGCGCTCCTTGATAAGTACGGGATCCTGCTGAACCTGTTTCTTTGCCATGGAAAATACCTCCTGCGTAAGCGATGTTTTTTTGATCAGCCGTTTTCTGACAGCTAAAAAAAGTCAATCAAACATTGATTAAATATATTATAACATAAGAGATTGAAAAGTACAACATATTTTCCATCATTTTTCATAAAAATGTCAAAACCGTAAAAATATGCCGTCAAAAACCGTCATAATGCCCTACAAATGACATATCCATCGCCCACCTCAGCGACCTGAGCGGGAAGGATACGCCCGCCGAGCGAATTGCCGCGAATGCGCGCGGGGGTATAATTCTCGGTGTAGCCCTCAAAGACGCCGGGTTCGACCTCCCGTTCGCAGAGAATATTGACGGTTCTGCCAAGCTGGGAATGAAGGAATTCGGCAGCCGATTGAGAGGTTGCATTCATCATCTGTTCGCTGCGAAGGCTTTTGAGATGCTCGTCCACCTGATCGGGGAAGGAATCGGCGCGGGTGCCCTTCCTTCTGGAATAGGCGAAAACGTGGGCGCGCGCGAAGCCGATTTCCTTGGCGAAGGCGACGGAGCGGGCAAATTCCTCATCCGTTTCGCCGGCGAAGCCCACCATAATGTCGGTCGTAATGGAGGGATTGTCGAAGGTGGCGCGGATCTTCTCACAGACGTGGCGGAACTGCGCGGTATCGTAGTGGCGGTTCATGCGCCGGAGGGTTTCGTCGCAGCCGCTCTGGATAGCGAGATGGAACTGGGGGCAGAATGCGGGAATAGTTGCCAGCTCTTCGATGAGCGCGTCGGGAGTGAGATCCGGTTCAAGGGAACCGAGCCGGACGCGCTCGATTCCTTCCGCGGAAGCGACCGCCCTGACCGCCTCGGAGAGACCTGTGCCTATGTCGCTGCCGTAGGCGGAAAGATTAATTCCAACCAGCACCACCTCGCGGAATTTTTGTCCGATACGCCGCGCTTCCTCGGCAATATCCTCCAGGGAACGGCTGCGCACGCGACCTCTGGCGTAGGGGATGATGCAGTAGGAGCAGAAACGGTTGCAGCCGTCCTCGATTTTGATATAAGCCCTTGTGCGCTCGTTCATACCGCTGACGGAGCATTCCCCGCCATAAGTCCTGCCGTGCGGCTGAATGTCGATGATGCGCTGATGGCTGCGCATGAATTCCTCGATATAGCGGATCAGTCCGGCTCTGTTGGAATTGCCGATAATAATATCGGCTTCTTGAATTGCCTGACATTCCTCCGGGAACGCCTGCGGCATACAGCCGGTGAGGATAATGACCGCGCCGGGATTCTCACGTCGGGCGCGCCGGACGGTCTGACGCACCTTCTTGTCGCCGGTTGCGGTGACGGTGCAGCTATTGATAATAAACACATCGGCGGGTTCACCCGCGTCAGCCTGTTCAAAGCCATGTGCAAGAAGATTCTCCATCATGACCTGAGACTCGTATTGATTCACCTTGCATCCAAGTGTTGCTATACCTACGTTCAATTGTTTTCTCCCTTCAAAAATAAAATTTCACACTTCACACTTCACACTTCACACTTCACACTTCACATTAATTCAGTCGTAGAGTTCGTCAAGGAGAGCGTAGAGACTGTCGATGGTCTCCTGCATTTCCGCGGCTTGTTTTGTCAGCTCCATGATCTTGTCACACTTCACATTTCACATTTCACACTTCACATTTCACATTTCACATTTCACACTTCACACTTCACACTTCACACTTCACACTTCACACTTCACACTTCACACTTCACACTTCACACTTCACATTTCACACTTCACACTTCACATTTCACACTTCACATTTCACACTTCACACTTCACACTTCACATTTCACACTTCACATTTCACACTTCACACTTCACATTTCACACTTCACATTTCACATTTCACATTTCACACTTCACATTTCACACTTCACACTTCACATTTCACATTTCACATTAATTCAGTCGTAGAGTTCGTCAAGGAGAGCGTAGAGACTGTCGATGGTCTCCTGCATTTCCGCGGCTTGTTTTGTCAGCTCCATGATCTTGCCATGATCTTGGCGTAATCGGAGCTGACTTCCGGCAGCGTCATGCGCTCGTTCAGCTTTGACAGCTCGGATTCCAGCCGCTCGATTTCCCGCTCGGAATTTTCTATCTGCTTCTGGCGCTTGCGTTCGGCGGCAGCGGCCTCCTTGCGCTGTTTGTAATCGCTGACACGTTTCTCCTTTTCCGCGTTGACAGGGGTAGGGGAGAGGTCGGAATTTTCGGCGGAATGCGTGGCGCGGAAGGCGGTGAAATCGTCGTAATTGCCGATATACTCGGTGACGCTGCCGTTTTCCATATAATAAATGCGGTCGGCAAGGCGGTTGATGAAGTATCTGTCGTGCGACACCATGAAGATGGTGCCCTCATAGCAGGTGAGCGCCATTTCAAGAGCCTCGCGGGAAATGATGTCAAGATGGTTGGTCGGCTCGTCGAGCAGCAGAAGGTTGCAGCGGGAGAGCATTAATTTGAGAATCGCCACTCTTGCGCGTTCGCCGCCGCTGAGATCGCCGATGCTCTTGAAAACGTCGTCCCCTTTGAAAAGGAACGCCGCCAGCGACGAACGCACCTCCGTTTCAGTCATGCGGGGGTATTCGTCCCAGACCTCATACAGCACGTTCTTGGCGGGATGCAGCGATTCCTGCGTCTGGTCGTAGTAGCCGATGTCCACATTGGAACCGAGCGAGATATACCCGCTTGTCCCCGCGAGCCGGGAACAGAGCATTTTGAAGAGCGTTGTCTTGCCGCAGCCGTTGGGACCAAGGAGGAAGACGCGTTCGCCCTTCTTGATGTCGATGCTGACATTGTGAAATATCTCTTTAGCGCCGTAGGCAAAGGAGAGATCGGTACCTTTGAGAACGTCGTTGCCGCTCTCGTTTTTGACGGGAAAGCTGAAGCTGAAATCCTCCGGCAGCCTGTCCACGGCGACGAGGGTTTTTTTGAGCCGTTCGATCTGTTTGAGCTTGCTTTCGGCGGTGCGGATGTTCCTCTCCCTGTTCCAGCGGCGCTGCTGTTCCACAATGCCCTCGATGCGCCGGATTTCGCGGGAGGTGTTCTCAAAGTGGCGGATAGCGATCTCGCGGTTTTCGGCTTTTTTGTCGATGTAATAGCTGTAATTGCCCCCGTAGACGGTGAGCCTGCCGTTTTCCAGCTCAAAGGTTTTGTTTGTCACGCGGTCGAGAAAATACCGGTCGTGGGAGATGACGATGTAAGCCCCCCGGAAGGAGCGGAGAAAATCCTCCAGCCATTCCACCGAGGCGATGTCAAGGTGGTTGGTCGGCTCGTCAAGAAGAAGCAGGTTCGCGCCGGAGAGAAGCATCTTGCAGAGCTGCACCTTGGAGCGCTGTCCGCCGCTGAGGGTGTAAACGCCCTGCGAAAGCTGCTGCTCGGTGAAGCCGAGTCCCAGAAGCGCGGAACGCGCGCGGCTGCGGTAGGTGAGACCTCCCCGGTCATTGAATTCCTCGGTCAGTCTGTGCTGTTCGTCTATCAGGGCTTCTATGTCGCCCTCATTTTTTGAAAGCAGAATGTTTAATTCATTCAGCCTGCGGTCGATAGCCTTCAGGTCGTCGAACACGGTGAGCAGCTCGTCGTAGACCGAGAGGCTGCTGTTGATGGCGAACTGTTCGACATAGCCGACGCGGGCGAGCTTGCTTTTTCCGAAGGAACCGGCGTCGGGGGAATACTCGCCGGTCAGCACCCTGAACAGGCTGGTCTTGCCGCAGCCGTTCACGCCGACAAGCCCGACGTGATCCCGTTCGTCGATGAGAAAGCCGACGTCGCCGAAAACATGGTGCGCGCCGAAGGAAAGCTCCAGTCCGGCGACATTCATCAGCGTCATGCAAATCCACTCCTTGTCAATATCTGCCTGTTCCTCATTATAGCAAAGACAAGCGGCATAATCAAGAAGAATTCGCATTTTTTCTTGACAATAAAAGGAAAATGTGTCATACTATTCAAAAGAATGGTTTTTTATCGAAGGTCTGAAAATCACAAGAGAAAGAAACAGGAGGAACGTAAAAATGCCGACAACACAGCTTACCTACCGCACACGGGAAGGGGACGTGACCAATGCCGCCGACTGGGGCGTGGTGTTCCTGAGCTACCGCAAGAAGAATGTCGTCTACCGCAACGACGTGGTGAGGGACATCCTCGACGCGAACGACTGCGCCGTGTGGTTCGACCGCAACCTGACGGCGGGCGAGGATTACAACGCCGAGATCGACGCGGCACTCGACCGCATGAATGTCTTTGTGCTGCTGGTCACGCCGCTGACCTTTGAGCCGGACTGCTATGTCATGAAGAAGGAAATCCCCCGCGCGCTGGAGCGGAAAATCCCCATCATTCCCGTGATTCTGGAGGAAACCGACATGGAGCGGTTTGCGAAGGTGCTGGGAAACATCCATTCGCTCGACAAGCGCAAACCGGACGAATACGAGGACGGGCTGCGCAAGTCGCTGAGCCTTCACCTGCTCACGAAGGACGAAAAGGAGCGGATTCACATGGCACAGAGGGAGAGCGCGCCCCGCGCCGCGCAGACCATCTACCTGCAGGGACTGGGCTGGCTGACCGGCGAGAACTGCGAACGCGCCCCGGACAAGGGGGCGCAGATGATCACCGCCGCCGCGATGAGCGGCGAATGTCCCGAGGCGGTACTGCGTCTGGCGCAGATGTACGAGACGGGCGACGGCGTCGCCCGGAGCTGGAACGCCGCTATCGACTGGTACGGGCGTTACACCGCCGCCATGGAGCCACGGTTCGGTCAGAACGAGGACGATGATGAGTCGATTGCCATGGCGTACGATTCGCGGGGAATGCTCCTGCATGACTCAGGCAGGCTGACCGCCGCCCGCGAAGCCTTTACCGCCTATAACCGGCATTGCGAGCAGATGGTTGCTCATTACGGGGGAAAGAGCGAAAGAGAACTGTCGATCAGCTATGAGCGTCTCGGCGACGTATGCCAGGCGGACGGCGACCTCTCCGGCGCGAAGGCATATTATGGGAAGGCACTGGCAATCTTCGAACAATTGGCGAAGCAGTCCGAGGGCACACAGGCACAGCGCGACCTGTCGGTCAGCTATGAGCGTCTCGGCGACGTATGCCAGGCGGACGGCGACC
>ONDC01000162.1 GCA_900316495.1 uncultured Eubacteriales bacterium
GAGCCGTATCAAAGCGGATGGTTTCCCCTACAGAATTTTCATACCATATCTCATAAGGCAGTATTTTTTCCACATCAGCCATACTCTCTCACCAGCCTTCCGAACGGTCTGCCGTCGATCTCCATCGTGGTCTGGGAATCCGCAAGCCGTTCCACAGCATCCAACAGCCGATCGAGCCGGTCGCCGTAATTCATGGAATGGACGCTTGTATAATTCACCCCGCGCGTTGAAATTGAACCGAGCGTCTCGGCGGTTTCGAGCGAGATAGCGGAAGCGGTCTCGTAAAGCCCCTTGGCGCCCTGCATCAGACCGACCTCCATGCCCTCGGCAACAGCCTCACCCATGGGAATCATGACCTTGGAAGGAGAGTTAATCCGCAGTGCGCCGCCTATGACTCCGGCAATTCCAGTGGCAAGGCTTCTCGCTCTGCTCATCAGACTTGGAGCCTTGTCATTAAGACCGCTGAGAATGCCGCTCACCACATTCCCGCCAATGCCCGTAAAGCTGACTGCCCCCATCGCCGTATGCATGTCGGTCATTATTCCGCCTGCTGTCGTGACCGCAGATGGCTTATTGCTTTCCATACCTCCGGTCATAGATGTCACCAGTTTTTGCCCGTTCTTTTCAGCCTGTGCCATCGGCGTCGGCGCTCCCATAGGCTTGACCGCAGAATCAGCGATGTCTTCTCCGCTTTTCTTGGCGGCGGGTTTCTTGCTGTTAATGCCGGAATTATAGGCTTCTGCGGTATCTTCGCCGCTTTTCTCGGCTTCTGCCAAAGGCGTTGGTGCCCCCATAGGCTTGACCGCAGAATCAGCAAGCTCCTTCCCCTTCTGTGCCGCGCTTTCCTTTTCGTCGTCTATACCTTCGGAAAATTCTTTGGCTGTTTCCTGACCTATAGCGTGAGCCTTTGGCTTTAATCCGCTGTCAAAGGAAGACATTACTTCTGCACACAGCATATTTACGGAATCAATGATTTCGCCGGTACGACCCGTCAGCTTCATCTCAGCGACGGTTGCGTCCATATCCTTCCGCACATCTTCCGGAAGCGCGTTATAAGCCATGGCAAATTGGCGGACAAATTCCTGATTTTCAGCTGTAATTTTTCCGTGGCTGCTTTGCAAAGTGGCAAGCAATCCAAGCTGGTCGCTGATAACTTCGGAGTTGACGCTTTTCAGATTAAGTCCAAATTGATTCTGGAGGTCTTCCATTGCCGCAGTATGCTGTGTTTCTTCTGCAAGCAATGCCGCTCCCTGGTCTTCGTATTGATTGTTGGCATTTTCCCGTATTTCCGCTACCTTGTCTGCGTGCCGCTTATTTTCCGCTTCCACATCGGCATTGTACTGCTTCATCTTCTGGTAGAATTCATCCTCTACCAGATTCTGCTTCGCATGACCGTCAGTAACAGCGCTTATCAGGTCGGAGTTGGCTTTCTTTATATTGCTGATGCGGTTGTCGTAGTACTCGTTTTCCTGCGCAATCGCTTTTTTCCGTGCCTTTTCGTCATCCGCATAGATTTGCTGAATCCCTGAAAGGCGGTCATAATGCGCTTGTTTTTCAGCCTCCAGAGCCGCGTCCATATTCGCCTTGCCCTGCGCGAGAATTTCCTTTGCGCTTTCCTCGTTCAGTTCCAGACCGTCATTAACCGATTGCCGGAGTGAGGTGAGATTGTTGGTGTAATATTCCACCTGCTGATCGTGCAGTTTTTTCAGCTCATCAAAGTATTTCTTAAGGTCTTTTATTTCCTTGCTGGTCAAGCTTCGGCGTTCTTTTGAGGCTTTGGAAATGACGTCGGTGATCTTCTGCTGCGCCTTCGCTATCTTCTGCTGTAAATCGTTCATGTCAATGCCCGAATTAAGCTCAGATGAAAAGCTGCTGGTCAAATTCACCGAGCCGCCGTTCTGCACTTCCTCATAGAAGGTTTTAGCATTGTCAGCTGCACCCTTGAAAGCCTCTCCGAGTTCCCGCGTGCCCTTGTTCGCGTCGCGTGTCGCGGCATAAAGCGCAACTCCGGCAGCCGTTACCGCACCCAGACCAAGCACCACCCATCCGGCAGGAGATACCACGGAATTAAGCGCCGCTCCCAGCCCCGAAACAACGCCGTTAGCATCTTTGAACGCCTTAACCGCACCGCCCACAGTCTCCATGACAGAACCGACGCCGCTTGTCACCTTGCCGATTCCCGTAGCAAGCGGCCCGGCAGCCGCCGCAGCCAATCCGGCGTAAACGATAAATTTCTTTGCCCCGTCATCCAGTCCGCTGAAAGCCTGCACCGCGCTTGAAGCAACGCCTACCAAATCCTGCGCCACCGGCATCAGCTCCGTGCCGAAGCCGATCGCCAGCTCCTCCGCCTGCGATTTGAGGACGGTGAGCTGACCTTTGAGATTGTTCTGCATGGTCGCCGCCATTTTCTCGGCAGCGCCGTCGCAATTGTTGATAGCGCCGGACAGCTTATCAACGTCCTCCGGCGCGGCGTTCATCAGAGCGAGGAAGCCGGACATAGCGTATTTTCCCGCCAGCGTCTCAGCGTTCGCAGATTTTTCCGATTCGGTCAGCTTTGAGAATGCTCCGCGGCAATCCTCCAGTATCTCCGTCAGATCACGCATGGAACCGTCGGCGTTGTTGGCGCTGATCGTGACCTCGCCGAGTTCCTTGCCTGAAATCTTGAAATCTCCGGTCAGCTTGGTCATAATAGAGCGCATAGCCGTACCCGCCTGTGAGGCCTTGATACCGCTGTTCGCCATCAGCCCAAGAGCTTCTGCAACGTCCTCGGCGGAATAGCCCATAGCGCCCGCGATCGGCGCGCAGTATTTGAAGGATTCGCCGAGCATGGACACATTGGTATTTGCGTTGGACGATGCGGCGGCAAGAATGTCAGAGAAATGCGCGGAATCCTTGGCTTTCAGTCCGAACGCCGTCAAAGCGTCGGTCACGATGTCGGAGGTCGTAGCCAGATCCTCGCCGGACGCGGCGGCAAGGTTCATAATGCCCTCGATACCGTCGAGCATTTCGCCGGTCTTCCATCCCGCCATCGCCATATAGCTCATCGCGTCGGCAGCCTCGGACGCGCTGAATTTGGTCTTTGCGCCCATTTCCCGCGCCTTGTCGCGGAGCTTTTGAAGCTCGTCACCTGTCGCGCCGGAAATGGCCTGCACCTTGCTCATGCCCTCGTCAAAGTTGGCGGCCACCGTCAGAGCGGCAGCGCCTGCGCCGACCAGCGGAAGAGTGACGTTGCGCGTCAGCGTGCCGCCGATGGTGGTAAGCGCCCCGCCGACGCCCTGTATTTTCTCCGCGGTCGTGATGTTCTCGTCCCGGAGCGCCTTAAACTGCGCGTTGGCCGATTCCATCCCCGCGTTGAAGCGGTTGGTGTCGAGCGTCAGAAATGCCGTCACCGTACCCGCGTTAATTGCCAATTGCCCTCACCTCCGCGCCCAATTTCTTCATCATTTCAATTGTCTGCATATTGACAGATGGGCTGTCAATGCCTCCGTTTTGCCTCTGTTTTGCCGCTG
>ONDC01000031.1 GCA_900316495.1 uncultured Eubacteriales bacterium
TCCGTATGCCACGCCGTCATAGACAACTACCAGCGACGACGCGGAAAATCCCTCCGCAGCCTCCTTTTTGTCAGACGAACTCTTTCCGTCTCCGCAGGACGCAACAGACATCAGACAAAGCAGGGATAGCAGCGTTAAGATAATTCGTTTCATTTATTTGCCTACCTTTCTCAAAATGATTATTTATATATCATATCATTTTCTGTCCTTTTTGTCAATAGAGTGCAAAAATATTATACGCCCTTTTTCATCCGTTTTCTTGCGACGCAAAACGGGACATGCGGCGAGAAAAATGCCTCATGTCCCGTTGGATTATTGATTCAGTTGCAGCAGCGTGTGAAAAACAGGATTACTGATATTCCACCACGTTGACCCATCTGAGCAGGAATTCTCTTTCCTCGGGCTTGCCCTTGACCGACTGCGAAGCCGCGACGATCGGGAGCCACTGCTGAACGTACTGACGGGCGGTGTCGCTCTTCTTGCAGTAGAGCTTCATGTACTTTTCGGCAAGCTCGGTCTTGCCCTCCAGCGAGAAGAGCAGATAGGTTCTTGCCGCGTCCGCCGCGCCGTTGCCCTGCGTGACGTGCGACCAGTCAAGCACATACGCCTCGCCCTCGGGCGTAATGATGATGTTGCTGGGGTTGAAGTCGCCGTGGCAGACCTTGACGTGCTTCTTCATGCCGGCAAGACGCGCGTCAAGCTCGTAGCGGGTGGTGGCGTCCAGACCGGTTTCGGAGATCTTTCGCTCCATCTTGTCCTTGAGCTTGTTGAGAAGCCGCGCCCTCTTGCTCTGTATCTCCAGCTGGAGATTGACGAAAAGATCGAGGTATTCGTCCAGCTTGTCGGGATGCTGCTCCATCAGCTCGGCGAGGGTGGTTCCCTCGATGTAATCAAAGACAATCGCCCACTTGCCGTCGATCATCGTGACCTGCTGCACCTTGGCGATGTTCAGTCCGGTTTCCTCCACTCTGGCGGTGTTGAGTGCCTCGTTGAGAATGTCCGCCTTGGAAAAGTCCTTGTCAAAGACCTTGATCGTGTAATCGCCGCATCTGTAAATCACCTTGTTGGATCTGCGGGCGAGCACTTCCATCTTGCTTGTATCAAATTCCATATTTCTGATGATCCTCCTTGTCACGGAATAGCTTCAGCGCGACGCGCTCCTTCGTTATTCACTATGATCTGTTCACGTATCGAACGTTTGCGAGCGAGATTATTCTCCGTAGTATGCCTTCTTGTAGATTTCCTTCAGCTCGCTGATGAGCGGGTATCTCGGATTGGCGCCGGTGCACTGGTCGTCGAAGGCGTATTCGCTCATCTCGTCGAGAGTAGCGAGGAAGTCTTCCTCGGATACACCGTAGTCGGCGATGGTTTTCTTGATGCCGATCTTCTCCTTGAGATCCTCTAACTTCGCAATGAGACCCTCTAACTTCTCGTTGTCGTCCGCGCCGGGAATGCCGAGGTATTCGGCGATCTCCGCGTATCTTCTCAGCGTCTTGGGATGGTCATACTGCGAGAAGGTGCCCATCTTGGTGGGAACCTCGGAAGCGTTGAAGCGCATGACATGGGTCAGTACAAGGGCATTGGCAATGCCGTGCGCGATGTGATGGTACGCGCCGAGCTTGTGCGCCAGCGAGTGATTGATGCCGAGGAAGGCGTTGGCGAACGCCATGCCGGCGAGGGTGGCGGCGTTTGCCATCTTCTCTCTGGCGAAGGGCTGGTTGTTGCCGTCCTCATAGCAGAGCGGCAGGTAGTCGAAGATGGTCTTGATCGCCTGCAGCGCCAAACCGTCGGTGTAGTCGGTTGCCATAACGGAAACATAGGCTTCAAGTGCGTGGCTCATCGCGTCGATGCCGGAGGCGGAGGTGAGTCCCTTGGGCGCGGTCATCTGCATATCCGCGTCGACGATCGCCATGTTCGGCATGAGCTGGTAGTCGGCAAGCGGGTACTTGACGCCCTCGTCGTCGGTGATAACGGCGAACGGCGTGACCTCGGAGCCAGTGCCGGCGGAGGTGGGAACGGCGATGAAGTATGCCTTCTCGCCCATCTTCGGGAAGGTGTAGACTCTCTTGCGGATGTCCATAAAGCGCATGGCCATATCCTTGAAATCCGCGTCGGGATGCTCGTACAGCACCCACATGATCTTACCCGCGTCCATAGCGGAGCCGCCTCCCACCGCGATAATGCAGTCAGGCTCGAAGGCGCGTATCTGCTTCACGCCCTCGAGGGCACAGGCAAGCGTCGGATCGGGCGCCACGTCGAAGAAGGTCGCGTGGATAATGCCCATCTCGTCGAGCTTGTCGGTAATGCCCTTTGTATAGCCGTTCTTGTAAAGGAACTGGTCGGTGACGATGAATACCTTCTTCTTACCCATGACGTTCTTCAGCTCGTCGAGGGCGACAGGGAGGCAGCCCTTCTTGATGTATACCTTCTCAGGCGCTCTGAACCACAGCATGTTCTCTCTCCTCTCGGCGACTGTCTTAATGTTTAACAGGTGCTTGACGCCCACGTTCTCGGAGACGGAGTTGCCGCCCCAGGAGCCGCAGCCCAGTGTGAGCGAGGGAGCGAGCTTGAAGTTGTATATGTCGCCGATGCCGCCGTGGGATGAGGGGGTGTTGACCAGAATGCGGCAGGTCTTCATTCTCTCGCTGAATTCGGCGATCTTGGCTCTCTCGGTGAGGGCGTTGCAATAGAGGGAGGAGGTATGTCCGTAGCCTCCGTCGGCAACAAGCTGCTCCGCCTTGGCAACCGCATCTTCAAAATCTTCTGCTCTGTACATAGCGAGTACAGGAGAGAGCTTTTCATGGGCGAATTCCTCGGAGATGTCGACGCTCTCCACCTCGCCGATCAGCACCTTTGTCTCCTCAGGCACCTCAACGCCCGCAAGAGCTGCAATGGTCACCGGCTTCTGACCGACGATCTTCGCGTTGAGCGAGCCGTTGATGATCATGGTCTTGCGCACCTTGTCCTTCTCATCGTCCTTGAGGAAGTAGCAACCCCTCGCAGCGAATTCAGCGCGCACCGCGTCGTAAATTTCCTTGTCGACGATGACCGACTGCTCGGACGCGCAGATCATGCCGTTGTCGAAGGTCTTGGAGTGAATGACCGAGTTGACAGCCAGCAGGATGTCGGCTGACTTGTCGATGATCGCGGGAGTGTTGCCCGCACCCACGCCGAGTGCCGGTTTGCCGGAACTGTACGCCGCCTTGACCATGCCGGGGCCGCCGGTGGCGAGGATGATGTCGGATTCCTTCATGACGAGATTGGTCATTTCCAGGGAGGGAACGTCGATCCACCCGATGATGCCCTCGGGAGCGCCCGCCCTGACAGCCGCCTCCAGAACGATCTTCGCGGCGGCGATGGTGCTTTTCTTGGCTCTCGGATGAGGGCTGATGATAATACCGTTCCGGGTCTTTAAGCAGATCAGCGTCTTGAAGATCGCCGTGGAGGTCGGGTTGGTGGTGGGAATGACAGCAGCCACCACGCCGATTGGTTCGGCGATTCTCATGGTGCCGAACGCCTTGTCCTCTTCGATTACGCCGCAGGTCTTGGTGTCCTTATAGGCGTTGTAGATGTACTCCGCCGCGTAATTGTTCTTGATGACCTTGTCCTCGACAACGCCCATGCCGGTTTCCTCGACAGCCATCTTGGCGAGCGGGAGTCGTGCCATGTTGGCGGCAGTCGCCGCGGCAAGAAAAATCTTATCGACCTGCTCCTGTGTGTAGGTCGCAAAGATACGCTGCGCCGCCCTGACCTCTGCCAGCTTCTCTTCCAGCGCTTCCACGCTGTCTACTATACGGTAGTCTGCCATATTCTTTATCTCCAATCTATGGTAATATGCAATTATATTATAACCAATCTCTGCGGGAAATTCAATAATTTTTTGAAAAGATTATTGAATTTTGTATTGAATTTTATTATAATATTTATTGTAGTCACAATTTAGTCAAATTTTAGGGTTATAATAGTCTTAGATGAAAGGTGGTGTTGTTTTTATGAGAAGAAATGTTATGGCAGCATTTGCCCTGTCCCTCGGAATTGTGGGTACCGTTATCTCCATCACGGCGATCGTGCTTGCCGGCTGCGGACTGGGCGGCAGCAAGCGTATGTACAGACATTAGTTTTCCTCCAATAAAGCCGGACTGAGGTTTTTCAGAAACGTGAAATTCCTCAGTCCGGCTTGTTTTTTTTCAGAATATCATAGGGCGCGCTTACGCCGTGCGCAATGTCATGCGGAGCTTGTCCGCAATGATGGCGATAAATTCACTGTTGGTGGGCTTGCCACGTGAATTCCTCACAGTGCTGCCAAAATAGGTGGAGAGAAAATCGATGTCGCCCCTGTCCCACGCCACCTCGATGGCGTGACGAATGGCACGCTCCACGCGGGAGGGCGTCGTGAGGAAGCACGCCGCGACGCCGGGATACAGTTCCCTGGTAACGGCATTGATAATCTCAGGCTCCATGACCGCCTTTACGATCGCGCAGCGAAGGTACTGATACCCCTTGATGTGGGCGGGAACGCCGACCTTGTGCATGATGTCGGTCACCATGATCTCCAGCTCCACCGGATCCACAACGGGTTCTCCCGGCGCATTGTCACGAACGGAGGAAGCGCCTCCGCTCACGCCGAAGTACTCACGCAGCAAAGAGAGAACAGTGTCAGGGGACCAGTCCTTTGCGATCACCGCGGAGGCGCCCGCGCCGTAAAGCTCCCGCTCCATGCGAAAAGACACATATTCGCACTTTACAATAAAGACCGGACGGCATTGGGGCAGCCTTCTTTTAGCCTCCCTGATAAAGGAAACGGCGTCCTTCTCGCCGATCAGCATGTCAATCAGCACATGAGCATCCGGGTGCTTCATAATCTCGTTTATAAAAGAGTCGCTGTCATTCGGCACCGGAATAATCCTGCCTTCCACTTCCTCCATAACCGTGTTCTTATCGGAATATCCGCTCTCATTCAACCCGCACATGATTATACTTTTGTTTTTATGAGACGTTATAATTTCTTTACTCATGGTCATACTTTCATCTCCATACAGATTATTTTGTTGTCATCTGAGTCCGAGCGCAATCGGAGTCTCTTGGGGATAATGGGGTAATATTCCGTCGACGAATCCTACCGTGAAATATGTTAACACAGAAAAACTCTTTTTTCAATCATTTTCGAGTGAAAAATGCCAATTTTGCAAAAGTTTGTATTATTCAACAATTATTTGAAATATGCGGATTCCTCACAAATTCAGTCGATTTTACATATTATAAACTTGTAATTTCACATTAACTTGTGAAATTAATCAATTATAAAAACAGCGACTTGAATAATTGTCATAAAATTTCCCAGTGTATTTTATCTGTTTGTTATGGTAGAGAATTTTATGTCGAATGGGATTTATATTCAAATCAGACATAAAAATGAAATAATTCAGACATATCAAGCACTGTAATTAATCATTGATAAATTTTACAATACGGAAAATCGACTTTTTTTCTCTCGAGTGACCGAATTCGGCACGGCTCTCGCTTTTGTGCATTTTCACAATTACAGGCCATGTCCTCCGACAAAAAACGCGGCGGTGGTTCCGCAATCAAAGCGCCTGAACCGGCTCTGACTGACCTCCGTCGCGTTTCATAAAGGTGAATTGGCTGATAGTTACAGAATAATGCAGATCAATCCGCTGCAGCCCTCGTTGATAATGCGCTCGATGGTCTCACGCATTTTATCTCGGGCGTCCATCGGCATCTTGCTGAGCTTGTTGTGCAGCCCTTCGTTGACCAGCTCGTGCAGCGATTTCCCGAAGATATTCGACTGCCAGATGGACGACGGCTCCTCCTCAAAGCCGCGCAACAGGTATTTCACCAGATCCTCCGACTGCTTCTCCGAGCCGACAATGGGCGCAACCTCGGTGGTGATGTTGGTCTTGACGATGTGCAGCGAGGGCGCGGAGGCAGTCAGGCGCACACCGTACCTGCCGCCCTGCCGCATCAGCTCCGGTTCCTCGAGCGTCAGTTCATCCATAGAAGGCATGACAATGCCGTATCCCGTGCGCTCTACCTCATCGAGAGCGTCGCTCAGCCTGTCAAATTTGCTCTTGACAGCGGCAAGACCGGCAATCGAATTCATCAGGTCGGCTTCATTTTTGATCTGCAATCCCGTCTTTTCCCCGATGATCTTATAGAAAAGCTCCGGCTGCAGCTCCACCTTAACGCGGGTCTTGCCGGTGCCAAGGTCAATGCTGCGGGTGGCGGCGGACGTCACATACTGGTTCTCCGACAGCGCGGACACAAGGCTGCCGATCTCCCGGATGCGGCGGATGCCCTTTGCCGCCGAACGGATCGTCCCCATCACGTCGGCTCTCAGCCAGTGGTCGCGGTCGAGCGAATTGATCCAGCCCGGCATGTCGATGGCGACCGAACGCACGGGAAATTCATAGAGTACCTCCGACAGAACCCCCTGAATTTCGCTCTCGGTGATTTCCAGACAGTTGACCGCCATGACCGGCACGCCGTATTTGTCCGTGAGCCGTTCGGCAAGCGCCCTGCTCTCCTCCTTTGCCGGGTCTGCACAGTTGAGCAGCACGGCGAAGGGCTTTTTGATCTCCTTCAGTTCGTTGATGACGCGTTCCTCGGCTTCCTCATACTCCTCGCGGGGAATGTCGCTGATGCTCCCGTCGGTCGTCACGACCAGCCCGATGGTGGAATGCTCGGTGATGACCTTGCGCGTGCCGATCTCGGCGGCAAGGTTAAAGGGTATTTCCTCGTCGTACCAAGGGGTTTTCACCATGCGAGGGGCATTGTTCTCGATGTAACCGAGTGACGACGGTACGATGTAGCCCACGCAGTCGATCATCCTCACCCTGAACGACGCTGCATCGTCGAGATCGATCTCGATCGCCTCTTCGGGAATGAATTTCGGCTCGGTGGTCATGATGGTGCGTCCCGCCGCGGACTGCGGCATTTCGTCCGTCGCGCGCTCCACCTTGTATTTGCTGCTCATGTTGGGGATGACAAGGGTTTCCATGAACTGCTTGATGAAGGTGGATTTGCCCGTCCTGACGGGGCCGATCACGCCTATATAAATATCGCCGCCGGTGCGTTCGGCGATGTCTCGGTAGATTTTGCTGTCTCCCATTTTTTTCTGTGCTCTCCTTCCGGGGCTTATTTTTTAGTTTTTCATGATGCGGCTTGCTGTCCCACATGTGAAGACCGCAAGCCGACGTGAGCGCTTCTTATGCCGTGACGATCAGCAGCCGGCTCTCCCCGACGGTATCGCCCTCGATGTCATTATCCAGCCGGATGGATTCCACCGAGGAATTGTACTCGCGGGCAATGTCCCACAGCTCCTCGCCCTCATCGGCAAAATACAGCACGGCAGCCGGACGATTCTCCGGAGACTTCGGGCGGCTCTCGTCCAGCTCGACCGAGCAGATCTGTCGGGCAGGAATATCCTCATAGAGTGAGCTGTGAAGACACAGCTCCGCCTGAATTTCCAGTCTGTTGTCACCTGTAACTGTGTAGCCGCAGCTTTTTACATTCACGCCGATCTCAGGGCGCAAATTTTGTCCTGAAACGGGCTGTGAAACGCCGCATTCAAAGCGCAGATTCTTTTCCAAATACACAGCGCCGCGGGAAGGGTCGCGGAGAATCATACAGACCGCCATATTCCCCGTAATGACCGTCCTGCCGTCGCGCCAGCTGCCACGGCTGTCGGAAATGCCCGCCCAGAGGTCGCTGACGCTTTCAATCTTAATGTCGCCTGCGTCCACGGTCTGACGGATCACCGCCGTGTCGAACGCCGTATCGCAGAGACGCTCCAGACGCACCTGCTTCCTGACGCAGTTCAGCTCGTAATCCACCGAATACGCGTCGCTGACCCACGAAACCTCCCTGTCGCGGTAGACCCTGATGTCGGCTGAAACGCGCAGCTCCACATCCACACGGCGGTATTCGCCGTCGGAATCGGTGCGGGGGGAAACCTCCAGCATATCACAGCAGAGAGAGACGTCGGTTTTGCAGTCCTCGTCAATGCCGGGAATATCAAAGAACTGGCTGAAGGGAATGACGTATTCCAGACGCTCCGGCGCCGCATCCTGCTCGGTGCAATAGACCATGGTGAAGATTGCGTTGCCCCTGACGGTCAGCTTGCCGGGAATGATCTGCATTTCCTCCATACAGATGACCGCGCCGCTGCGGATGATGGAGGAAATGGGGGGCTTGCCCTCGTTCAGCTCGATCGCCTCGCTGAGGTCAAAGCCGGTCTGCGCGCAGCTTACCAGATCGCTGATTGCGCGGGTCTCCATGCGCAGCCGGAGATCCTCCCCCTCCACGCCGGTGACAAGCTCGTTCTCTTTGCGGCAGACCGCCGTCATATGAACCGTAAAGGCTCCGTGTATATCCAGCTTGCGCTGACTGACGGCGCGGCAGTTGACATAATCGACGCGCGCCTCGGCAAGCAGCCTGACATTCTCTGTGCCGCCGTCATAGGGAACGCTCGCCTTAAAGGGATAATCCCTGTCGCAGCAGCGGATCTTCTTGTCCCGGTCATCGAGGTAGATCACCGAAATTCTGGCGGTTCCCTCCACCGCAAGCGAATCAAAATTCACCTGGCGCGATGTGATCATCGGCACAAGGCGGCATTTGAGCAGCCTGCCGATGTCGGGGCAGTAATCGGGCAGCGTCAGCTCGGTATCCACCGCCTGCTCGCAATTTCCCTCGAATAAGACTTCCCTGGCGAATACAGTCTCGCCCGCAGCTTTACATTCCATGCGCTTCTCTCCTTTTGAGGAAGTACCTGTTTTCCGGCACTTCTTTTGAATTCTGTCCAATAGTTATTCATGCCATGTCCGGGATATGCATGTTTTTTGATTTTTTTCGTTAAAACATTGACAAATCGACGGAAATAAGGGATAATAGCTTATGAAACTAAATCAGCGAAGGAGATTTACGCAAATGGGTTATACGATAGCTGAAAAAATCATCAAGGCTCACCTCGTCGAGGGCGAGATGGTGCAGGGTACGGACATCGGTTTGAAAATCGACCAGACCCTCACGCAGGACGCGACCGGCACCATGGCTTACCTCGAATTCGAGGCAATGGGCGTGCCGAGAGTCAAAACAGAGCGCTCGGTCGCTTATATAGACCACAATACCCTCCAGACCGGCTTTGAGAACGCCGACGACCACCGCTTCATCCAGAGCGTCGCCAAAAAGCACGGCATTTACTTCTCCCGTCCCGGCAACGGCATCTGCCATCAGGTTCACTTGGAGCGCTTCGGCATTCCCGGCAAAACCCTCATCGGCTCCGACAGCCACACGCCCACCGGCGGCGGCATCGGAATGCTGGCCATGGGCGCGGGCGGTCTTGACGTCGCCGTCGCCATGGGAGGCGGCACCTATTACATCACCATGCCCAAAATGGTGCGCATCAATCTGACCGGCAAACTCTCCCCGTGGGTATCGGCGAAGGACATCATTCTCGAAGTGCTGCGCAGGATGTCCGTCAAGGGCGGCGTCGGCAAGATCATCGAATACGGCGGCGAGGGCGTCAGCACCCTGACCGTTCCGGAAAGAGCCACCATCACCAACATGGGCGCGGAGCTTGGCGCGACCACCTCCGTCTTCCCCTCCGATGAAATCACAAGGGCGTTCCTCAGGGCGCAGGGCAGAGAAGCCGACTGGGTCGAGCTGAAGCCAGACGAGGACGCGCATTACGATGAAATTCTTACCATTGATCTCAGCGGGCTTTGCCCGATGGCGGCCGCTCCCCATATGCCCGACAACGTCAAAACCATCGACGAGCTGAAGGGACAGAAGATCGATCAGGTGCTCATCGGCTCCTGCACCAATTCCAGCTATCTCGACCTCATGCGCGTGGCGCATATCCTCAAGGGCAAGACGGTTCACCCCGACGTCAGCCTCGGCATTGCCCCCGGCTCCAGACAGGTCTACAACATGCTGGCGGCCAACGGCGCTCTCGCCGACATCATCGCCGCCGGCGCAAGAATTCTGGAATGTGCCTGCGGCCCCTGCATCGGCATGGGTCAGTCGCCCAATTCAAAGGGCATTTCGCTGCGCACCTTCAACCGCAACTTTGAAGGGCGTTCCGGCACAAAGGACGGCCAGATCTACCTTGTCTCCCCCGAAACGGCAGCCGTTTCCGCCATCGCAGGCGTATTTGCCGACGCAAGGGAGCTGGGCGAGGCGGTGGACATTCCCCTGCCGGAGAAATTCCTCATCAACGACAACATGATCATCCCCCCCGCGCCGGTGGAGGAAATGGACAGCGTGGAGATTCTGCGCGGTCCCAACATCAAGCCCTTCCCCACCAGCAATCCGCTTCCGGAAAGCATCGACGCCAAGGCGCTTCTCAAGGTCGGCGACAATATCACCACCGACCACATCATGCCCGCCGGCGCCAAAATTCTCCCCTACCGCTCCAACATTCCCTTCCTCTCCAACTTCTGCTTCGCCGTCTGTGACGAGCAGTTCCCCGAGCGCTGCCGCGCCGAGGGCAAGGGCATCATCGTCGGAGGAAGCAATTACGGACAAGGCTCGTCCAGAGAACACGCCGCGCTTGTTCCTCTTTATCTCGGCGTCAAGGCGGTCATCGTCAAATCCTTCGCCCGGATTCACCTTGCCAACCTTGTCAACGCCGGCATCGTCCCGCTGACCTTCGTCAATGAAGCCGATTACGATACCATCGATCAGATGGACGAGCTGGAGATTCCCGACGTGCGCGAACTGATCGGCAAATCCGAAATCACCGTGGTCAACAAGACAAAGGGAACCTCCTTCGCGGTGAACTGCCAGGTTTCCGAACGCCAGCGCGACATCATTTTAGCCGGCGGTCTGCTGAATTACACAAGGGAAAGCGTCAAATAATAAGGATCAGTATAATCATGCTTTTTGTGGAGGTTGAAATTTCATGTCAAAAAGCAGGAAAATTTCAATGTCAGTGGTGCGGCGGCTTCCACGTTATTACAGGTTTCTGCTTGAACTGAAAAACAACGGCGTCTACCGCGTATCCTCTCAGGCGCTTGCCGAAAAGATGGGATCCTCCGCCTCCCAGATACGGCAGGATCTCCATTGCTTCGGCGGCTTCGGTCAGCAAGGCTACGGCTACGACGTGCCGAAGCTCGCTGACGAGCTTGGCAGCATTCTCGGACTTGACAATCATTTCAAGGCGATTCTTCTTGGCGCCGGCAATCTGGGACGCGCTATCATCAACCATGTGGATTTTTCCTCGCGCGGATTTACACTGACGGCCGTATTTGACTGCGATCCCGGCGTAATCGGCACGCAGATCAACGGCATGACGGTGCGGGACGTCGGCGCGCTGGAAGACTACTGCACAGCGGAAAAGCCGGACGCGGCAGTGCTTTGCCTGCCCAAGGAGAGCGCGGAGGAAATGGCGGATATTCTATACGACTGCGGTGTGCGCGGCTTCTGGAATTTCAGCCACTACGATCTATCCATGAAGTACGGCGACGCTGTGACGGAAAACGTCCATCTCAACGACAGCCTGATGACACTCTGCTGCTGTATGAACGCCTCAAAGGAAAATAATCAGATCGCAAGCAAGCCCGGCAAGCCCCGCAGGAAACTTTCAAAGCCAAAGGGCGAAGCCTGAGATGATTGGAACAACTCAACATCTTAAAAAAACAGATACCAAAAACACACCGTGTACCGCTGGAAACGCGAGGCACGGTGTGTTTTTTTTCAGAGCCTGTCGGGTATCTCTCCACGCACGTCCCGCACGCGGAGAAACGTCGGCAGGCTCTTACATGAAAAGGTCAGAGAATGCGCGGATTGCTCATATCGGTATAGCCGAAGTATTGCCTGATGGCTGCAATTTCCTGTGTATCTCCGTACATTCTTGTCATGCGGTAAAACAGCGGCTTGCTGTAGGGATACAGTCCGAGAATCTGGAAGACAAGGGAATTGGCGTACTCTCTCGGGAACCGGGGATCTGAAAGGTTGTTCAGCAGCGCATTGGCACGGGACGCCATGGCATTGGTACCCCACCATATGTTTTTTCCGTTTGCCCGGAGATGGGAGATCAGGGTCAGGAACACCTGCCAGTAGTCCAGATAGACATTGTGAAACAGGGCGGACGGAACAAGGCTCCTGAAAAGATTGACCCTTTGTGCCGGGAAGCTCATTCCTTTCGCGTTGACCGAGTTATAAAAATCCAATGCGGCGTGGTAATTTGACTTATGCTGCCTGTAAAAGGAATCGAAGGTCTGCGTTCTCACATTTTCGGCGTTCAGGCAATCCAACGCGGCATGAATCAGATATTCCATATTGGAAAAATAAACCGCCGGAAAAAACTGAATGAAGGACTCATAGCTCACAATCAGCAGACCGTATTCCCTGATGAATTTATTGGCGTATTTGATGGCAAGCTCTCTGAATTTCAGCCGGTATGTATTGAAAACGTCCTTGTCAGGCGAAATGATCAAAGAATACTGAAATAAGGGAAAGGATTTCCGGGTGCCAACAACCCTCCCAAAAAAATCCTGTCTGTCAGAATGAATACCGGAAAAGCCGGCGATCACGCTGCCGCGCATGGCGTTGAGATCAGGCTTCGGTTTTTTTGTATTTTTTTGAACAGCAGGCTGCGGGGGCGGGGTCCGCTGCGGAGTAACGGGCTGCGGAGCGACGGGCTGCGGAGTTGCGTCGCTCTCCTGGCGTGAAGCATCCTCTCTCACGATCTGGGGTTCGGAAAAGCCCTCCTCTTCGCTCCAATGAAACGACGTCTGCGCCCTTATGATCTCAGGCTCCTCCATCAACGACGGCTGATATGTTTCCGCGTCATCGTCGTCTTCATATTCGTCAGTCATATCAAACACACTCACGGTTTCGTCCGAATCGCCGCCCAAATGGTCATGCAAAGGAAAAATATCCTCGTCGCCCTTTTTTTTCAGATCGACCTTTTGCTTTTTTCCGTCGTCAGAATTGTCCACAATCTCTCCGCAGAGAACACAGAAAAAGGCGTTATCATCAATCTCATTACCGCAAAATTTGCAAATCATTTTTTTCTCTCCCAATCATTGTTCTGAATTCAATAGAATCATTTCACGGTATTCTGTTTTGCAATCAATCATTCATCAGAATACCGTGATCGTCAATATAAATGCAACCATATCATCACCTGATTATCAGCTGAACAATCCATAGGCAAAAGAGATGCGCCGGGTAAAACGCGTAGAAAAGATATTTTGCATATTCCCCCTTGCAATTGCCCCGCTTCCCGTTGTAGAAAAGACAGGGAATAAAGGCGAGCGGCGCGTACATCTGGGTCTGATTGAAAAAGTAGAGACTTGCGCCAGGCTCAGAGAGCAGCTTTGTCAGCACATTGTACAGATTCATGCGGCTGTATTCCACCCCGCCCGCAGGGCCGGGTGTGGCGATGAAGAACTCAAAGAAAACAAATGTCAGCGCCGTGAAGCTCAGCCAAGCGGCCGCCTGATTTTTTCGCAGCATCCAGAATATGAGAATAGCCGCCACGCCATATTCTCCGTAATCAGTATCCAGCCAATAGGCAGTCATATAGCACAACGCGCACAGCGGCAGTCCAAGCGCCGCGCAAATGCCCCTGTTTTCCGATAGCCGACATTTACCAAGCCTGAGAAGAAGTGTCTTCGGCAGCTCTGTCATGGAATAAATCGCGGCAAGTCCCAGAAAAAGCGTAAAAAAGACATTTACATTGTCGGGTGAATTCCACGCGCTGCCGTGAACCAGATTGTACGGAGGGGTGCTGATAAGGGCAAACGCGGCAAGCCTGGCAAGATATTTTGGCATCGAGCGGGTATAATACGCGCCCTCCGCTATCAGAAAGCAAAAGATCGGGAATGCCAGCCGTCCTATTGAACGCAGCGGAGAATACAGCGGATCACTGCGGTCTATCAGAAACGCGCCGATGTGATCGATGAGCATGATCGCCATCGCCAGCGCCTTGAGCATATCGGCATTGAATTTTGTATCAAATCGCTTGACGTCGTCACTTTTCGCTAAAGCTTCATGGGTCATCCTTCTACCAGCTTTCTTCATTCTCGCGGTTCAGTATTTCAAAATAGAGACAGCTCCGCATAAAGGCGGAGGGATCTGTGTCCGGCAGGTTGTACGCCAGCACCGCCTTGACATAGGCGGCTTCGGGCGACATATCGTAAAATTTCTTTACGCCAAGCCGGTCAAGCTCAATCTGGGTGGCATACATCTCACACTCGGAGCTTTTGAACGCGCCGAGCCACAGGTCGGCGCCCCGCTCGCGGCACATTCCGGCGAACCTTTGCAGCGATTTGCCGCTTCCCTCCGAATACGCCGTTGCGCAGTGATAGCCGTAATTGACAACCGCCGCGAAGCCGTCCGGGTTAATCACCGAATAATCCATTCCCGGATAGGAGCGCAACAGCAGGATCTTTCTCGCGCCGAAGTCGGCGTTGTTTCTCGCAACGGGGGATAACGCTCTATTTAACGAATCGGCGGAAGGATTGAGCGGGGATTTCTCAGGGAGAAACCTCCCGTCGCATAGCCTGCCAAAGCAGTCCCCGCCGTAGGAGGAAAATTCATCCTCATAGCAATCGGCGGAACGCAGCCTGGTGGCGATGTAAAAGACCTGTTCGCCGTCTGAATTCCTGCGGTAGGAGACAAAAACTCCCCTCATGCCCTCATTCAGGATAAAATCGACCGAAGCACGAAAATTGGGAAGGGCATTGCTCGCGGGGTCGTCCGGAGGACGGTCGGCGGCGGTCAGAATGACCGGACAGGATGTGTGCCGCATCAGCATTCCGATTGCGGCGGAGGTGTAGGCGAGCGTGTCGGAGCCGTGAGTGATAATCACGCCGTCATAGGCGGCGATGTCCGCCTCCAGGAGCGCTCCGTAGAGCAGCGACCACCTCTCACAGGTGAGGTTTTCACTCAGAATACTGTAGGGATTGATAATCTCAAATTCACAATCCGCATACGCCGGAAATGCCTTCCGGAATTCGCGCAGCAGGATGTAGGGCGAATCACCGGCGATTCCTCTCACCCCGCCGCTGCATTTGCTGCCGATGGTTCCGCCTGTCAGCACGACAAGTATTTTCCCTTTTTTTGCCGTCATCGGGACTCCTCCGTTTTTTTATGATTGTGTGCTGAATATATTGTATTATATCCAACGGAAATAGTCAAGTCAACAAAAATCATTTTGTCCCTTCAATTAGGATTGACTAACGACAGAAGGATATGATAAACTTGTCCTTAGTAAGGGAGTAGTCGGCACGGCTCCTGCTGGTGCAGCACCGTGTGATAAAGTCGACATACTGAAACGAGAGTTTCCGGCTTTGTTTTAAATGGCGAGACTTACCTGTTCTGTCTGGGACGGGTAGGCTTCGCCTTTTTTGTTTGCCGGCGCCCTTTCATCACATAATACCGGAGGAATGATTCATGAATTGGTTCGATCTGTTTGTCATCGCCGTGGGACTTTCCATGGACGCCTTTGCCGTTTCGGTGTGCAAGGGGCTGGCTGTGCCGAGAGTCGGCAAGCGTCACGTCATGACGGTGGGGATGTATTTCGGCGGCTTTCAGGCGCTCATGCCTCTGATAGGATATTTGCTCGGGAAGCAGTTTGAAGCCATGATTACCAGCATTGACCACTGGATCGCCTTCGTGCTGCTCGCCGTCATCGGGGGGAATATGGCGCGCGAGGCGCTTTCGGACGGCGAGGAGGACGAACCGGACGCTTCCTTCGATTTCAGAACCATGCTCCCGCTGGCAGTCGCCACCAGTATCGACGCGCTTGCCATCGGCGTGACCTTCGCCTTCCTCAAGGTCAGCATTATCCCGGCGGTGCTGCTGATCGGCGCGACTACCTTTGCCATTTCCGCAGGAGGACTGCGCGTCGGCAACGCCTTCGGCACTCGCTACAAATCCAAGGCGGAGCTTGTCGGCGGCATTATCCTGATCTGCCTTGGCGGAAAGATCCTCGTCGAGCACCTTTTCTTCGGAGGCTGATGCGAAGGCGCAAGGTTCTATCGGAGCGCTTGCTCCGGAATAAAAAAATCAGTCGCTGAAACCGGGGTTGAACCGGTTCCGGCGACTTTCCTTTTTTCTCAGTAAATTTTCTTGTAGGTGCGGGGGAACTGCAGAACGTCCCTGATATTGCTGATGCCAGAGACATACATCACCAGTCTGTCCAGCCCCAGTCCAAAGCCGCTGTGCTGAACGCTGCCGTATTTTCTTGTGTCAAGGTATTTTTCGTAAGCCTCAAGCGGCATGTTCCTTGCCTGCATTGCCTCCACGAGCTTGTCATAATCGGTTTCCCTCTCGCTGCATCCTATGATCTCCCCCACGCCGGGCACCAGCAGGTCGGTGGCGGCGACGGTCTTGCCGTCGGGGTTCTGCTTCATATAGAACGCCTTCAGTTCTTTGGGATAGTTGACCACAAACACAGGACGCTTGAAATGCACGTCGGTCAGATAACGCTCATGCTCGGTCTGCAGGTCGCAGCCCCAGAATACAGGATATTCAAATTTGTGCTTGCTTTCCTCCAGAATTCTGACGGCTTCGGTGTAATCGACGCGCGCAAAGTCGCTGTTAACCACATGATTCAGCTTGTCAAGAACGCCCTTTTCCACGAACCTGTTGCAGAACGCCATTTCCTCCTGACAATGGTCAAGGGCATAGTTAATGACATATTTGATGAATTCCTCGCCGATGTCCATGATCTCATGAATGTCGGCAAAGCACACCTCCGGCTCCACATGCCAGAACTCGGCGACGTGCCGTGGCGTGTCGCTCTTTTCCGCGCGGAAGGAGGGACCGAAGGTATAGATCCTTCCGAGGCCGCCCAACGCAGCCATTTCCCCCTCTAACTGACACGAAACCGACAGACCCGCCTTCTGTCCGAAATAATCGTCGCGGAAATACTCCTCCTCGGTCTTATAGGAAGCGTTCCACGGCTGCGTAGTGAGCCGGAACATCTCCCCCGCGCCCTCGCAGTCGCTGTCGGTGATGATCGGGGTGTGAACATAGGTGTAGCCGTGGCTGTGGAAGTAGCTGTGGACGGCATAGGCAAGACAGGAACGGATCACCATGGCTGTCCTGATCAGGTTGGTTCTGGTTCTCAGATGCGGAATGGTGCGCAGGAAATCCACGCTGGTCTTTTTCTTCTGCAACGGATAAGAGGCAGGGCAGTCGCCCAGCATTTCAACCGATTCCACCTCTAATTCAATGACGTTCCTCTCGGAGGGAATCAGGGTTCCCGTCGCCTTCAGCGAAACGCCGAAGTTCAGCAGCGGCTTGATAACGCTTTTGTATTCCTCCTCCGACATTTTATCCTGATGAATGGTGAGCTGTA
Source organism: uncultured Eubacteriales bacterium (assembly GCA_900316495.1). Classification (GTDB taxonomy): domain Bacteria; phylum Bacillota; class Clostridia; order Oscillospirales; family Acutalibacteraceae; genus RUG762. The sequence goes on from ONDC01000031.1 coordinate 17,336, forward strand.
GATTTCTGATGGTTGTCGTTCCGTCGTTCAGCTGAATGAAGGTCATGGGCTTGACCTCCGCAGAGGTTTTGACCCATCCGCATACTGTAACCGTTTGATTGACGTATTCGGACGCATTGGAAAACAATCGTGCAATATCTGTATGTTTCATGATAACTAACCGCCTTATCTTTGTGATTTCCAGGTGCAAAATATACATAATTTATCTTATATCATAGCACTGAAATGGCGATTTGTCAATAGAATCCTCTCGTATTTCCACGCCGCAATCATAAACATATCACACGGAGGACACAAGTCTGAAAAAAGCCCCCAAGCCCGGAAAACATCACCGGACTTGGAGGCTCTTACGGATCAATCAGTGTTCTTCCTGCGGCTCCTGTGCCGCGTCGGCGGTAGCCGGCATTGTCCCTGACGGAGCCGAAGCGTTCCGTTTCCTTCCGCTGACCGCCTTGACGGTCAGAATGACAATGACTGTGGCAAACATCAGCACGCTGATGAACTGCGAAGTGGAGAGCGGACCGACAAATCCCCTGATTTTGTCGCCGCGGAGGAATTCGTCTGCGAACCTGACAACCGCGTAGGAGAGCATGTACACATACATCAGCTTCCCGCTCAGCTTTCTTTTGATGTAAAGCGTCACGATCACCGCAAACAGCAAAAATTCCATTCCCGATTCCAGCAGCTGCACAGGGAA
>ONDC01000167.1 GCA_900316495.1 uncultured Eubacteriales bacterium
GGGCAGAATGACGGAAGCCGAGGCCATGACGGACTGCGACCGTCCTCTGAAATACGGAGAGCCTGTGGAAGTGGTAGACATGGCGGTCGGGAACGTATTCAAAGTAAGACCCGTATCGAAATAGCGCGCGCATTCGTTAGCCTGCCGAAAAATGAATAATGCCGTATGCTGATTGCGCTTCAATAATCATAAAGAAAGATGAATTTATACAATGTCTGATGAAAAGATAATCAAGGATAAGACCGAAGAAGCAAATAACGAGGAAAAACAGGAGAAAAGCCACGACGGTATTGCTGTAGGCATATGCTTGGGCGTTGGCATAGGCTTGTCGATCGGGCAATTCATATTCAACAGTATCCCTATTGGCATGTGTATGGGCTTGTGTCTCGGTCTGTGCTTAGGCACAGCGTATGACGCGAACAAGAACAAACAGAATGCTGCCGAAGCCGCGGAAGAGCCGAAGGAAGAAACAACCGATAAGTCCGCGGTGGAATCAGAACCAGAAGCGAAGGAATCCGAAAGCGGTGAGTAATAATGCAGAATATGCTTCATCCAATTAAGATCAACCAGTGTCCCTTCTGCGGAGGCACGGAATTCGTGTACGGCTATCAGTCGGGTTACGGCGCGGTTACAGGCAATCAGACTTTGCTCTCCGGACAATGGCTCTATCATGTCATATGCCGCAACTGTGGCAGCGTAGTACACAGTTATGTTAACAATCCTGAAAAGCTGCTGAAAAGGAGTAATCGGAGATAAATATTTTTGATGGATATTGCTATCCCAAACAGAACGTGATATAATGAGTTTGTCTCATCTGAGAGATGATCCATATTAAATTTCTGGGGGAATGTTCCGTGAGGATGATGAAAAGGAAAAATCTGATCAAAGCATTGCTGATAGCCATTTCGATGACCGCGATCGGATTGATAGTCGGCTGCACATCCGGCTTTGCCGAGCCTTTTGACATCAGCAATATTTACTATAGCTATACGACGGTGAGCGACAGCAACGAAAAGTATATTATAATTACCAAGCATATTGTCTCACAGTCAGATGTAAAGATACCCGATACCATCTATGGAATCCCGGTAAGAGAAATTGGGGATTCCGTCTTTGCGGAGGATCAGCTGATCAAGTCGGTGCGCTTCGGGAAGAACGTGCGACACATCGGGAGCAATGCCTTCGGAAAATGCACCAATTTGCAAAGCATTACCTTCAATGTCAGCATGAGCGACGTCGGAGACTACGCCTTTCAGGAGTGTGTGTCACTTCAGTCGGTTGTGCTGCCGGATCATCTGGAAAAATTGGGGAGAGGTTCCTTCTACGGATGTCAGAATCTGAGCGAAGTATCCATTCCCCAGGAGATAAAATCGATCGGAGGAAGGGCGTTCGGTGAAACAGCCTATCTGAATTCTCTTTCAAAAGAAACGTTTGTAACAGTCGGCGACGGAATACTGATCGCGTATAACGGCAATCAATCGGCATTAAAGCTGCCCAAGACGGTGAAGAGTATTTCCGGAGCGTTTGCCGGCAATACCTCCTTGGAAAAAGTCACAATGAGAAGCGGAGTCACAGCAGTTGGAGATATGGCATTTATGGGATGCAGTTCTCTGAAGGAAATCAATATTCCTTCCTCAGTGACCGAAATAGGCGGGAATGCGTTTTATGGTTGTGCAACCGTTGAAAAGCTGATCATTCCGGACAGTGTGCAGTATATAGGCGCTGACGCGTTTACCGGCTGCCGCGCGGCTCTGTTTGTCAGGGAAGGCTCCTATGCGGAGAAATATTGCGCGGAGAATAAGCTGGACTGTTTCGCAAATAAATAATTACGATTTGTTATATTGTTATTAAATTATTTAAATTGGAATTTTTCTATCAAACTATTATTGATAAATAGAGCATTATGCTTTGTTTATATAAGAAATTCTCGATTAAAGAAGGAGTAATGAACTATGCCATCAGAAGTATTGATCACACTGACAGTGATTGCGCTGCTCATTTTCAGCATGTTTGCCGTCGTGCTGTCGAGGTACCGCAAGTGTCCCTCGGACAAGATCATGGTCATCTACGGTAAGGTAGGCAATGACAAAAACGGCGAGAGTATGTCGTCCAAGTGTATTCACGGCGGCGCGGCTTTTGTCTGGCCGGTGATTCAGGACTATCAGTACCTTGACCTGACGCCTATTTCCATCAATGTCGACCTGACAAACGCGCTTTCCCGTCAGAATATCCGAATCGACGTTCCCTCCCGCTTTACGGTCGGTATTTCCACCGAGCCGGGCATCATGCAGAATGCCGCGGAGCGTCTGTTGGGTCTCCGTCTGAGTGAGATCCAGGAGCTTGCCAAGGACATTATTTTCGGTCAGCTCCGTCTGGTCATCGCCACCATGGAGATCGAAGAGATCAACACCGACCGCGACAAATTCCTTGAAGCAGTCAGCCACAACGTGGAAAGCGAGCTTAAGAAAATCGGTCTTCGTCTGATCAACGTCAACGTCACCGACATCACCGACGAATCGGGCTACATTGAAGCCCTTGGTAAGGAAGCGGCAGCCCGCGCCATCAACGACGCGAAGATCAGCGTGGCACAGAAGAACCGCGATGGCTCCATCGGACAGGCAAACGCCCAGAAGGACGAGAGAATCAACGTTTCCAGCGCCAACGCCTCCGCCATCAACGGTGAAAACGAAGCGAAGGCGGCGATTGCGCAGTCTGACGCCACCCGCCGCGAGCGTGAAGCCGAAGCCGCAAGGCGTGCCATGGCAGCGGAGAACGTCGCAAAGGCAAAGGCGCTCGAGGAATCCTACATTGCGGAAAAACAGGCGGAGGAATCCCGTGCCGCCAGAGAGCTTGCCACGCAGAAGGCTGACATTATCGTGAAAGCGGAGATTGAAAAGCAGCGCATTGAAATCGAAGCCGAAGCCGAGGCGGAGATGATCCGTCGCAAGGCAAAGGGTGAAGCGGACGCGATCTACGCCAAAATGGAAGCGCAGGCAAGAGGTATGCAGGAGATTCTCACCAAGCAGGCAGCAGGTTTTGCGCAGATTGTCGCGGCGGCAGGCGGCAATTCCGAGGACGCCGTACAGCTTATCCTTGCGGACAAGATGGAAAACCTGGTCAAGACGCAGGTGGAAGCTGTCAAGGACATCAAGATCGACAAGGTCACTGTCTGGGACAGCGGCAGCAAGGACAGGTATGAAGGTTCCCAAGATGCTTGGAACCGATATTGCCGACGTCTCGTCCGACAATCAGAATGGTTCGGAGAAGTAATTCAGCTGGCAGGTATTAAAGAAAAATTAGTAAGAATCCGTTTGTTGTTTTCAACATTTTTTCGTAACTTGTTGAAAACACAGACGGATTTTTTATTTTGAAAATCATAAAGAATTTTTTATTAAATTGCGTTGCATTACATTTTTGCTTCTGATATAATAAAAATAATACGATCGGATGATAAATTTGTGAAATACTTGAAGTCGTTATGTTTCTAAGGGGAATGAAAATGAAAAAACATGTGATAAAAGCAAGACTTATTATCGCTCTGACAGCTCTTGTTGCCTTTTTGTCTCTATTTCTTACCGTTTCCTGCGCAAAGTGGAACAAGAAAAACTCCGAAGCGGAGTCAGAGGTAGAAACTGAAAAAATCTTTCTGATAACAGATGATACGCCGAATTGCAGCATGACTATTTCAGACGAAACGTTTAAATACCTGAATAAAAATGATGATTATTCGTATATCCTTGATTTGATGGATGATTATTTTAATGTAGTCATCAACGATGAAATTGAACCCTATGTAGTGTATATCAAGGCGGTAAGCGAAAAAATCGATGCGGAGGTCAGACTGGCACAGGTCTACGAGCCATCCACCAAGACAACGATACTGATTCAGATTGCAGAGGCGGGCAAGTCGGTTTTTGATGAATATAATTTTGACAATACGGAAGAGGACATGGATAAAAGCCTGGTCAGTGAGAAGGAGGACAATTCCTTATTGTCTTCCGTCAGGGACGGCCTGAAAGTAATTGCGGACAAAGGCTCGCTTTACAGCGTGAAAGCAATCAAGGATGAATTCAAAGAAAAGACAAAGCAAATCTATCATACCTCCGATAAGATTATGAACAGCAAGAAGGTGCAGTCCCTTAAGTACAATGACTACTACATAGATCTTGACGCTGAAAACGGAATCTCTATCGTTTGTGGTTCACAGGAGACCGTTGTGACGGCACTTGATTACTTTCTCACGGAATACATTTCCATGGGCACATCCTCAGAGGGAAATTTCTCCATCAGTGTTCCCGACTCATCCGTACATGTGGGGCATTATCTGAGTGATACGATAGGCGAAGAATCCTTGAGTGAATACTGTATTGTCTATAATTGTAACAATACCTATTATGACGGCAGAGACAATGCCAAGTATCTTAAGGAATATTTTTTGAAAAATTATGGAATAGATTTACTTCTGAAGAATACCGACGGTTCTGACGCCGACATCAATAAAAAGCTGAAAAATAAAATTGTGATCGGCAAATCCCTCTTTTCTCTGAGTGATAAGTATTACAGTGAAAGCCGCGGCATAATGGATTATAAGATTTTGCAGCAGGGACATAATCTATATATTATGGGAGGTTCCGATCTGGCCATCAGATATGCCATCGATTATCTGATTGACAACTTCTTTTCAAAGGAAAGGCCGATTCCGAGTGCGTACTCCAAGGAGGGCAGTATCTTAGGCAAAACCGTATTTCCAAAGTACGGAGATGC
>ONDC01000172.1 GCA_900316495.1 uncultured Eubacteriales bacterium
GCCCTTTCAGCGTGAGCAGGAGCGCACCGGTGGCAGCGTCCCACACTTTCGCGGTATTGTCATCCGACGCGGTGACAATGCGTGAGCCGTCGGGGCTGTACGCAGCGGAGTTGACAAAACTGCTATGCCCGACGGGGAACAGGTTGTTATGCCCTACCTTCGCGCCGGTCAGGATAGCGCCGCCGCCACGTTCGCCCAGATCGGAGCCGTTGAGGGTGACTGGCGTCAGGTCGAGGCGGCTCAGATTTTCCTTGCTCAGATCCCCGCGCACCAGCTTCAAGACTTCAATCAAGTTGTAGACCCCGTAGCCGACATCCTCCCCGAATCGGTCACGGAAGATGTCGAGTGCGCGTTTGAGCAGGTTTCTGTCCTCCGGGGCAGACGGGACATTGTATCGCCACGCGCCGTTTTCAACCACCGGCGCATTCCTGTTTTCTCCGAGATATTCCCCCATAAACTTCAGCACTTCCGGGTTTATGACACGGTTTATTATCTCTTCCAGACACGCCGAGGCGGTGTTGAAATCTTTCTTTTCATAAGCAAACACTGCCAGCCTCAGTGAATTGATATTTCTCACGGCGGCAAAATAATCGCGGATATGGTGATGCTCAAAGCCGTATTCGCCTTCGCTGGTCTGCATGATTCCGAGCGACAGCACACAGCAGTTGATGACTGCCTCCGCCACCTCATATATGTCCCCGCCCAGATGATCGAGAATGCTTCTGGCAACAGACTGTGTGTGGGTGGATGCGTCGCCTCCCTCGCGGTATCTGTCAAACAGCATTTTACCGTATCTGCCGCAAACCGCTTTGATGCTTTTGTCGGTCAGCACGGGTTCAATGATGTTGGCAATCGAATCCGCGTCACGGTAGAATACGCCGTCCTGCTCCATTTGCCACGCAATCTCCGGCAGCAGAAAATCAAGGAAGAAATGCTGCATTCTCGCGTCTATGCGTTTTGGCGCCGCTCTGCCTGCCGCCCTTCTGAGATTACGGTACACTTCGTCAATGCGGCTGACGGCAGTATAGACGCCCAGATTTTCCGACCGCTCAGAGAAAAACACACGGAATATCTCTCCGCGTGACGACACCTCGTGCTTTCCGGATAAAGAGGCGTACATGGTCAGGAAGAGCGGTATGCGAAGCACTTCCCACAGTTCACGGTTATTTTTCGCCTTTGCAATACGTTCGTTTGGTAATTTGCGCTTTTTCAGGTATTCCTCCATGGCGGTATCATCCAAGCCCGACAGATACAGGCGGGTCATTCCGTCGATATGCATTGCGCTTTCATCGGATCGGCTGGTCAGCACAACCCTCGCATTGGGACAGTTTTCGATGATCCAGCGTATTTCCTCCATGATCATGGAAACGACCGTCAGACCGCCTGCGCTGTCAATCTTTGCGCGGGAAGTTTCATTCAGACCGTCGAGCAGGAGAATGTACTCGGGTACGGGCTTCTTTTTCTCCAGCAGCTTATTAAGAGAAATGACCGCAATTTCCGGAGACACAGTGAACGCTTCGTCAGGCTCTCCCACTCCCTCAGATGAAAGAGGCAGAATAGAACTGTCCCTGCACAACTGCTGAAAGATTGACCTGCGGATGAAGGACGATTCTCCGTTGTGATAGAGTGCCGCCTTGGGGTTGTCTGTATCGGGGGCGCGTGAAAGCTCCACAAAGAGAGGAACCTGCGCGTCAGCCGTGTATTGCTTGTCCACATAGGCATCATTCATCCTATGAATGAGAGAGGTAGTCTTGCCGATTCCTCCCTCTCCGATGAGGTAGAGATGCCCCTCCACCGAATGGAAGGCATCCGGCAAAGGCTGATTTTCGGTTCGGGAGGAATGCCCTTTCCCGTCGGTTTGCTTGCGGTAAACATGAATCGGAAGCTCAAGCTCCGGTTCTTCACTGTCCCTGCTTTTCTGCGAGGCGTTGGGCATGATGGTTTTCTCAATGTGAAGAGAGGCAAAGCGCGAACCGGGCTTTTTGCTGTTTTCGAGCCAGCGTTTTCCGGCATTCCAGAGGTTGTGCTTGTTCACAGTCGTTACGGCAAGCAGAATCTCCAGCAATTCATTTGGCGTCGGCGTATTGCCGGTAAGAAACAGCGCGTCGCATTTAGACAGCTTTGCGGTTCCCTCCGGAAAGGCGCTGTCGGGCGGAAAGCCGGTACCCGCGGTCATCACAGGAAGCACGGTGCGTGTTTCGTGAGGTTTATCCAGCTCCACAATAGCCAGCCGTATTTCCTCCGCCACATAATCAAAATCGTTTGTGCGGAATTTGAAGGCGTCCGGTGTGCCGACGAATATGTAATTTGGCGAAGCGATCGCATGTTCCCTGATCTGCTCATCGAAGTATTGCCCCTTGATCATTTTTTCTCTGTCCAGAAATACTTTCAGCCCTTTTGCAGTGAGGAATTCAAATAATCTTTCGGCAATTCTGCTACCGTCGCTGCGGCGGTAGGATATAAAAACATCGAATTGTTCTTTCACAATAAACACCCTCCAATTTCGTTAATGTCAGTGTTATTGATATTATATAGTATTATGAATCAATTTGCAATAGTTTTTATGTATTTTATATTTGCTGTTTTCTTCAATAAGGATTATTTCATTTCACAGCCAATATACACTATCTCCTTCCCAATTTTCTCCGCATATCTCTCGCTTCATAAGCACCGCCGCATATACAGCATCGTCTATTTTCTCCAATACATCCCTATGCCCGAAACCGCAACACGCAGTCATTTTCATCATCCCGCATCTATTTATAGTGTATCTATAAAGATATTATAACTACTATAAATAGATATGTCAACGAGAATTGATAGATGAGCCGGATAGAATACTACCCTGTGTATAGTAAAATTATACACAAGGTGGTGATTGACTTGAACAAGCAGGAGTTTTCCCGGCGGCTTGCCGCCCTGCGGATCAACAAGGGCGTTTCGGCAAGGGACATGAGCTTATCTATCGGTCAGAGCGCGGGTTATATCAACAACATTGAGAACGGCATCAACCTCCCTTCCATGCAGGCGTTCTTCTATATCTG
>ONDC01000174.1 GCA_900316495.1 uncultured Eubacteriales bacterium
AAAAAACGCGCAATCCCCTATTGCCAAATTCAGCCGGATGGTATATAATGGGTAAAAAGAAAATCTGTCCGGCTTGGCGGTCGGACTGAATAAGGAGCTTTGTGAGATTTTGGATAAGATAGATCATCGGGAAACAAAGGAAGACGCAGACAGGCAACGTCTGCCGGCAAGGGCGGCGGCGCTCGTCCGCAAGGAGCCAATGCTGCTCCTCTCGGCGGCGGCGGCTGTGGCGTCGCTGTTTATCACGCCGCCCTCGGCACGACTGCTCTCGGACATCGACTGGCACACCCTCGCCACCCTTTTCATGATGCTGACGGTACTTGAGGGCTTCAAGAGCGAGAATATCTTCCGTCCGCTGCTGCGGCTTGCCGGCGGCATCCGTTCCATGGCGGCGCTCTCGCTTTTTCTGGTGTTCTCGGTCTTTTTCTCGTCCATGTTCGTCACCAACGACGTCTCGCTGATCATCTTTGTCCCGCTGACCATCATGCTCTTCCGCGCCGGCGGACGGGAGCGGTATATCCTGCCCGTCATCACTATGGAAAATATCGCCGCCGTGCGCGGCTCGCTGCTCACCCCCTTCGGCAGCCCGCAGAACCTCTTTATCTACGGACAGTCGGGCGTTCCGGCGCTCCGCTTTATGCGGTATATGCTCCCGCTGTGGCTCATGTCGGCGGCGCTTCTTGTGGGATTTGTGCTGGCGCTGTACCGGGGGAACCTTGGCATGCGCTCCGGCGTTCGGGATATGTCCTTCGCCGGCGAATGGGCGGCGGAGGGAAGGCTCCGGCGCGCCGCCTATCTCACCATCTTCGCCGTGGTGCTGTGGACAATCGTCAGCCGCACCTCCCTCTGGGGCTTCGTCGCGGTGGGAGTCGCGGTCGCCGTCCTGATCATCGACCGCAAAATTCTGCTGCGGACGGATTATGTGCTGCTGCTGACCTTCCTCTGCTTCTTTGTGTTTTCCTCTTCCATCGCCTCGAATCCGGCGATTTCCGCCTTTCTGCGGCGCTCCGTCTCCGGCAGCGAATATCTCTGGAGCATTCTGCTCAGTCAGGTGATCTCCAACGTCCCCGCCTCCATCGTGCTTTACCCCTTCGCGGACAACGTCGGCGCGCTGCTCTACGGTCTGGATTCCGCGGGACTCTGTTCCCTGATCGGCTCGCTCGCCTCGGTCATCAATTACCGCATTTACGTCCGCGAATATCCCGGAAACGGCGGGAGGTTCCTCCGCGTTTTCACGCTGATCAGCCTTCTGTTCTTCGCGCTCGTGGCGCTTCCGGGGTATTACATCAGCGCCCGCTTTCCCCTGCGCTGAACGCGCCTTTATCTGTGTGACATTCATTCCGCCGGATGTTTCCGGGTGAATGTATTTCAATTAACGGCATTATGCCAAATTACAGGAGGTTTCAATTTATGAAATTCTATCAGAAAATGACCGCCTTCCGCCTGATCGTCGCGCTGCTTGTGCTTTCGCTGATTCTCACGGGCGCCGCTTCGTGCGACGAGATCAACGAGTACAGCACCAAACGCGAATCGCTTCACGCCGAGGTGCAGCACGTGGTGGATTCCCCCGACTGGGTCAAGGCGCTGCCTCAGGCGCAGGACAAGTCCGTCAAGCAGCTCTTCATTGTCGCCGGAATGGGCATGGAGCTGACCACCGCCACAATCTCCATGCACCAGCGTGACACCGACGGCAACTGGATGCAGCTTCTCTCCACCCCCGGCTTCGTCGGCAAGAACGGTCTCTGTCCGGACGAGGCGCACAAGGAGGGCTGCAATCAGACCCCCATCGGCGTGTACAAATTCAACAAGGCATTCGGCATTGCCGACGATCCCGGCAGCAGGATGCCCTACACCAAGGTGGACGACGACGTCTACTGGTCGGGCGACATGAAGGAGGGCATGCACTACAATGAAATGGTAAAGCTCTCGGACTACCCCGATCTGGATATGGAAAACAGCGAGCATATCGTCGATTATGAATACCAGTACCAGTACTGCCTCAACATCAGCTTCAACGAGGAAGGCACGCCCGGCAGAGGCTCCGCCATCTTCCTGCACTGCTTCGGACCGCTCAAGCCCTACACCGGCGGCTGCGTCTCGGTTCCGGAGTACATCATGAAGCAGATTCTTCAGACCGCTGAAGCGGACTGCGTCGTCGTGATCGACACCTTCGAGAATCTCAACGGACAGTTCTGACGTCCCGCCTGCCGCTCATCGGCGATGTGGGAGCGTTTTCCCAATTTTATCTTGACAACCGGCACGGAGTGTGCTATAATACTTAGGCTTTCATCCTCAACGCGCCCTGCTTCTCTCGACGCGTTGAGTGACAACGAGGTGTAACTCAGCTTGGTAGAGTGCCTGGTTTGGGACCAGGATGCCGCAGGTTCAAGTCCTGTCACCTCGACCAACAGCGCGGCTAAAGCCGCTAAGTGAAGAGTGAATGGTGAATAGTGAATAGAGAATAACGTAAGGAGATAACCTCCGCCGCGCTGTTGTACTATTCACTATTCACCATTCTTTATTCACTATTCACTGAACTTCAAATTAAGGAGATGAGCAATAAATGCAAAGCAGTATCCTTCTTGAAAAATCGCTGAAATTTGCGTCGCGGATCATTAAGCTGAACCAGTATCTGATTAAACAAAAGCACGAAACTATCATCTCCAAACAAATCATCCGAAGCGGCACTTCCATCGGTGCAAACGCCAATGAAGCCGCATACGGAAACAGCAAGGCTGATTTTATAGCCAAAATGCAGATTGCGCTCAAAGAAACAGCCGAAACCGAGTACTGGCTGCGATTGCTGGTTATGTCCGAATACATCACCGAAGTGGAAGGCAATTCGCTTATCAATGACTGTCTGGAGATCAAGAGGATTCTGGTTGCGACTCTAAACACCGCAAAGCAAAACAATAACTGACTGGCATCTTTTTTGTTCAGCCCTTCCAATGGAATGGAAAACCGTATTTTGGGAAATTTCGACGCCCAAAATACGGTTTTTCTTATGAACGATAGACACTTT
>ONDC01000176.1 GCA_900316495.1 uncultured Eubacteriales bacterium
ATTTATTTGAAGTGTGAAATGGCGCATGGCAGGGGGCTTCTTCCATTTCTGCTTCTTAACATATAGTGTAGCATTTTTTCCGGTAAAGGGAAGAGAAACGTTTCCGTCATTTTCGAAAAAAGCTGCTGCTTTCTGGCTATTTTTTACAGAGTAGATGGTCATTGCAATCTGAAACGGAGAAATACCCGAAGAAAAGCAATGATTGGATTGACAACAGGATCAAATTGGTGTACTATAAAAGCATTAATATCACACCTAAGGAGGCGGCTTATGGCTGACAATCAACCGGATATATTTCGCAAAAAGACGCTTGACCGCATATCCTCCCCGGAGCATCTGACAGAATATCTGCGGGTGGCAAGTCCCGGCGTCTGGTCGGTGCTTGCCGCCGTCATTCTTTTGCTGGCAGGGCTGTTTGCGTGGGCTTCGGTCGGAACGCTGGAAACAGTCGCGGACGTGACGGTCATTGTGAGCGGCAGCGATGCGCAGGTTTTTTCCGCCGGAGCGCATCCAATCGCCAAAGGAATGGCTCTGCGGGTGGCCGGGGAAGAATCCGTCATTCTCTCTACCGCCTCCGACGAGTACGGCAGGATAACCGGAAGAGCGGAAATGGATCTTCCCGACGGGAGCTACAGCGGACAATTAGTCGTTGACAGCACGCGCCCCATTGATTTTCTTCTGAAAAGCAGGTGACGGGTATGTTTTTCAAAAAACCGATCATAAAGCCTACCCTGACAAAAGGCGTCGCCAGAGTGCCCGTTGTCATGCAGCTGGAAGCCCTTGAATGCGGGGCGGCGGCGCTCGCCATGGTCATGGCGTATTATGGCAAGTGGGTGCCGCTGGAACAGGTGCGGATCGACTGCGGCGTGTCCCGCGACGGTTCCAAAGCCAAAAACATCTACATCGCGGCGCAGCACTACGGCTTCGATGTGAAGGCGTTCCGCTTCAGTCTTGATTCGATCAGGGAGAAGGGGCAGTTCCCCTGCATCATTCACTGGAACATGAATCACTTTGTTGTGCTGGACGGATTCAGGGGGAAATATGCCTATCTGAACGACCCCGCCAGAGGCACGGTCAAGGTGACAATGGACGAATTTGACAAGTCATTCACCGGCGTCACAATCGTTCCCGTTCCTTCGGAGCATTTTGTGCCGGAAGGCAAGCCCAAAAGCACGCTTGCTTTTGCCAGAAAGCGTCTCGTCGGCACCGGCGCGGCTGTCGCTTTCGTTATGCTCTCCACTGTCATCACCTATCTTTTCGGCATTGTCAATTCCGTGACCTCCCGCATTTTCATGGATCGGTTGCTCACGGGGATCAATCCGGAATGGTTTTCACCGTTTATTTTCATCATGATCCTGCTGGCGGCGGTGCAGATCATCGTGGCGTGGGTACAGGCGATCTATTCGCTGAGGATTAACGGAAAAATGGCGGTTATCGGCAGTACGTCATATATGTGGAAGGTGCTGCACCTGCCGATGGAATTTTTCTCGCAGCGGCTGGCGGGAGATATCCAGTCCCGCGCTTCCATGAACGCCTCCATCGCTGGAACGCTGGCGGGAACCTTTGCGCCCCTCCTGCTCAATACCGGAATGATGGTTTTTTACCTTGTCCTGATGCTGCGGCAGAGTCCGATGCTGACGCTGATCGGGCTTTTCACGCTGATCATGAATATTGTCATTTCCCGCGTCATTTCCAACAGACGCATCAATATCACCCGCGTACAGGTGCGTGACGCGGGCAAGCTGGAAGCCGCCACCGTATCGGGCATTGAAATGATCGAAACCATCAAGGCAAGCGGCGCGGAGAACGGATTTTTCCGCAAGTGGGCGGGCTATCAGGCTTCGGTGAATACCCAAAGTGTGATGGCTTCCAAAACCAACCGGTTTATCGGCATGATACCGACATTCTTCTCCACGATTGCCAATTACGCCGTGCTGGTAGTCGGCGTCTATCTGACCATGCGCGGTCGGTTCAGTCTCGGCGCGGTGCTGATGTTTCAGGGCTTTTTAGGCTCCTTTATGAATCCTGCCATGACGCTGGTGAGCGCCGGGCAGACCATTCAGGAAATGCGCACGCAGATGGAGCGTATCGAGGACGTCATGGAATATTCTGATGATGAAAATACCGCGGAGCGGGGAAGCGTGACCGACGGTCTGGAAAAGCTGCGGGGCAATATCGAGCTGAAAAACGTCACTTTTGGCTATTCCCGGCTGGAACAGCCGTTCATCAGGGATTTTTCCATCTCCCTGAAGACCGGCGACCGGATCGCCATTGTCGGGGCGTCCGGCTGCGGCAAATCCACGATTTCCAAGCTGCTCTCCGGGCTGTATCAGCCGTGGAGCGGCGAAATCCTCTTTGACGGCAAACCCCGCAGTGCCTATCCCCGCGAAGTCATGGTGGGTTCGCTGGCGGTCGTCGATCAGGATATCGTTGTGTTTGAGGACACTATCGCCAATAACATCAAGATGTGGGATAATTCCATTCAGGATTTTGAGATGATCCTCGCCGCGCGGGACGCGCAGCTTCACGACGACATCATGCGGCTTCCCGGCGGATACAGGCATAAGCTGGTGAGCGGCGGAAGGAATCTCTCGGGCGGACAGCGGCAGCGTATGGAAATTGCCCGTGTGCTGGCGCAGGATCCGACCATTCTCATTCTCGATGAAGCCACTTCCGCACTCGACGCCAAAACGGAATATGAAGTGGTTCAATCCATCCGCGATCGCGGTATTACCTGCATTGTTATCGCGCACCGCCTTTCCACCGTACGCGACTGTGACGAGATTATCGTACTCGACCACGGCGTCATCGCCGAACGCGGCACACACGATGAACTGATGAAACGCGGCGGCGCTTACGCCGAATTAGTGGCCAGTGAATAGTGATTAGTGGTGGTTAGTGAATGAGCCACTAAAAGGGGGAAATGCCAATGGGATGGTTTGAAAATCAGATAGAGGAACGGCGCAGCGCCGACCAGCAGCTTCTGGAAGAATCGTTTCTGCGCGTGGCGGATGTTGTGATGGGGAAACGGTCGGCGGAACGGCTGCGCGACGAACGGATCATTACCCGGAACGCCATTGAAGAAATACTGAAATATTATCACTGCAGGACGCCGGAAATCCCGGAGGAAATCAAAACGGCGGAGGATCAGCTCGACTATTGTCTGCGCCCGCACGGTATCATGCGGCGCGGCGTGGAACTGACAAAGGGATGGTACAGGGATGCGTACGGTCCGATTCTCGCCTTTTCCAAAGAAACAGGGCTTCCGGTCGTGCTGATGCCGGACAAAATCTGGGGGTATTATACATACGCCGATCCGCAAAGCGGCGCGCGCAGAAGGATCAACGCCAAAAGCGCGGCGTTGTTCGCGGATGAAGCACTCTGCTTCTACCGTCCGCTTCCGCAGAAGAAGCTCGGTATTCCCGATCTGCTGCTTTACATGGAACGCTGCATTTCGGTCAGCGACTACGTCCTGATCGTCGCGGCGACGCTTGCGGTGTCGCTGGTGGGTCTCATCATTCCGCGTATTACCAAGATGCTGACGGGGCCGGTGCTGGCAAGCGGAAGGGCGGGCGCGCTCATCGGCGTGGCAATCTGCATTATCTGTGTGTCGCTTTCCTCGCAGCTTCTGGAGAGCGTAAAAGTCATGGCGCAGAGCCGTCTTGACACAAAGGCGTCTTTGGGCGTACAGGCTTCGATGATGATGCGGCTGCTGTCGCTTCCGGCTGGCTTTTTCCGGAAATACAGCCCCGGCGAGCTGAAGAGCCGCTCCATGTCGGTCAATCAGCTCTGTACGATGCTGCTGAATATGGTGCTGTCGACAGGGCTTACCTCGCTCACCTCGCTGTTGTACATAGGGCAGATTTTCCAGTTTGCGCCTGCGCTGGTCGCGCCGTCCATCATCATTATATTGGTGACGGTGGGCTTTTCGGTAGTTTCCACGCTGGTGCAGATGCGCATTAACAAAAAAGAAATGGAACACAGCGCGAAGGAATCGGGTCTGAGCTACAGTCTCATGACAGGCATACAGAAAATCAAACTGGCGGGCGCGGAAAAGCGCGTCTTTGCCAAGTGGCTGGAGCTGTACGCCGAAGGCGCGGAGCTTGTCTACAATCCGCCGACATTCATCAAAGTCAACGGCGTGATTTCCACCGCCATCAGTCTTGTTTCCCATATCGTCATGTACTATCTGGCGGTGAAAACCGGCGTCGGGCAGTCCTCCTATTTTGCCTTTACCGCCGCCTACGGAATGCTGCTGGGCGCGTTCCTGTCGATCTCCGACATCGCCCTTACCGCCGCGCGCATTAAGCCGATTCTGGAAATGGCGGAACCGTTCCTCAAAGCGGAACCGGAAACGGCGGATAACAAGGAGATCGTCACGCGGATTTCCGGCAGCGTGTCGCTGGATCACGTTTCCTTCCGCTATGACGGGAACGCTTCGTATATCATCGACGATCTTTCATTGAAGATCAGACCGGGGGAATATGTCGCCATTGTGGGAAAGACCGGTTGCGGCAAATCCACCCTTGTCCGCCTGCTGCTGGGCTTTGAAAAGCCGGAGAAGGGCGCGGTCTATTATGACGGCAGGGATATAAACAGCCTCGATCTCCCCTCCCTGCGCCGCAAGATCGGTGCGGTCACGCAGGACGCGGGGCTGTTTCAGGGAGACATTTTCTCCAATATCGTCATCACCGCGCCGGAGCTGACGCTTGCCGACGCATGGGAAGCGGCGGAAAAGGCGGGCATAGCCGACGACATCCGCGCCATGCCCATGGGAATGTACACCATGATTTCCGAAGGGCAGGGCGGCATTTCGGGCGGGCAGCGGCAGCGCATCATGATTGCCCGCGCCATTGCGCCCAAGCCGGCTCTGCTGCTGTTCGACGAAGCAACCAGCGCCCTTGACAACAAGACCCAGCGGCAGGTGTCCGAATCGCTCGACGCGATGGGCTGTACCCGTATCGTGATCGCGCACCGGCTCAGTACCATACTCCGCTGCGACAGGATACTGGTTCTCGACGGCGGCAGGATCATCGAGGAAGGCACCTACGACGAACTGATGAATCACAACGGATTCTTTGCCGAACTCGTCAGGCGACAGATATAAATTCATGTGAGAGTTGTTTGGCGTAAAAGCAGTACATGGAACAACATAAATATTTTTTATACGGGAGAGAAAGATATGGGACAGGCGGAACAGCAAAAAGAAAAAAGGTGCTTTGAAGCGGTGTATGAAGAATATTACGACTGCGTTTTCCGGTATGCCTATACCCTTTTGCTCAACCGGGAAGACGCGGAGGACGTCACGTCCGAAACATTTATCGCGGCGTACACGCATTATGACAGTTATGATCCGGCAAAGGCGTCTGTGGCGGTCTGGCTGATCCGGATTGCCCACAACCGTGCCGTCAATTTCCTTCGCTCGGCAGCCTGCCGCAAGAGAGCCGATATGCCGGAAGATTTCGAAATCTCCGACGAACGGGCGGATTTTACCGGTGCCTCCGACGCTTCCGAGGCGGTACTGCGCCTTTACGCCAGATTATCGCCGGAGGAGAGGGATTTTCTCAACCTCCGCTATGTCATGGAGCTCAAAGACAAAGAGATCGCTTCCCTTCTGGGACTGCCCGAAAAGACGGTCAACAAGCGCTACCAGCGCCTTCTCGCCAAGTGCAGGTCTTTCGTCGAGACGACGTAGTCGTCGAGGCAACGTAGCTTCCGTGTACGGTGCGGAAGTGCCGCGTGAGAAAAACAAAAATGTCTCCCGATAAATTTTTGAAAAAAACGTGTCTCCAAAGGCACTGCCGGCTTGTATCTATCAGTGAAAGGCGTTGATACACAAGGAACGCCGTAATAAACGACAGGAGAAAAGTGACAGAATGAATGATATGAAAAAAATCGAAAGACTCCTGCGCGGCGGAAAGGTTCCGGCGTCGAAGCATAAAATGCTTTTGCGGGAAAAACTGTTCGGACAGGACAGGGAATTGGGCCCGGACGAGCTGGAGGGCGTTTCGGGCGGCGTGACGCTGCCGGAACCGGACGGCTTCGACCAATGGGAACCATGGGAACCCTTTCCCTCTCCCACGAACGCCAACCAATAACGTTATGCGGCGCGGTCGTCACGAAGCATAAGAACGCACAAAGAGCGCCCGCTATATTCTTACAACCGTGTACCACTTTTACAGATATATTTCTATGACTGAAAAGGAGAAATCAACTATGAGCAGCGAAAAGAACTTTGAAATGAACGAACTCAGCCTTGATCAGCTGGATAAGGTTTCCGGCGGCAATATCGAGGAAGACGCACAGGTAGTCACCGTGATAGCGCGCAAGACCATCACCGCCGCCAACGGACCGGGTGAAGTCGGCGATATTTCCGGTTTTAATCACGAAGCGTTTGAAGCCGTCGCTGTATTTCCCGCAGGTACCGAGATCAATGTGTACATCGACTA
>ONDC01000177.1 GCA_900316495.1 uncultured Eubacteriales bacterium
GATCCCTCGTTTCAGAGGGTATCAATCCCCGCGACGCTTCGGACGGTATCATTCGCCGCGGGGTTTGCGATTGATACCCTTTATTTTTAGTTCTTATCGAGAATTATTCATGTTCTCGACGATGTTGCGGAGTCTGCGAATTTCCGCTTCATACTTATTGACCCGGTGGATGGACAGGCAACACATCAGAAACACTCCAAGGCAGCAGCCTACCATCATGCCCAGGATAAACCAGAGAATTCCCATGACTAACTCATCCCTTCCGAAACTGTTTCGCCTTTGATTGCGGCGAACTTGATTTCAAGTCCCAGCAAAACATCCTCAACAGACTTATCCGTATAGCCGCACAAGGTATTGGCGACAAGTTCTTCCAGCTCGCGCAATTCTTCAACGGTCAAAGGAAGAACAGTTGTACTGCCTTGCTCGGTGACGTCAAATCTGTCGGGATGCTGACGGTATTCCTTATACTTTTCAAGGGAGAGCTTCTCATAGAATTCTCCGAAACCGACACCGTCCATTCGGCTCTTGTCTGATACGGCAACGGCGCACCACTGACGGCACGCTTCGTCGAGCAGACCATATTTTTGCTTGAACTTCTGCAAACTTACAATCATATACGAAATCTTCGTCGTCCTCGGGAAGTGAAGCGTTTTGCACCGCGTCTTCGCCGAGTGACAAAAGAATCTGATTGAACTGCTCTGTGTCAAAACAATCCACAATACCAAAATCGGCGCAGAGCTGCTCATACTTTGCAACATCTACGCCGTCTGTATCGAAGCTATCATTCAATTGCAGCCACGCCTTTCCCTTATCCCAATTCACGCAGAGAGAGGTGGGATAACCGCCCGTTCTGTCGCATTGGAAGTCCGGTGACACATACACGTCGCTGTCGTTCAGCCGCTCAATCCGGCTGACGAAATCCTCATATCTCACAATGACATACCTTGCCCTTCGTCGAAATCCTCGCTCTCCGAACCGTCGGTGATGTTGACGTAATCGCCGATCACACCGAGGGCTTCGTCATAGCTGCCTGAGCTCATCACCTTATCGAGCATTTCTTGCGCTTCCATTCTCATGCCGTTTTGCTTGAGGGTTTGCGCCGCTTTTCCGGCAAGGTGAAAGATATTGCCCGACTCTCCAATCAGGGCGCAGTCGGGCTTTACTCTCTCGCCGAGGTATCCGCCCAACTCGTTCGGTACATAGTCAGAAAGCCATGTGCCGCCGAACTGACTGTGAGTAGAGAGTCTCCACACAGCAAGTTTACCTGTGTCAAGCTGTACATCGGGATTGAAGGGAAACAGCAGGCAGGTCACACCGTTATTCTGAAAACGGAACACATCTGAAAACTTTGTATCGTCAAGCAGAATTCTGCTTTCTCTCAACATGTCATTGATACCGTCAATCCACTCCTGCGGATCGCCGCCGCAGCCCTGAAATACAATACCTTCGGTTTTCTTCATTCGCCGAAGATCGTTAATTGAGATATCTCTTACGCTCATAAATTCATTCCTCCAATCGGTGCAAAATCATCGTCGATGTCCTCAGTGAAATCCCTTCCGGCAAATTCCTCCGCAGTCATTTCCACACCAATGAAATTTGGTGAGGAATCCTCGTCGAGCTGAATGTATCCATCTTCTCCAAACTCAAACGGTTGCTGTACAAGAATGCTGCCGCCGTGATTCACATATACATACGGCTCGATCGTTCCGTCAAGAAGATCGTCCTCGCCGCAGCGCAAATCATAACGGTACAGACCTTCCGGCACTGCGCTGTCGGGAATACGTGTGTCACTGAATAATGCAGGCTGTCCGCATACTTCGATCAGCTCATATTCTTCAAGCTCATCATAGCCGGTCAGCGCAAATAAACTGCCGTGCTGCTTGGAAACTATGCCGTAGGATGTTACCTCGGCTCCTAACTGTTGAAGTAATCTGTCGGCGTCGATATCGGAGCGAATACCATCAAGCCATCGAGTGTCAAAATTGGTCGGAAGATGATGTGCAAGATATTCCTTGAAGAAATCATCAGAGTTCCCTGCGTCGAGTGAAAACTCATAGTCGTACAAGCTCCTGAAGGCGGCAATGGCGCTGTCCAGCGTGGTAACATGCCTTCTTTCCATTACGGCTTTGAACATCGTCCGCTCCTCTGCGGAAAGGGTCAGATAATTCAAAGCAAGCTCGTTGAGCTTATTGATATCACGCATACTTTTAAGCATATTTCCTTCAAACTGAGGAATACCGCTTTTGAAGTCGTAGAAAACACAGTCCTCAATCTGCGACGCACCGAGCTGTTTTGCCAAAGCGTTCATTTCATCCTTGCTCTCCGGTAAATGAAGCCAATGTGCCGAATCCGGTACCTCATCGGGATCATCCTCGGGTGCTTTGGCTACAAGCAGACTGAAAACAGCGCTGTCCGACGGGGATTCAGGCAGAACATGGGTGCCGTCATACAAATTATCCGGTTCATGGTACCTTGTAGGTACATAGTATTTGCCATAAAATACACCGTCGTCGCGTTCTCTGAATTCCTTTCCGATGGATTTGTAATCAAGATAGGACAAGGCGGCGTCCGGAACGTTTTCGAAGCGTTCGTCAAAATCATTCTCAACGACGAATCTGCCCAGCTCGTAATCCGTGCCAACATTTGCCGCCAGAGGTATCATATCCAGTCCATACGTCATATTGATAACCGTACCGACCTGAATTTGCTCGTCCTCCGGCAAGCGCCTTGTGCGGGCATAATACAGAGCCTCAAATTTGATCTCATCTTCCTCAGACAAACTGTCAAGGCGCTTCGCCAAATAGTTCAGCGCATGAATATCGTCTGCGGTGACCGACAGATGAGAAGGATCGAAAAGTATTGCTTCCTCAATGTCAATATATTTTTTGGAGGACTCGTTTTGAAACCGCGCTTTGCTGAGAGCGTCTTCGATCTGAAGCTCTGTCGCGGGCAAATCCAATGTTGCACGGTAGAACTCGTGCTTTCTCGGCTTTTCAGCCGAAAGCTCTATTGTCATCTGTGTACTCATTATTTTTCACCTCACAATCTGATATTTCTCATTGACCGCCCTGATTCTCTCGCCTATAGCAGTAATAACAGGGACGGTGACTGAATTTCCAGCCATTTTATAAAGCCGGGCATCAGATAAGCCCATCGCCTGTGCCTTGTAGAATTGCTCGTCGGTAAACCCTTGAAGCCGCCAGCACTCAATCGGCATAAGAGTTCGTATCCTGCCCTCATGCACCACGCCGTGCCTGTCAGTGGCGGTGATGGTAAACATCGGCTCGTCGGGTTCCTTGACGCGCCTGCCGTTCTGCCGGACGGTTTCCTTTTGCGGCGAGATGATCGCCCTCGGCTTGTCCTCGATCAGAACACCGGAATTGACGCCTTTGTGGTTTGTCACTCCGGCGTTGTGC
>ONDC01000057.1 GCA_900316495.1 uncultured Eubacteriales bacterium
ATAATCCACAAAGACATTCTGCGCATCGCTGTTGATATCAATGTAAAACTCACCGTAAGGAAGGTTGTCATCCAATGTCAGCATAAACGAATAGGTTGCCGGCGCGACAAGAGAGGGGGCCGTCTTCCACTCGCAGACATTGCCGGAGGCATCTTTGAATTGGTTGTTCTTCATCACGCAGTAATAATACTCATGAAGCATACTGTGCGGGAACTGGAATTTGCCGCTGCCGAGACTGGTGACAGAGGAGGTCACATCGGTACTGTTCCTGTACCACTTGTAAGTGGTGTTCGCATTATGGGAAGTGCCGTCCGCACCGTTAAGGGAAATGGAGTAATCGGGAGCCAATTCATCAAAAGATTGGTCAAAGATAATATTGGAGGAAATGGAAACATCGTAGCTTTCCGCTTTTCCCTGCGGAACAAACGTACCCCGCTGTCCGTAACGCATATCGATGGTCGAAGGCCGCAGCAGATTGTTTGTGCAATTCAATTCCGTCAGAACAGCCTTGTGTGAAAGCTTGAGCTCACGGATAGAATTGTCGGAGCAGTTCAGCTTTTTCAGATTGTCGAGGGCGGACAAATCGAGCGTATAGGTAAGCATGTTGCGGGATACGTCCAGTTCCTCCAGCGTCGTACATTGGGTGCAGTCAAAGTTCTTCAGATAGCTGTTGTCGTCGAGATACGAAATAAAGCTCTTGATGGTGGAGCTTGCTGAAATGCGGAAGGTGGCGCCGCTTTGAATACTGTCTTTGTAGAAAAAACCGTCGGATGAGGTCTCCTTGACGTACTCTCCCGTACCCCAGTCGATGTACACCGTGGTGGGCGAACCGGAGTTGATGGTAAAGCCAAGATTAGGTCCGTGCGCCGTAAAGGAAATATGCGCCGTGCGCGCCTGCATGGGTTTGGGTTCGGCGGTTTTTCCCTGTGTCACAGCTTTTTAGGTTTTGCCGGCTGCATCCGATTCACTCACAGAAGGCCGGGAGCTGACCGGGGACCGGTGAATTCCGCCGGAAGATAAATCAGAGCTGCTGGCAGCGAGGTCGCTGTCGGATACCGCCTCGGAAGCATGCGTGTTAATGAACATCATGCCGACGGACATCAGCATCAGCGCCGCCAGTCCCAGAAACGAAATCCTGAACAATTGCCTGTGCTTTCTCATTTTCATGATGGTCATCCTCTCTTCAAGAATTCATCATCGTGATAACACGGTGATACTATTCCGTTTGAATGAATAAGCTTACAGTTTATATTATAGATAAATTAACCGAATTTGTCAATACAATCATGCGGTTTGTTGATATATTTTACAAACGCCAACAATAATAATACCTACCATCCCATTCCGAACGCCGCTGCTTTGATAGCGGGCATTTCCGACACGACGGCCACCGTGGCGGTCACGCAGTAGACCGCTCTTGCGCCCGCTTCAAGCAGCGTCAGGGTACACTCGTTCAGGGTATTGCCGGAGGTGGTCACGTCGTCGCAAAGAAGCACAATTTTGCCGCGTATCAATTCGGGACGGTCAACGCGGAATACGCCTTCAAGGTTCTTTCTGCGTTCCATATTAGAAAGGGTATGCTGCGGACGGCTCCTTTTATGTTTGATAAGTACCTTGTTCAGCAGCGGAACCTCAATTCCCTCGGCGACGGTTCTGGCAAGCAGCACCGCCTGGTTGTAGCCACGCGTGAGAAAATCGTCCTTGAACATCGGCACGCCTATCACGCAGTCAAAGCGGACGCCACAGTCCAGATATTCCGTGCGAACGGCATTTGCCATCAGCTTGCCAAAGTATGTGCAGGAATAGGGCGAGTTATGAAATTTCATGCGGTGAATGCCCTTTTTGGCGGATTTGGTATAAACCAACGGCGAAACATTGCGCACAAAGGCAAAATCCCCCTTCCTGCATTGGCAGCTGTAAAGCGGTCTCCCGCAGATACGGCAGATCGGGCGGCGTATGAATTCCACATCCTTGGAGCATCTGTTGCAAATGCGCTCATTGCTGTTGATAAGCGCCCCGCAGAGCGGACATCTTCGCGGATAGACCAAGTCCATCACGCTCTCCTTGATTCTTTTGAACATATCCATCGTGTAGCGAACCTTTCAATCAGTATCAGAGTCTCACATCGTATCCCGCTGCAAAAAGACACTAAGCGCCGAATAGCGCAGCGTTTTCTTCTGGTTGCGCGCCATCTGGCAGGCGATCTGCTTGTGTCCCACCATGATCAGAATAGAACGCGCGCGGGTGACGGCGGTGTATAATAAATTCCGGTAGCAGAGCTGCGGCGCCATGGGATACATGGGGATGATCACGGCGGGAAATTCGCTTCCCTGACTCTTGTGTACCGTGATGGCGTAGGCGTGCTCCAGTTCATCGGCGTTGTCGATGGAATAGGTGGCCGTGCGGTCGTCAAAGCGCACCTTCAGCATGCCGTGCAGCTTGTCGATCTCCTCCAGCATGCCCACGTCGCCGTTGAAAATCCCGGTTCCCTCGGTGCCGTCGTCCTTCGTCCACTCAACGTGATAATTGTTCTTGATCTGCATAATCTTGTCGCCCTGACGGAAGATCACGCCGTTCAGCGTAATTTCCGGGCGCTTCTGATGCTGCGGATTGAAGCGCTGCTGCAATACCTTATTCAGCTCGACGGTGCCAAGCTCCCCCTTGCGGCCGGGGCATAGCACCTGAATGTCCTTCAGAGGGTTGAAGCCGTATGCGTCTGGCAGACGCGTGAAGCAGAGGTCGCAGATCATCTGCGTGATTTTCTCCTTCTCCCGTATGGGAAGGAAAAAGAAATCGCTGTCCAGCAGATCAAGCTGAGGCATTTCGCCGTTCACAATGCGATGGGCGTTCATGATAATCGCGCTCTTCTGCGCCTGACGGAACACCTCTGTGAGCGCGACGACCGGCACGCGTCCGGATTGAATCAAATCGCCCAGCACATTTCCCGCGCCGACACTGGGAAGCTGGTCGCTGTCTCCCACCAGCACGAGTCGGCAGCCGAATTTCACCGCCTTCAGAAGGCTCTGAAAGAGCAGGATGTCGGTCATGGAAAGCTCGTCCACGATCAGCGCGTCGCAGTCAAGGGGATTCTTGTCGTTTCGGGCGAAGGACTGCGTGTCGTTCTCTCCCCATTCCACCTCCAGCAGGCGGTGGATGGTCTTTGCCTCGTGTCCGGTGATCTCGGTAATGCGCTTTGCCGCGCGCCCGGTGGGGGCGGCAATCGAGACCTTATGGCCGTATAATTCCAGAAGCTGGATGATGGCGTTAAGGGTGGTGGTCTTGCCGGTGCCGGGGCCGCCGGTCAGCACAAGAAGTCCCTTGTTCATCGCCGCGTCAATGGCTTCGGTCTGACGTTTGTCGTAGGTAATGCCCGTCACGCTCTCGATGACAAGCATCTGGCGGGCATAATTTTTGATGGGTTCCGCGGGACACATCGCCATGGTAGCAATTCTCCCCGCACAATACAGCTCGGCTTCATACAGATACGGAAGGAAGATGTATGCCGTGCCGTTGATCTCGTCCTGCATGAAGTCGCTGTCGTCGATCGCCTCTTCCAGCTGATCGGCAACGGCTTCGCGGTCGATTTCCAGCAGCGAGGACGCCACCTCCAACAGCTTGTCCTTCGGCAGGCAGGTGTGACCGTTGTTCAGATTGTGGGTCAGCACATAGGTGAGTCCGGCGGTGATTCTTCTGCCGCTGTCGGGGGATTTTTCCATGCTCATGGCGATCGCGTCCGCCCGCTCGAAGCCGATATTCAGCCCTTCCGCGCAAAGCACGTAGGGATCGTCCTTGATCAGCTCGATACAGCCCACGCCGAATTTCTTATAGACGGCAAGCGCCTGATTCGGGTTGATGCGGTACTGTCCCAAGAACGCCATTGCCTCCCGCAGTCCGAAGTGGGAGCGGAAGTCCTGCGAGATCTGCTCCGCCTTGGCCTTGGATATGCCGCGTATCTCCGCAAGGCGCATGGGCTGGTTCTCGATAATCTCCAACGTACTGTCGCCGAAGGCTTCCACGATTTTGGTAGCGGTGGAGGGACCGATGCCCTTGACCGCGCCGGAGGAAAGATAACGCAGAATCGCCGACGCGCCGGAGGGCATTTTGCTCTCCAGACTCTGGGCGGCAAACTGTCTGCCGAATTTCGGGTGCGTGGTCCAACGACCGTACATATGCACCTCTTCCCCGGAATTGACCGGCGGCAGCACGCCCACCGCGATAACCGGCTCCTCCTCCACCTCCAGCTCCAGCACGGTAAAGCCGTTCTGCTCGTTGCGGAACGTGATTTCCTCCACCGTTCCGGTGATTTCGTCTAATTGTTCCCTGTCAGGCATTCCCATCACCCCCTGCCGCGCTTGCTGAAGGAAAACGGAAAAACCGTTCCTTTCAGCAGCTATCCAATCAATTTTACCACACTTTCCTTCAAATGCCAATAGGAAATTGCATTTCGGGCAAACAAAATTCCCCCGACGGGCGGAACATGCCGTCTGCCGGGGGAAAACACTTGAAAAGAATTGAGTAATGGAGAACTAAGCAATTTAACAAATCGCTCGTACTCTCAAGGCTTCACCCTCTTCACCATCTCCCTTCCGTCGATCATCTCCACATTGCCGAACTCGCGGCACAGTCTGCGGCAGATGTCGGCGGTTTCCGCGTCCGCGCCGAAGTCGGTCAGGAGGATGACCGCTCCCCGTAGGCTCCGGACGCCGCGAACCAGACGGCGCACGCGAAGCTCCACATCCTCCACGTGTCCCGCGACCGGCAGCACTACAAACGCCCCTCTCCCCCTGCCGCCCGGACGCAGGACAATCCTTGCGACGGATAGCGCCGCCCACATCAACGCAAGCCATCCCAGCGTGATTAAAATGTATCTCATTGACATCCGCTCCCTTTATGATTTGAATTATCTGCTATCATACTATGCATTTTAACATCCCATGGCGCCGATTCCGGACTGTTCTTTCAATATTTCATATAGTATTCCATCCGAATAAAATAATAATTTGTATAATCTGTATTGAAATTATGAAAAAAATATGCTATGATAATAGAAAATACAAAAAAATGGGAGTGACAGCTTTGAAGCCGCCAAAAAACAGACTTCCCCTGATGATTACCTTAAGCGTGGCACTGTGCTTGATCGTCACGGTTCTTAGCGTAGTACTGCTCCATGCCGCCGATGACAGCATGCTGCAGGAAAAAATTGACGAAAACAAGGTCTCCATGCAGCAGGCCGCCGTCAGGGTACAAAAGGACATCGACGCAAAATCCGATTTTATCTCCGCCTCGGCCGCTTCCATGTCGGGCACAGAGAGCGATTTCAACAAGCTGCTCGGCAAAAAGAGCAAGGAGCTTAAAAAAGTGGCTGAATCGGGCGGATTTGGGAAAATCCTCATCTCCGACACTGAGGGCAAGGCGTACGATCACGAGGGCAACACCTATTCCGTCAGCGGAGTCGGCTTTTTCAATGACGCGCTCGCGGGAAAATCCGGCATTTCCGAGAGAACACAGAGCGGCGTGCTTGAGGATGGA
Organism: uncultured Eubacteriales bacterium; assembly: GCA_900316495.1. Lineage (GTDB taxonomy): Bacteria > Bacillota > Clostridia > Oscillospirales > Acutalibacteraceae > RUG762. The sequence continues at coordinate 5,530 of ONDC01000057.1, forward strand.
AGTGACGCCATCGTGTATTACGCGCCGATCACCGGCGACGAGGGCGTAACCGCCGTGCTGCTGGGCTTTGCGCCGGCGGAGCTGAAGGTCTCCGACTTCACCGACTACGTTCTCAATCCCGGCTCCGGCATGTATGTTTTAGACCGCTCCGGCAGACCGGTCATGACCTCGCAACGAACCACCGGCGGCAGCTTCTATGAGTCCGTCAGGGACAGCCGTTTCGCCGACGGCTCCGACCCCGCCTACCGGAAGATCGAAACCCGCACCGAGGAACCGTCCGGCGAGGGCGAGGAAAAGGTGATCACCGTCTCCGCCGATTACTATGCCGGCGACCTCACGAATTCGCGCGGCTTCTTCAGCCTGCTGAATGACAAGGACAACGCCAGCATCCTCTTTATCAGGAAAAGTCTCCCCGCAAACGGCTGGACGCTCTTCTATGTCCGCTCGGTGGCGCTGTCGGAAAGCACGGTTTCGTTTATGATACTCAGCCGCGTGCTGCTCTTTGGTATTGTCGCAATTTTCCTCATTGCCATGATCATCATGCTGATGCTGCAATGGAAAAACGCCAGAAAAATCACCTCTCTCGCCTACCGTGATGAAATTACCGGACGCGCCAACTGGCAGAAATTCGTTGCCGTCTGCCAGGCAAGGCTCGACAGCAAGAGCTGGTGGAAAAGCAAACACGCCGTCCTCTGCATTGACGTCAACCGCTTCACCATCTACAACGACTACTACGGACAAAAGGCGGGCAACCGCCTGCTGCAATATATCGCCGAAACGCTCGACCTGATGTGCTCGTCCCGCGAAATGGCAGCGCGGCGCAGCGGGGATGTATTTGTGGTTCTGTGGAGCTATGCATCCGTCGAGGATCTCAACAAGCGGATCAACGATCTCTTCGAGCTGATGAAGGACGGACCGAACAGCGCAAATGTCTCCCTGACGGTGGGTGTGTACCTGCTCAACGAAAACGAAAAGGACATCGCTCACGCGGTCGACATGGCGAGCATTGCCGAACAGACGGTGGAGGACGCAAAGGTCAATACCATCGCCTACTTCGATGAAAAGATACGCGCTCAGATGACCGAGGAGCATGAGCTGGAAAAGATGATGCACGCCGCCCTCGAAAAGGACGAATTCAAGCTCTTCATTCAGCCCAAGCACCGCGTCAGCGACGGCGCCCTCGGCGGCGCGGAGGCGCTTGTGCGCTGGATCAGCCCGGAAAAGGGCTTCATCTCCCCCGGCAAATTCATTCCGCTCTTTGAAAAGAACGGCTTTGTGGGTCCCGTGGACAATTACATTCTGGAGCAGCTTTGCATCTTCCAGCGCAACCGCCTGCGCAAGGGGTACAAGACGGTTCCCATCTCGGTCAACGTCTCCCGCGTGCAGCTCAGCGACCCGAACCTCGCCCACGAAATCTGCACTATCGTCGACAAGCACAGCGTTCCCCACAAGTACATCGACATCGAGCTGACCGAAAGCGCCTGCTTCGACGACATGGACGTGCTGATCACCACCATCACCAAGCTGCGCTCCATGGGCTTCCCCGTCTCAATGGATGACTTTGGCTCCGGCTATTCCTCCCTCAACCTCCTGAAGGAGCTGCCCTTCGACACGCTGAAGATCGACGGCGAATTCTTCCGCAATGTCACCGATTTAAACCGCGCCAATATTGTCGTGAAGAACATCATCGACCTTGCCAAATCGCTTAACATGACGGTTGTCGCCGAAGGCATCGAGACGCAGGAGCAGGTGGATTTCCTCAAAACCACCGAATGTGATCTCATTCAGGGCTATTTCTATTCCAAGCCCATCTCGGCCAAGGACTTTGAAGATTACATGGCAAAGAACAAAATCGAAAGCAAGTGATGACGCGGATTTTTCATCCTTTCTCATCATTCAGAATCCTGTTCAAAAACCCGGCGCTTCCCCTTGATCAAGGGGAAGCGCCGGGCTGATTATTATTCCGTTTGAAGTTTATCCGCTCACTGTCTGACAGTGATTATCAGCCGGTTGGTGCCACCGGCATAGCTGTGCTTTACCTCCGCAGAAAGCCTTCTCACAATGGAAGACGAAAGCTCGTCGCCGTCGGCAAGCGGATCGAACCGCCCGCCGGCATAATCGATCTTCATCACGACGCTCTCGTCCGCCTCGGAGAATTCGACCATGACATGTACCGGAAACACGCCGTCCCTGCCGGCTATCCCCTGCATGATGATTTCCTCAAAGATCAGCATGATATTCCTGATCATCCTGACGGACAGCATGTTTTCCCTGCCGAATTTTTCCAGCCTGGAAGAAACGCCGATGAAGTCGAATTCCGCGTTCTCTATCCGGATGGGCAGCTGTCTGAGGCGCTTGATAAAAATTCTCGTCCGCTCGCGCCTGGGCGCTTCAAATATCTCCTGCGGGGTACCCTCCTCGTAGATACCGCCCTCGTCCATATAAAAGACCCGATTGGAAACATCCCGTGCGAATTTCATCTCGTGGGTGACAATCAACATAGTCATGCCCTCATTGGCAAGACCGCGGATCACCTGCAGCACCTCGCCTACCATCGTAGGATCGAGGGCGGAGGTCGGCTCGTCAAAGAGCAGCACATCGGGCTTCATGGCAATGGCTCTCGCAATCGCGGCGCGCTGCTTCTGTCCGCCGGAAAGCTCGTCGGGAAAGCTGTCCGCCTTTTCCGCCAGTCCCACTCGCCTGAGCAGAGCCATTCCCTCACGGAAGGCGACGTCCTTTGACATTCCCAGAAGTCTGACAGGCGCCACCATGATATTTTCAATCACTGTGAGATTGGCAAAGAGATTAAAGGACTGGAACACCATGCCCATCTTTCTCCTCACCAGATCGATACTGCAATTGGGGGCGGTAATGTCCACCCCGTGAAAGAAAATTTTGCCGGAGGTGGGCTGCTCAAGCAGGTTGAGACAGCGCAGCAGCGTGGACTTTCCCGTCCCGGAGGGACCGATTATGGAAATAACGTCTCCCTTTTCTATCTCCGCGCTGACGTCGCAGAGGGGCGTAACGCCGGGGTAAGCCTTTTTCAGATGCTCTATGGTGATCAGACTCATTTCGCCTCACCTCTCTTTTTCCTGTTTCTTCTGAGCTTCGGGTCTATTGCCTTCAGCGCCGCGTTGAGCGTCACTGAAATAATGTACGCTAAAAGAAAGTAAATGATGGCCGTCGCTATCAGCGGGAAAAACGCTTCATAGGTTCTGCTGCGGATAATATCAGACATCTTGGTGAGATCCTGTATCGCGATGTAGCCAACCACGGAGGTGCTTTTCAGCAGAGAAATGACCTCTCCGCGATACACAGGAAGCTGCCGGCAGACCGCCTGCGGGAAGATGAACCGGAAGAACGCCTGGTTCTCGCTGAAGCCCAGCGCAAGAGCCGCTTCACGCTGACCGCCGTCCACGCTGTCGATGCCGGAGCGCAGTATTTCCGAAGCATACGCCGCAAAGTTGAGCGAAAAGCCGATGATGGCGACCCAGACCGCTCCCATGCCGGATTTTCCGAATACCACATAATACAGAATCATCAACAGCACGACCGTTGGCGTACCCTGCAGCAGCCTGACGAACAGGACGCATATTTTTCCGGCAAGCACGCTGTCCGTCCTGCGGAACAGGCAGAGGAGAAAAGCCAGCACCGAGCCTGCCAGCACTGACAGAAGCGTAATCAGGCAAGTGGTGCCGATGCCCCTGAGTATCAGCTGATACCTGTCCTCGCGGATAAAGTTCTTGACAAAGCTCTGTCTGACGCCCTCAAAGAAGCCAACCTCAGCGGCGCTGTTGTCTCCGGCGATGTCGGACGTCCTGACAGCGACGACAATGCCGCCCTCACTGACCGGGTCGGAGAAGAGAACCGCTTCTTCCCGCTCGGGGGTGACATTCATCGAGGTGGTAAATTCGTACTTGCCGGAGGCAAGCGCGGGAATCCTCGCGGCGAAATCCACGTCGCCAATCTGCAGCTTATAGCCATAGGCGCGGCAGAAGCGGACGGTCACATCAATATCGTAGCCGACGTGCTTTCCGTCCTTTATGTAGGAAAACGGCTCATCGGTGGAGGTGGTTACGACATGCAGCGTGCCGTTTTCGCCGGTAAGTCCCGTCATATCCACGACCTTTTTGCTGTCGTCAGCGCCGAACCAGATGGAATCGATCCCGGCAAGCGTGCCGTCCTTCCTGCACCGGGCAAGGAATTCGTTGAGCTGATCGCGGATCTTCTTCTCCTTCTTATCGTTCTTTCGGAAAGCGAAGGAATACTGGTTGTTGGTGAGACGTTCCTTGATATAGTCGATCTGCGGCTGCTCGGCGTGAATGCTCTTGAGCGCAGGCTCGTCGCCAAGATAGGCGTCGATCTTGCCGGTCTGCAGAGCCGCGTTCATATTGGGATAGCCGTCAAAGTACAGGTATTTGCTGTCCGGGAAATATCGGAAGCTCTCGGCTTCCATATTGGTGCCGGTGAGAATGCCTATCTTCCTCCCGTTGTAATCCTGATACGTCACATTTTTATCAGGCGCGGAGACACCCGCACCTTCGCCGGTTCTTTCTCTGCCCACGACAGCGGACGCAATGACAATCGCTGTCAGCAGCAGCACAACCGCTATAATGATAAAATCGGTTTTTTTGATTCTGTTCAATCAGAACCCTCCCTGCCGGATAATAATCGCGGTTTCATACAGACTCCGTAGAAACGCGCTTTCAAAAGACTCCCTGCTTCGCATTATAGTACATTCAGCGTAAAAAATCAAGCGTTTAGCCGCGTTACCTCGAAAGAAGAATTTCTTCATCTCTCGTGATAGCGAAGTCAGCTAACCTATTGTTTCACTTGTTTTTTTTCATTCGTTCCTTCAGCTGTGCATATGTCACGCCGTATTTCTTCGCAATGTCGCGTGCGTAGCTCTGACCGCAGGGCGGCGCAAGTGAGACCTTATAGGAGCGCTCGCCGTGATCGATGCCGGTAATCAGGCTGGCGACGTTGCTGTCGGTCGGCTCAGCGCTGTTCAGCTCGTCCAGATTCATCGCAAGCTCATGCATATGGGTATTGAAAATAGCCCTCGCGCCGAGATAGTGCATCGCCTTGACCACATCCTTAGCAATGTACAGACCTTCCTCAAAGTTGGTGGTGGCAAGCGATTCATTGAGCAGCAAAAGACTTCGGTCAGTCGCCTCGGCAAATATTTCGCTCAGGCGCTTGGATTCCTCGCCCAGTCTGCCGAGATCCACCGTGCGGTTCTCGTCCGCAGGAAAGTGCGTATAGATGCAGTCTGCGGGTGACAGAATGCATCGGTTCGCGGGCACATACAGTCCGTGCTGCGCCATGAGGAAGATCAGTCCGATCGCCTGCGTAAAGGTCGTTTTTCCGCCGCGGTTCGGGCCGGTCATAATATAAATTCTCCGCTCAGAGCGGAAATCAACTGAATTGGCTACGATATTGATATCCTCGCCGTCGTTTTTTTTCAGCCCCAGCTTGAAGTTGTAAAGTCCCTCGGCGTAAAATTCGCGCCGCCCCTCGGCTATGATCTCCGGCTTGCACAGCTTTATCCCCGCCGACGTCATCTGCTCCGTCAGCTCAGCCCATTTCAGATAGAATGTCAGCTCCGGAATCAGCGAAATCAGCGAGTAGCCGCTTACGTCCACATACTTGGCAAGCACATCGTTCAGCTTCTTGACCACCGGCTTCAGCATGTCGGTGATAACCGCGTTGAGGTTGTTCATCAAGGGGTTGGTCTCCGCGTCGCCCGCCACATAGACCTTGGCAAGACCTGTCAGCACGCCCGCACTTTTGGAAGCCGACTGCTTGGAAATCGCCAGAACGCCCGTTCCCGTCTTGGGCGCGTGGAATTTCATGGAGGTATTCTCCGTACCCTCGTGAAGTCCGTCCTTCAGCGCGGTAAACTCATAGAAATTCTTCAACACACCGGCGCGTGTGTAGGGCTTGTTGTTGACGGAGACAACGCCCACCTCCACCGGGGAAAGGGAACGGTTCAGATTCACGCCGAGCGTAATGCTCTTGATGTTTCCGGTGTCGGTGACGACTCGCTTGATATCCTCCTTCAGAGCGGGGAAGCCACTGTCCGAATGGATATGCTGCACCAGCTTCAAAAGCTCCTTGAGTCCCTCGGAATGAATCTCGCCGTGCTCAAGCGTATTCTTGATGCCTGTCACACAGTCAATGTAGGAATCCAGCTCGTTAAGCCGGTTAATGATCTGCCAGATGCTTGCCGCCTCGCTGTCTCTTGCATGCTTGTGAAGGCTTTTGAGAAATTCCAGCTCGTCAAGCAGCTCGGCAACATTCCGTCGAAGCTCCGGATGGCGCAGAATATCGTCGAATACCTCCACCCTGTACTTCACAACGCGGGAGCTTGCCGGCATCTGCCGCAGCATATGGAAGATCACGTTGCGGTCGTATTCCTTCTTGGAAAGCCGTGCGCAGAGCTGTTCAAGCGAGAGATCGTTGCAACAGTCGTCGCTCAGCTCCTTAAATTCTCTCGTGCAATCCGAAGGCCACATAAGACTAAAATCCGCCATTTGATCACCTCATTTCATGATGTAGTATCATCCTCGTATTTCGCGCCGTGATGAACATGATGGGGACGTCGCTCTCACGCCGAATTTAACGGCAGATTTCAAAGCCGTCCAGCTCCGGCAGCATCACGTCAAGCAGCAGCATATCGTAATGGTTTTCATACGCCTTTTCGAGTCCGGTCTGTCCGTCGGCGGCAAGATCCACTTCAAAGGCGCCCTTTTCCTTCCTGGTGAAATAGTGGAAGATCAGCTCACGGATATTCCGGTCATCCTCGACCAGCAAAAAGCGGTGCATTTACTTCGCGCTTTTCTGTCGAAAAATCAGAGGGAATTACTTTTTCAAAGCGGCAATCAGCTCGGACAGCGAATCGATTCCCAATACGTACAGAACGCTGTACAGGGCAATAGACGCAGGCTTTGCCGTCAGAATAATGAGCGAATACATCTTCCACGTCATCTCAGTGGTTCCGGCAAGATAGCAGATAAGACCGTCCGGAGCGCCTGGAACAAAAATCAGAAAGGCAAATATCTTGGCAAAGCGTCCGTGATTGCTCGTCCAGTTTTCGTACTTTTCTATGGATTCCCGCTTGAAGAGCCTGTACATCATCGGCTTGCCGTACACCCGTGAAATGCCGAACACCGCGAAGGAGCCGGCGATAATGCCGACATAATTGTACACAAAGCCCCACCACGGACCGAACAGGATTACGCCGCCCAGCAGCGTTACGCCGCCCGGAATGATCGGGATGATAACCTGCACCGCCTGCAGAATGATGAAGATCAGCGGCGCCCAGATGCCGTAGCTGTCCATCCATTCCTGCAGCGCCTCCACTGAGGAAAAAGCCCCCCGGCGGTAGCCGATAATTCCCAGCACGACACAGCCCAACAGCAGCAGCACGGTAAAGATTCGGCTGATGACAGTCACCACGCGGTTGCCTTCCTTTTTGTATTTTTCAATATCTGCATCCTTTTCCGCTTCTTCACCCGATTTTTTTTCCTCCGGTGCGGTATTCTCTGACGCCGGAGCTTCCGCGTCCGCAGTCTCCGGAGCGTCAGACTCCTCTTCCGTTAACGGCAGCGCATTTTCGTCCACTTCGGAAACCATTTTCTCTTCCATCTTTTCTGTCATTTTGTTTAACCTTCCTTTGCAAATCGTATTTTGGTTGACGCAAATTAATCCATGAATAGAGTATAGTATGAATTGCCGCTGTTGTCAAATGGTTTGTATGCATATTCGGACAAAGAGTCGCATCATAAACATACAAAATTTTCATGACAATATTTGTTTAGTTTGCCTATTCCAGGAAAGATAATAATCCATGATGATATGACAATTCATTTCAAAACACACCCGGCGAGAAAAACAATGAATTCATAATGATAGGACTCAATGATAGCCTTTGTGAGGTGAAAAATAATGACAGCGGATTTCCTCTTTGTTTCTAACGACAAATATGTGAAGAACCTCGGGATCTGCACCTACTCTGTCATGCACAACATGTGTCCCGTTACAGAGCGGGTGCGGCTTCATGTGATGAATTGCGGCATCACTCCGGAGAATGCAGAGCGGCTCAGGAAGCAGGCGGCACGTTTTGCAAACGCTGAGATTCACTTTTTCAATATCGAAAGCCAACTCCGTGAAATCACGCCGAAGGTGCCCAACAACTGGAACCGCGCCATTTACGGGAGACTGTTTATGACCGAGGTGCTGAAGGAATACGAGATGGAAAGGCTGATTTATCTTGACTGCGATCTGCTGATGGATCGTCCCGTAACCGAGCTGTTCACCATGCCGCTTGACGGAAAGTGTATCGCCGGC
>ONDC01000178.1 GCA_900316495.1 uncultured Eubacteriales bacterium
CCTCTCACGGGGTGCGTGAGTAGAAATTATTATGATTTACCGGATAAGAATAATCGGTTCTGGTCGCACCTCTCACGGGGTGCGTGAGTAGCAATCTTTTCCACTTACCTTGTCACAGGTAAAATCAAAGATTTTCCTTCAGAAGCGTTTATTGTCACGCTGAGAGAGATGATGACAAAGATCGTAAAGGATTATTCCGATTAATCAGGTGACGGCATTAAGTTTTCTGACGATTCAGAACCATTCATACGATAACACGATAAGCTATAACCACGTGGCATCATTTTTTTTATTACCCTTTCAGAAATGTCGCTAAAACGGCTCGAAGAATAGAGAAAAAAAGAATAATCTATAGTTCCCTGTAAAAAATTCTAATTACACAGGCAGAGTGAATGAGTGGGGAATCTTCATCTTGAAAATCTTGTAGATATCATTGGCCTTTTTGGCGGCCTTTTTGGCGCATTCCATAGTGAGAATCTTATCATCAAAAATCTTGCATTTATGATTGCGAAGAGCCAGAAATGCACTCTCTGGAGTATATGACGATGTTGAGAGATCATTTTGAAGCATTCTGACAATAACAGAGGCTGTAAACGCCACCAACAGATGTCCTCGGAAAGTTTCTTCAGTCTGCACACGCAGCGGCAGCATATTGGTGTTATTCTTGCAGATATCAAATACCTGCTCTATTTGAGAACGCATGTAGTATTTGGGGAGAACCTGATCAATGGCAATTGGCCTTGAAGAGACAAGGACAAAGACACCGTGGTTTGCTCTTGCTTTGTGAACATCAGCAGCGGATATTTTCTTTGTCTCAGCACGATCATACAACTTGGAGGACTCCAGCGACTGCATCGTCAGATCACGCCCCAGATACGCATATACGCCGTGTCCCCAGCAATCAGTTTTAACCCTCTTGATATAGGCATATCGACCGTTGTATGAAATGAGATTTTCTGCGGTCTCCAACGTGGACAGATTCTCTTCAACTACGTTCTTATAGAGATTCGTGTTCTCTTTCATTCGGGACAAAAAGGAAACTTTGGCTTTAAACAGTTCACCCAGATTCTCTTCAGTGAGATACCCAGCATCAAGAACCGCAAATTTGGTATCAACATTGTAAGCCTTCAATTCGAGCATCGTTTTGGTCAGAGTTGACACATCAACGATATTTCCGGCAATATATCTGAAGTATAGCGGTAGATTCGTTTTTTGCTGTACAACATAGATTAGCCTTACTTCGTTGCTTATTTTTCCATTGTGGTTACTGATAGCGGTGAGAGGAAAGTGAATGCTGTTAGGGAGACCTGTGCTGTCGATGAGGATATTCTCACCATTTTTACGCTTTGCCAGCAATGACAGATAGGCTTTAAAGAATTCTCGATAGGTCCATTCGTCGCCCAAACTGGCGAGCATGTCACTGATTCTCTGACTGGCAAGGTTCGCTTTGGGGTATAGTATTCTGGCGTAACTGCCCTCATACCATGTTTCTGCATGGCAATTGGCCATATTGCAGAGCACATAGTACTGAATAAGGGCTCGTACACTGTCGTTGTTGCCATAATCGATAGCGTCAATGACTTTGTACAACTTCTTCTTTCGGATGTAACTATCGAGAAACCAAGCATCGCCGAAGTCCAAAATCAGTTTTTCAGCTTTATCTCGCCGTACAACCGGTATCAATGCTGAGTCAGGAACGCCATACGTATCTGTTTGCAAGTCATATGTGAACACGCCACGCTCACGACTTTGATATATACCATTTGCCTCATCAAGAACTCTGCCCAGACTTTTTTGAATTGTCTTTACTTTCCCGTCAATCCGCATGGACTTGCATAATTTAGCATATTTGATACCGTTTTTGATGTCATATCCGATGTACATGATAGCCTCCGTAATTAGAATTATTTCTAATTACATCATACCATAAATTAGGTTTAAATGCAAGCTTTTTCTCCCGTAATTATGCGGTTTTTCGCCTGTTTGTTGGTCTTTGATTTTAAATATTTCACCTGTAATTAGAAAAAATCGCAGGGAACTATAGATAAATGTTTACCCACTGGGGTTATCTGCACAATATCACAATGATCGTATTCTTATGTGTCTTGTCTACTGCATCGGGTGAAAAAGCAAGGTGAATGCCTGCATTAATCTGCGATACGGATTACTGGGCAGTCTTGGCGGAAACGGCTCTTCTGCGTCTGATTGCATACATCGCGCCGAATGCCGCGAGCATCTGCTTACGAAGGGAGCTGTTTCACAGACCGTTTCTTTTCTTGAGGAGAAAAGACTCACCGTCAGGGAACCATCCCCCAAGGGCGGCAGGAATCAAGGACTGTATCTGAGCGAAACCGGGCAGCGTGTTTTGGCGGAACATCACGCGCTTCACGGGGACATGATCGCTGAAATATCCCGTTTGGCAGGGCGATTGCCGCCGGAAGCGATCGAATTTCTGTCACAGATAACGGATGTGATCGAAGAGAATATCAGAAGCATTCAACAACAACAATGAAAGGATACGATAAGCGAAGACGTTTCACACAATGGGAGATCAACGCAACCCGGCGGTCATGCTGATTCACGGTATGGTCAGCAGTTGGAGGGACTGTGCGCCGTATGGGAAGTATCTGTTATATAACTTTTGTCAATACACCTCCGCCTTGTCGTTAGCAGGAATACGCAGCCTCATTCCATCGGGCTGCTTTAGCGAGCTGTTTTTCATGAGGTCAGGGATTATCTTTCAGCCGGAGAAATCCTCACTTACCATTGAAAAATCAAATAAAATAATGCATTACGGGAAAGCGGGGAAAACCGAAAAAGAATGATTAACTACAAACGCCATGCGGGCTGTCTTTTGGGGAGGCAGGCGCATGGCGTTGTTTTCAGTTTTTATGTGTGGGGGAACGGGTTATGCTGCCGGGGCTTCGGCGGTTCTTCTCTTTTGGGAGACCGCGTACGCCGCGCCGTATGCCGCGAGAAGCAGTAGGATCATTGCCGCTGTGGAAGCGGCGCTGCTCTCGCCGGTGGAAGGCGAGCCTTCATCCGGTTCCACTACGGTAAAGGAATGCTCGATGGAGGCATAGCTCAGTTCGACCTTGATTTTGTGCTTGCCGGTGGCAAGCGCCGCCATGGTGTCGCGGGAGAGGGTCACGCGCACGCTGCCGGGTTCGGCGGTGTAAGCGCCCTCGTCCAGCGCCTTGCCGTCCACATAGACCGCCCGGAAGCAGCCGAAGGTCAGCTTGTCCTGCGCCGCGTCGGTGTTCTTCACAACGACGGTCATGGGTGACCGTGCCGTTCTCCGTGTCGATCACGGCGCTCTCGGCATCCCAGTCGTGACCCAGCGCCTTGACCGTCACGTCTTCCTTTGTAACGGGCGTATATACGCCGTCTGCATATGTGTACAGCTTTCCCGCCGCGTCGGTGTAATAGTCTGTATTGCCGTCCTCGGTGCAGGTCGCCGCCTTCGCCTCGGTCTTGGCATACGCCCGGAAGACCGCCTTGACCGTCACGTCGTCCTTCGGCATGGAGAAGGCAAAGCTTCCGTCTTCCATCTGCGCCGCTTCATAATCGCCGTATTTCACGCTGATGAGGTCGTAACCCGCCTGCGGCGTGGCTGTCACCGTGACGCGCTCGCCGCAGCCGGCTTCCTCCTTATCGGCGGCAAGGCTGCCGCCCTCCGTCTGCACGACGTTAATGGCGTGCTTCTCCACCGTCAGCGCCGCGTAGCGGTAGTCCTTATCGACATTGCCGGTGATGCCGTCCACCTGCCCGTCGCTGCAATACTGCCAGGTCACGCAGAAATCGGCAAAATTGAAATCGTCGGGGTTGTCCGGCCAGAAGGCAAGCCAGATTTCGCAGTCGGTGTCGCTCAGCACGTCGGTATCGACGTAATCCCGGAACCAGTTATAGGAGGTGTAAACGCCCGATTTGTACCCGGCGGCATTGATCAGCTCACAGCCGTATTTCACGATCTCCGTAAGCGCCGCCTTGCCGAGGTTGGGCTGCCGTGCCGCTTCCACGTCGATGTAGATCGGCATATCGAAATGCTTGCCCTCCAGCGTGGCGAGCAAGCCCTCCACGTCCGCCTTCATCTCGGATTTGTTGATCGCGCTGGTGTAGAGGTACGCGCCGACCTTCACACCGGCGGCGCTCGCCTGTTCGTAGTATTCCTCGAACAGGCGGTCTTCCCGGTAGTTGGCGTCGCCGTTGAAGGTGACCCCGGCGCGGAGAATGGCAAAATCAATGCCGTCGGCGTACACCGCTTCCCAGTCCACATCGTCCTGATAGGCGGAGACATCCACGCCCTTCATCACGATGCCGGGGCTGTCCTCAGTGTTCTCGTCGCTTCTGATGCGGAAGGGGGAATTGATCAGCTCGACGGTGGTGCCCTTCTCGTCCTCGGCGACGATGCGGAAGACGAATTCGCCCACCGGCAGCTTGCCGAAGCCGATGACATTGTCAAAACTGACCATGCCGAAGGATGTTTTATCGGGGTTGAAGGTATAGGTGAAATCGTCGTTGTATTCACACGCCGCGCCTTCCGCCTTATACACGCCGCCCTCCACGCGCACCAGCTTCAAAGAGGAGAAAATGGAGCCCTTGACGCTGAAGCCCTTGCCCTGCCGGATGGTGCCGGTGGGATAAGAAGCGCCGTAGATATGGATGTCCGATTCGGCTTCATCCGGGGCGACGACGCGGAACGTCTTCTCGACGACCGTCCGGGAGAAGCCCCGCACGTCGGTCGCTTCGATCCTGTAGACATACTCGCCGACCGGAATGCCGCCGAAGCTCAGGTGCAGGTCGAAGGTGGAAACGAGGTCGTACACCGCCTTGTTGGGCGTGTCTTCATAATAGACATCGGTGGGAGTGCCGTCGGTGTGATAGACGCCGCCCTTGACACTCGCCAGCCGGTAGGTGGAAGCGAGCACGCCCCTGACGCTGAAGCCGCTTCCCTGCGGGAAGGTGTCGGAGGGGACGCTTTCGCCAGTGAAGGCGATTTCGGAGGGAATCACGCCGTCCACCACGGTAAAGGGGGAAGAAACCGCCGTCACGGTCTGCCCTTCCGTGTCCGTCGCTTCCAGCCGGAAGACATATTCACCGACCGGCAGGTTGCCGAACGCCATCACCGCGTCGAACGACTGCGCGATATTGCAGCTCTGCGCGTTGGGCGTGACCTCGTGATAGATCACCTTTTCTCCGGAAACCGTGTAGATGCCGCCGAAGACCTTTGCCATGACGCTCTCGGAGCGGATGACGCCCCCGATCTGGCAGGACGAGCCGAGGATCAGCTCGCCGGTGGGCGATTGTTCATTTTCCACGGTGACCGAGAAGGGTGCTTCCCGGAGTGCGGCAGGGGCAAGCTCTTCGGACGGATCGCCCTCATCCCCGCCTTCCGGCAGCTCCGCGGCTTGGAGCAGCGCCGGGCT
>ONDC01000180.1 GCA_900316495.1 uncultured Eubacteriales bacterium
CTTGTGGTGTGGCTCTGGAAGTGGTACCGCGAGGCGGTAGAGCGCGAAGCAGCGGAGCAGGAAGAAGGTGATGAAGAGTGAAGCAAACGGAACGCCCTATGTGGAAGAAGTCCATGCTCGCCGATCTGAATCTGGATGCTGTACGCTCTGATCTCTATGACATGGCGGACAACGGCGATATGTACGGCTACAGCGGCGGCGACGAAGGCTACTATCAGGAATACAAGGAGTTTTTTGACGAACTCTCCTGCGGTGCGTACCACCTGCTGGAAGCGATGGAAGGCGATCTTTACACAGAAGACAACTGGGACATTATCACGGTCGGACTGCTCGGATATCAGCAGGAAGTCTGGGGCTATGACTCTGCGGAAGCGGATTACCACCATATGCTCAGTCCCTTTATGGAAGACTGGGCGGTAGAGGAAGCCGTGGCAAGGCTCAAACGCCTGACAAAGGATGAGCTGATTGACCAATTCCGTCAGGTTATGGTGGCACTGCTCTCCTACTTCGACATCAAAGCGTCGCACGACTGCCTGACGTCCATCGTGCAGGAGCTGGACGAACGGGGAGCGATATTCGCCCGAAAGAATGACGAGATCAACCGCCTGTATGAAGACCTGACCGGCAAGAACGGAGACGCATTTGACGCGCTGATAGAAAACCTTCCGCCTCGTATGTGGGTGGAATAAAAAAAGCCGCTTTGGAAGGTGGCACTTCCTCGGCGGCATAAGTAAGAATTACGGAAATATGATATCACAAATCAGGAGGTAAGTCAAGACATGAGTGTAAAAATCAATTCGCTTGAATTCGAGAACGTCAAGCGGGTGAAGGCGGTACACATTGAGCCGACCGAAAACGGTTTGACAGTCATCGGCGGCAGGAACGGGCAGGGGAAAACCTCTGTACTGGATTCCATCGCATGGGCATTGGGCGGCGAGAAATACCGTCCGTCACAGGCACAGCGCGAAGGCTCGGCACTTCCGCCCGCACTCCACATCGAGCTGAGCAACGGTCTGATCGTGGAGCGCAAGGGCAAGAATAGCGCATTGAAGGTCACGGACCCGAAGGGGCAGAAGGGCGGACAACAGCTTCTCAATGAATTTGTGGAGCAGTTCGCGCTTGACCTTCCCAGATTCATGAGTGCGAACAATGCCGACAAAGCAAAAATCCTTCTCCGTATCATCGGCATAGAAGCCAAGCTCGCGGAACTGGATTCCGAAGAACAGAAGCTCTACAACGAACGCCACTCCATCGGCGTAATCGGCGACCGGAAGAGAAAGTATGCGGACGAAATGATTGCCTATGACGGTGTGCCGGACGCGCCGGTATCGGCTTCGGAACTGATTGCACAACAACAGGAGATTCTTGCCCGAAACGGCGAGAATCAGCGAAAGCGGCAACGTCTCAACGAAATCACCTATGAGAAGCAGCGAATCTTCGATGAAATTCAGCGGCTTGAAGCGCAGGCGCAGGAACTTGCCAAACGCATTGAAGAACGAAAAGCGGCCTATGAACAGGTAGCTCACGACGAAGAGATTGCCCGCACAGATACGCTTGCACTTCAGGACCAATCCACTGCAGAGCTGGAAGAAAATATCCGCTCCATCGACGAGATTAACCGCAAGGTTCGTGCCAATCTTGACAAGGAAAAGGCAGAGGAAGAAGCGGCGCAGTATGCCGATCAGTACGGTGTACTCACCGATAAGATTGAAGCAATCCGCCGCGACAGAAAGAAACTGCTCGATTCTGCCGATCTCCCGCTGGAAGGATTATCCGTGGCAGACGGTGAACTGCTTTACAACGGGCATAAATGGGATTGCATGAGCGGTTCCGACCAGCTCCGCGTATCGACCGCCATTATCCGCCGGCTGAATCCCGAATGCGGCTTTGTCCTTCTCGACAAGCTGGAACAGATGGACACCGAAACGCTGCGGGAGTTCGGAGAATGGCTTGAAAGCGAGGGGTTACAGGCCATCGCTACCCGCGTATCGACCGGAGACGAATGCAGCGTGATTATTGAGGACGGCTATTCCGTCACAGCCAATCAGACGGAGCAGCCGCCGGAAACTGGAAGAAAGACATGGAAGGCAGGTCAGTTTTAATGAACATTACAAGCGGAAAGATTCACACGGCGCAGAAGGTCGTGATCTACGGCGTGGAGGGCATCGGTAAGACCACCTTTGCCTCGCGTTTTCCCGATCCGGTCTTCATCGACACGGAGGGCAGCACCAAATTTCTTGACGTAAAGCGCTTTGACGCTCCCACGAGCTGGACAATGCTTCTCTCTCAGGTCGATTATATCATTCAGTACAAGCCCTGCAAGACGCTGGTGCTTGACACAATCGACTGGGCGGAAAAGCTGTGCTACGATTCGGTGTGCGCCGCCAACAACTGGAAATCCATTGAAGCGCCCGGATATGGCACGGGCTACCGTTACGCCTATGAGGAAATGGGCAAGCTCATGAACAAGCTCACCGACGTGGCGGAAGCAGGAATTAACGTGGTCATTACCGCGCACTGTGCGCTGCGGAAGTTTGAGCAGCCGGATGAGATGGGCGGATATGACCGTTACGAAATGAAGCTCCAGAACAGTCAGAAATGCAGCACGGCGGGTATGGTCAAGGAATGGGCGGACTGCGTACTGTTTGCCAATTACCAGACTTACAGTGTGAAGGACGGTGAAGGCAAGAACGCCAAAAGCAAAGGGCAGGGCGGCACCAAGCGCATGATCCGCACAAGCCATCACGCCTGCTGGGACGCAAAGAACCGCTACGGACTGCCGCCGGAAATTCCCTTTGATTATGAAGAAATCCGTCCCTATAT
>ONDC01000015.1 GCA_900316495.1 uncultured Eubacteriales bacterium
CAACGTCGACGTGGTGGTTGACCGGCTGGTTATCAAGCCGGAGATCCGCAGCCGCCTTGCCGATTCTCTTGAAACGGCTTCCCGGCTGACCGGCGGCGTTTCGCTTGTCAGCGTCGTGGGCGGCGAGGACATCCTTTTCTCGCAGAATTACGCCTGTCCGGAGCATGGTATCAGTATGGACGAGCTGACCCCGCGCATGTTCTCTTTCAACAGTCCGCAGGGCGCCTGCGAACACTGCACCGGTCTCGGCATTTTCATGAAGGTAAGCCCCGACCTCGTCATTCCCGACCGTTCGCTTTCGCTCCGAAAGGGCGCGATACGCGCCTCCGGCTGGTACTCCACCGACGACAGCTCCATCGCCATGATGTATTTTAAAGGGTTAGGGAAGGAATACGGCTTCACATTGGATACGCCGATTGAAAAAATGAGCGAGGAAGCGGTGAATGCCATTCTCTACGGAACGGGCGAAAAGCAGCTGGAATTCACCCGCGTCAATTCCTATGGAAACAGCAGATTCATGGGCAGATTTGAGGGCGTGATCAACAACCTTGAGCGCCGGTACAAGGAAACCCAGAGCACTTGGGCAAAGAATGACATCGAGCCGCTGATGACGGAGGTTCCCTGCGACTTCTGTCACGGCGACCGCCTGAAGCCGGAAATTCTCTCGGTCACGGTGGGCGGGCTGAATATCGCCGAATTCTGCAAGCTGTCGGTTACGGAAGCCCTTGAATTTCTTGACGGGCTTGCGCTGACCGAACACGAGCATTTCATCGCCGACCGCATTCTTAAGGAGGTGCGGCTGCGCCTTGGCTTTCTGAATAATGTCGGTCTGGAATATCTCACGCTTTCCCGCTCGTCGGGGACGCTGTCGGGTGGAGAGAGCCAACGCATCCGCCTTGCCACGCAGATCGGCTCCTTTCTCACGGGCGTGCTGTATATTCTGGACGAACCGAGCATCGGACTTCACCAGCGGGACAACGACAAGCTGCTTGCCACTCTCCTTAAACTGCGCGATCTCGGTAACACGCTTATTGTCGTTGAACACGACGAGGACACGATCAGGGCTGCCGATTACGTGGTGGACATCGGACCCGGCGCAGGAGTGCATGGGGGAGAGGTGGTCTATTCCGGCGACGTGGAAGGGCTTATCAAGTGCGAAAATTCCGTCACAGGTCAATACCTCAGCGGCGCAAGAAGCATTCCCGTCCCGGAAAAGCGGAGACCCGGCAACGGCAAATGGCTGACCGTCCGGGGAGCGGCAGAAAATAATCTGCAGCACATTGATGTGTCAATTCCCCTCGGCACCTTCACCTGCGTCACCGGCGTGTCCGGCTCCGGCAAAAGCTCGCTGGTCAATGAGATCATCTACAAGCGTCTCGTCTGCGAGCTGAACCGGGCAAAGATTGTCTGGGGGAAGCACGACGCCATCGAGGGTATGGAATTTCTTGACAAGATCGTGGAGATCAGCCAGTCGCCCATCGGCAGAACGCCACGTTCCAATCCCGCGACCTACACCGGCGTGTTTACCGACATCCGCGACCTCTTTGCCAACCTGCAGGAGTCCAGGATCCGCGGATTTGACGCAGGCAGATTTTCCTTCAACAAGAAGGGCGGGCGCTGTGAGGCGTGCGAGGGAGACGGCATTATCCAGATTGAAATGCACTTTCTGCCCGACGTGTACGTCCCCTGCGAGGTCTGCAAGGGCAAGCGCTACAACCGCGAGACGCTGGAGGTCAAGTACAAGGGCAGGAGTATTGCCGATGTGCTGGATATGACGGTGGAGGACGGCGTGTCCTTCTTTGAGAATCACCCCAAGATCGCCCGCAAGCTCAAAACCCTCTACGATGTGGGACTGGGCTATATCAAGATCGGACAGCCGGCGACCACCCTTTCGGGCGGCGAGGCGCAGCGCGTCAAGCTGGCGACCGAGCTTTCCAAGCGGGCGACAGGCAGGACGATCTTCGTGCTGGACGAGCCGACCACCGGCCTTCACACCGCCGACGTCCACCGGCTCATCGAGGTGCTGCAAACGCTGGTCGAGGGCGGCAACACGGTACTTGTCATCGAACACAACCTTGATATCATCAAGACCGCCGATTACATTATCGACCTCGGTCCCGAGGGCGGCAGCCGCGGCGGCACCGTTATTGCCTGCGGCACGCCCGAACAGGTTGCGGAGTGCCCGGCGTCCTACACGGGGCAGTATCTAAGATCCATGCTGCAGGCGAAATGACACCTGTGTGATGGAGGGAGGAAGGCGCAGTGAAATGCGCGAAGCTGCGAATGACCGCATGGCTTCTGGCTTTGTCAGTCGTTCTTTCCGCCTGTGCGAGGGGGAATGACCGGACGGCTCCCGATGAGTCGTCGCCTCCGGAGGCCAGTGCCGCGGAACAAATCTACCAGAAATACGACAAAGGCTATTCTGTCGATTCGTATTCAATCAGAAAAATCTCCGCGCTGGCGGGACGAGGGAATTCGTTTATCATGGGCGCGGACATTTCCCTTTCCTCTGCCATCGTGGAATCGGGCGCGCACTATCGTGACGCGGACGGCAGAGAACAACCGCTTTGTAAAATCCTTGCCGAAGCCGGGGTGAATACGGTGAGAATCCGGATTTTCCACGATTATACCTCGCTCTCCGGCACGCCCTGCGGCAGGTTGGACACGGAACGTGTCGCCGATATGATCGGCGAGGCGAAGCAGTACGGTCTGAAGGTGATTCTTGATCTGCACTATTCCGACACATGGGCGGATCCCGGCAATCAATCGGTTCCGCACGCGTGGAAGGATTTTTCATTTGACGAGGTGAAAACCGCCGTTTATGATTACACCCGCGGGGTGCTGTGTTTCATCAGGGACAAGGGACTTTCGGTGGATTATATTCAGATCGGCAACGAGATCAATAACGGTTTTCTCTTTCCCTATGGTCAGATCGACTGGAAGGAGCAGGAGACGTCCTTTGACCGTCTGGCGGAGCTTCTTTCACAGGGCAGCAGAGCGGCGAGGGAGGTATTTCCCGGCTGTCAGATTATCCTCCACACCGCGAACGGATTGTACCGCTGGAAAAACGGGGACGATTGGGGGAGCGCGGAGCTGTTTTTCTATCAGGAGATGGAACAGCGCGGGCTGGATTACGACATTGTGGGCGCGTCGTTTTATGTTTTTGAGGATGATACGCCGGTCTCTTGTGTTTCGGCATTAATTGATCGGTACGGCGATGCCATTCACAAGCCGGTCATGGTCATGGAGACGTCTTATGCCTACACCTTTGAATGGAACGACCTGACAACCAATGTTTTCCATACTGATAAGGTTCATCAGGATTATCCCGTGTCGTTCCAGGGACAAACGGATTTCCTTCTGGATTTGGTGGAGGAAGTCGCATCGGCAAAGGGTGGTAACGGCGTCGGTGTGTGCTGGTGGGGCGGCGAATGGATTCCCAATACCGACCCGGATATGAAAACGTCATGGGCGAATCAGGCGTTGTTTACCTATGAGGGAATCGCCACGCCCACTCTTTCGGCGTTTAGGAAATGTCGTCCCGACTGACGCAAAAAAACAGAGGACAGGTGAAAAAAATGGCAAAGAACAAAGAAGTCAAGACCAACGCCATGCGGATTCTTGACGGGCTGAACATTCCATATGAGGCAAAGACCTACGAATGCAAGGATTTTGTGGACGGCGTGCAGATTGCCGATCTTTTGGGACTCCCGCACGAGATTGTCTACAAGACCCTTGTGGCGCAGGGCGCGAGCAAGCAGTATTACGTTTATGTAATCCCCATTGAGGCGGAGCTTGATCTGAAAAAGGCAGCGAGGTCGGTGGGGGAGAAATCGGTTGCCATGCTGCACGTCAAGGACATCAACGCCGTGACCGGCTATATCCGGGGCGGCTGCACCGCCATTGGCATGAAGAAGCCTTACGTCACCCGCATCGATTCATCGGCATCCGCTCTGGCACACATGATTGTCAGCGGCGGAAAGCTGGGCGTTCAACTGAAGCTCTCCCCGGAGGATCTGAAAAAAGCCTGCGGTGGAGAATTTGACGATGTGACAAGGAAATAGAGAAAAAGCAAAAACCGACAGGTGTAAAAAGCCTGCCGGTTTTTTCATAGA
The DNA here is from genome assembly GCA_900316495.1 of uncultured Eubacteriales bacterium. Lineage (GTDB taxonomy): Bacteria > Bacillota > Clostridia > Oscillospirales > Acutalibacteraceae > RUG762. Next base: position 4,116 of record ONDC01000015.1, read on the forward strand.
AGAAAATCATTTCTGGGCGTTGTGCCGGTTGAGCCATGCCTCTGCTAACTCCAGCGAGTCGGCAAACGAGGCGCGTTCGATGGTTTTGACGATCTTTCCCTTTCCCTTGATGTCGGGGTCGGTGAAGCGAAGCTGAATCTCAAACTTGGTTCCCACGTCAACATTGTTGACCTTCTTTGTGGCTATTTCTCTGATGAATACGATGTACTTGTCGCTCATGCTGCCGTAATACATTTCGCTGCCGCACCGCACCAGCGGTCGTCCCTTATAGGTCAGGTAGTTGTTTTCCATTATAATCCAGTCCTCCAAATTCAAAAATGATAAACAAGCCAAAAACGGCGGCTCTTTATCACAAAAAAGCCGCCGTCAGTCTCATATACACGCATTATTCGTTATCAAGATAAGACCTGACCAATTCGCTGAGCAAATCGTCCCTGTCGATCTTGCGGATAATACTGCGAGCATTCGCGTGCGTTGTGATATAGGTCGGATCCTCGGAGAGAAGATAGCCGACGATCTGATTTACCGGGTTGTAGCCCTTTTCCTTGAGCGCGTCATACACGATCTTGAGAAGAGTTTTCATTTCCTCCGCGTGATCTTGTTCGATGGAGAAGGTCATAGTTTCGTCCATAATAAAACACCTCCGTGCAATACTATTTTACATCAATTCCCCGCTGTAATCAAGCTATTTTTATAAAATAATATATTTTTTTCTATCAATCATTATACACCTAAAAGAGTGACAATAATCTGATGAAATTATGAACAAAGTGAAAAGTTATATTGAATTTCAAGCATCCGGAAGGACTCAACACAATAATTTAAAAAAATGATTAAATAAATATTGTTTTTAGCGCAAGGGTGTGATATAATATACAAAACTCATTTGATAAGGAGCGGTACTTCTATGGTAAGCGATATTGTTTGTGAATATATGGTCAAAAGAAAGCTGGATGCTACTCAGATTATCAAGGCAGCGGTGGTTTTTCTCGGCGGGTTCACCGCCACGTTCTTGCTTAGTTCCTTCGGTGCATATTCCGATTTTACCGGCGGCATGATGGGTTCTATGCTGCTTGTAGTCGGGATAGGTCTCACCATCTTTTTTGGCAGACGGTTTTTGATGATCGAATATGAATATGCCTACTTTAACGGTGAAATCACTTTCGATAAGATCAGTGCCAAAAGCAAGAGAAAGCATCTTATGGATGTGGAACTCAAATCGGTTGAAAAAATGGGTCGTCCCGGTGATGAAGCGCTCAACAGTCTGAAGGTTGACACTGTACGGGATTATTCGGCCAGCTTGGATAATGAAGGAACCATATTTATTTACTTTAAGGGCAGTGAATCTTCCCAAAATACGTTGCTTTTCTTTACCCCCAATCAGAAAATGCTTGATGCGATGAAAACGTCTGTAAGCGCTACCGTTTACCGTGAGTTCTTTTCAAAGGCAAAAAAGAAATAAGTCTGAAATGACAGATACGTCATATTACGCGCGTAAAATGATTTGCACCGGGACAGGCTGCCCCCTTTTGGGTGCGCTTGTTCCTTTTTTGCTTTTTTGAATTGTTGCAGGAGGTCTATTCAAAATGATTATACTTAACAATGCCCAGACCAAAAGGCTGGAGGATTACGCGGTTGCCAACGCAGGCTTTGATCACACCCGCCTGATGGAAAATGCCGGCGCGTCGGTTTGCCGCATGATCAGCGATACCATGGGGATTCTCAATAAATCGGTTGCCGTTGTCTGCGGCAGGGGAAACAACGGCGGAGACGGCTTTGTGGTCGCCAAAAGACTGCTTGAGGGCGGCGCCAAGGTGCGCGTGCTGCTTGCCGCCGGCGCTCCTACCACAGAAAACGCCAGGAAATTTCTTGGCGAAAGTGAGGCGGCGGGCATCAGAACGCTCTCATACGCCGAGGAGGCCGACAGACAGGAATTTGCCAAGACGATCGAAAATTCCGACATTATCGTGGACGCGATTTTCGGAGTGGGTTTTCACGGAATGGTGAGTGAAGAGCTCAGACCGGTCATTGAAATGATCAATTCCTCCCGCGGTATCATCGTATCGGTCGATGTGCCGAGCGGAGTGGATTCCGATTCCGGCGAGGTGTCCGGGGTCTGTGTTCAGGCGGATCACACCGTCACCTTCTCCACCCGCAAACCGGGACACGTGATTTATCCCGCTGTCGATTACTGCGGAGAGGTACATATTGCCTCCATTGGCATAGAAGAGCATGTGATACGTGAACAGGAACATCATATTTCCACTATTGATTATGAGGACGTCTGCCGCTGCTTCCCCCGCAGGAGCAACAATACCCATAAGGGAACCTTCGGCAAGCTGCTTTGTATCTGCGGCAGCATGGGAATGGCAGGCTCTGCGACCTTTGCGGGCAAGGCGGCGGTACTCTCGGGCGTAGGCATGGTGGAAATGGCGGTTCCGGCGGAGATTTATCCCATCGTGGCGGCCAATCTGGTGGATCCTGTCTATCATCTGCTTAAGAGCAATGAACGCGGCACCGTTTCGGCGGACGCTATCCCGCTTATCCTGGAAAAGATGAAGGGCTCGACGGCGGTAATGATCGGCTGCGGCATGGGAAAGGGCAAGGACGTGACCGAGGTGGTCGAGGCGGTGATACGCAACGCGGAGGTGCCGGTTGTGATTGACGCTGACGGACTGAATGCCATCAAGGATGATCTGGGCGTGCTTCGTGAAGCTAACGCGCCCATCGTCATGACCCCTCACCCCGGCGAAATGGCACGGCTTGTAGGCAAGACAAACGATGAGGTGCAGTCGCAGCGATTGGAGATCGCCTCCTCCTTTGCGATGACCTTCGGCGTCTACATGGTGCTGAAGGGCGCCAATACGGTGGTTGCGACCCCCGACGGCAGAATCTACATCAACCTCACCGGCAATCCCGGCATGTCCAAATCCGGCAGCGGCGACGTGCTGGCGGGACTGCTTGGCTCGCTGCTGGCGCAGGGAATTCTTCCCGGAAAGGCGGCAACCTGTGCGGTGCACATTCACGGCATGGCGGGCGACAGCGCGGCGGAGAAATACTCTCAGCACTCCATGGCGGCAAACGACATCATCATCGAGTTTTCCGAGATCTTCTCGGATATAGAAAAGAACTGAGCCGTGAACCATATCGGCAACGTGGAGTGATCTCGTATGCAATACATTTCCATATTGGGCGATTCCATCAGCACCTTTTCCGGCAAGAACCCTCCGGGGTACAGCGTCTATTATGACCGAAGAATGCAGTCTGCCAATTCGCTGTATTTTGCCGGCAAAACATGGTGGGGCAGGGTGATCAAAGCCCTCGGCGGAAAGCTCTGTGTAAACAATTCCTATTCGGGAAGCAGGGTGTGCGGCGCAGACCGTTTCTCCGGCTGTTCTGAGGAACGCACCGGCGGACTTCACACCCCTTCTCATCGCCCTGACGTGATTCTGATCTATATGGGCTTCAATGATTTCGGGTACGGCATGACGCCCGATTATGCGGAGGGCGACGAACGGATGGCGTTTGATTCTGCTTACAAACGAATGCTTGACAGCGTCAGGCGGCATTATCCCGAGGCGAAAATCATTGGCGGTACGGTGATGCGCTCATTTCTGCGCGGAGATGACGACTGGATTTTTCCCGAGAGCTTCTGCGGAACAGAGCTTGAGCGGTATAACGAAGTCATTCGAAGGGTGTGCAGGGAGGAGAACTGTCTCCTTGCCGATCTGAGCGCGTTGGGTAAGCTGTACGAGACGCTTGACGGCGTACATCCCACCGCCGAGGGACACAAGACCATTGCGGAGGCGTGGATTGAATCGCTCGCCGGACTTGGATTTGACATCGCTGTGAAATAATGGTCATGAACAATATTGCTTTTTTTGGACAGATGCATTACAATATAATAAGGACACACATCATGTATTTTCATAATAAAGGATGATAAAAATGGCAATCGTAGCTCCGTCGCTGCTTTCAGCGGATTTTACCAGATTGGGAGAAGAGGTCAGGGAGATTGAAGCCGCCGGCACTAAGGTGCTGCACATCGACATCATGGACGGACATTTTGTCCCCAATCTCACCTTCGGCTATTCGATGGTGAAAGCGCTTCGTCCCCTCACCGACATGATCTTTGACATTCATCTGATGATGACCTATCCCGCGCAGTACATCGAAAAATTTGCCGACGCGGGCGCTGATCTGATCACAGTCCACACCGAATGCGGCAGTGATCTGGGGGAGTGTATTGATCTGATCCATAACTGTGGCAAGCAGGCGGGGCTTTCCATCAAGCCGGGGACGGCGCCCGACGCACTTTTTCCCTATCTGCACCGGATAGAGCATATTCTTGTGATGACCGTGGAGCCGGGCTTCGGCGGTCAGTCCATGATGCCGGAGTGTCTGAAGAAGATCGCCGTCATCAAAGCCGAATCCGCGGCGCGGGGATTGAAAATTCCCGTGATGATCGACGGCGGTGTGAATGCCTCCAATATTCGCATGGCGGCGCAGGCGGGAGCCGATATGATGGTCGCGGGAAACGCCATCTTCGGAGCGTCCGACCGGGCGGCTGCCTATAATGAGCTTTGCAGACTGAGTGAAAAATAAAACGACAGAATCGTGACAGACAACAACAAAAAAGCATTGCGTGGCTGTAATAACAGAACGACGCAATGCTTTTTATTATTTGAAAAATATCACCATCTGATCTTGTCGGTCAGCCGTCCCGATGTACTGCCTAAGAGGTGGTTCATCCTGTCATAGACGGCGCGTTCAAAATGGGTCGCGGAATCAATGTCCTCGGCAAGAAGCTCGCCGTAGGGACCGCGCTTAAAATAGTATGTCACCATATAGCAGCCGTCGCACAGCTCGGTGCGGATGCTTGTGGTCTTCTTGGGATGTGCCGGAATTTTTTCCACCTTTTTCACGCGGGTCTCAACAGGCTGCATTTCGATTTTTCTGGCAGTCACATGCTTCACTTTTTTCATAGGTCTACTGACACACCCTTTCCTCATTCCTGCTAAACATACTGTACCACAAACCGGACGAAATTTCAACCGTTTTGCAAAAAAATAATGAGAATCGCAGCATGGTGCTTACTCAATACTGTCGTAGAACAGCCCCTCTCTTTGGAACTCCCCGTCTCCGACGCTGACCGCTGCCGAACGGTGGCTGTCGAGGAATCTGATCAACTCATAGGGGTCTATCCATATCTCGTTCCTGCTGGTCTCATCAAAAATGAGCTGTATTCCAAAGTGGAGATGCGGGCGCTGCATGCCGTTGTAATTCTCCTTGTCGGAATACCCGGTCATTCCGAGATACCCTATCACCTCGCCTGCGTAGACCGTCTGTCCCTCCGTCAGTCCCGACGCATAGGGGCGTCCGCTGCGGAGATGCGCGTAGTAATAATACCGCCTTCCGTCCAGACTTCGCATACCGATGCGCCAGCCGCCGTAACGGTTCCAGCCGAGCACCTGAACCACGCAGGTTTCGACATTAATGACAGGTGTGCCGACGCTGCCGAACAGATCGTGTCCCAGATGCCGCCGCTTAAATCCGAACGCCCTGGAGGTGCCGAAGTCGTCGCTGTGGGAAAACGCCCATCCCTTTGCGATGGGAGAGAAGGCCTTCAGCCCGTATTTCGGCTCGAAGGCAGGCGCGCCGGAAGCGGTTTTTCCGGTCTGTACGGAATAATCTCCCACCATTCCTCCGAGAACGGACTCATATGCCACGCTGTAATATTCAAAATAGGACATTCCCGCTGTCAACTCATCCATGCTCTTGCCATCCTTCAATTGGGAGGCAAGAGAATCCATATGAGCCTTTTTGTAATGGGAAAAATCGCCGCCGTACCTCGCGCCCAGACAGGCAAGCAGGTCGATCCAGTGTATCTCGTTGTCTGTGCCGTGGGATTCAATGTCGTATTGCAGCGCGTCCCTCATCGCCGCAGCAGTCACGTTAAAATCCACCCATTTCAGCAGCCTTGCGCTTACCTGAACATGCCGGCTGTGCATTTCCGACGCGATGTTGAACAGGATCGCTATGATCAGCACGGCGCCCAACGCCGCCAGTACCGCTCTTTTTCTTCTGAAGCACCATTTCCATTCCATACGCAAACAAAAACGCCTCCGTCATCACATTGATTGCGTTTCAATGTATATGCGCGAAGGCGTTGGTTTTATCATTGTTTTTTCAGTCCCGCCGGTTCATCCTCGTTGTCGTCGAGCCAGTTGGTGTCATAACCGTCGGTTTTACTCAGCCTTGAGGGGATGGGGGTGTAGATGACGTCCTCGTAGGAAAACTTCTTTTCGGGCTGCATACGCTTGATGAAGCTGTAGCCCTTCTTTTCGTAGCCCTTGTTGCCATAAAAGACATGCGCCCTGTTGCGGTTAAGGCCGCTCGAAATGACGATGCTGTTCGCGCCGGTTTCGGTGGCGTACTGTTCCACACGCGCCTCCAGCTTGCTTCCGACGCCAAGGCTCTGATACCCTCTGCTGACAGCGAGAGCGATAATTCTCACATATTCTCCGTCCAGCTCAAAGGCAAGTCCGCGCATGATTCCCACAAAGCCGATCACCGATTCGTCCTCCTCCGCGATGAAGGTGACGTAATTCTCCGCGTTGTATATTCTCATGACTCTGTCGTACACGTCAGAGGAAATATCATCATAGCCCAATTCGTTGCGGATCAGTCCGACGACGCCCATTACATCTCTGGCTTCCATTTCTCTTATGATCAATTTCTACCATCCTTTCATTATTAAACTCCGAATACATATAACCGGGCAAGCCCGAACATTTCCCTGAACCAGTAGCCTGTCAGAAGATAAATTCTTGTTTCGCAGCATCCGGAATAGATTTTCTTAAAGCCAGCCTTCTCCGCCCAAATTCTTGCCCTCAGCTCGTGAAAACGGTCGGTAACTATCACGATGTTCTCGGAAAGACCGTTGAGCCTGATGAGCGATTTTGTATAGAGCAGGTTTTCTTCGGTGCTGCCGGAAAGTTCCTCCGTGTAGATTCTGTCGGGGGAAATGCCCTTTTCGACCAGGTATTTCCTCATGACATATGCCTCTGTGAATTGTTCGTCGTCGCCCATGCCGCCAGTGACGACGCATTTCAGATTGGGATGTTCGCTCAGAATCGAATAGGCCTTTTCCAGACGATCGTTGAGCATCCAGCTTGGCTGATCCCCGTGCGCCTTGCAGCCCAGTACCACCACAGTGTAATTGGGGCAGTCCTTCGGAACGGCCGTGAGCGACGCCTTGAGCATCATCCCGGAAACAATGCCGAATGCCGCGACACAGGCGGTGAAGAGAAGGGCGGCAAGTGAAACAACCGCCGCTTTTTTGAAGGTCCAGTTGCGATCGATCAGGTGCCAGAACATGGCGGTCAGGCAAATCCCCAGCATGACCGCCGACGAAGAGAAAACGCCGATTCCCCTGATGTGGAAGAACGCAGGGGCCAGACACCACAGAAACAGGAATCCGAAGACCAGAATCAGCATTTTGCGAAGCGTGGAAATGTCGCGCGGCCGCTGCAAGTAGAATTTTCTTTCGTCTTTTGTCACGCTGCCTGCTGTGCCGCAGGCTTTTTCAGCGTCATTGGCCGCTTTCGGCGAGGCTTCGATGTCCGGGCTGTCAATGATGACCGGCTCAGGCTTGCGTTCCGCCTCCTTCTGATACTTTGGCTTTCCGATAACGACCTGCCTTGCCCTTTCTTCATGATGGGTCGGTGATGCAGGAGGACGCACGGAGACAGAGCCGGTCTCGGCGGGACGGCTGCGCTGCCGCTCCGAAGCGCCGGGCGGTACCGCACGCTCTGTTCTGCCCGGCTGTGGCTGCCGCTGTTCGGGACGTCCGTTATGAGACCGCTTTGGGGGATCCTGCGGCATGGGAACTCTCTGCGCCGATGGCTGTGGCGTTTCCGTTTGCCTGCGGGTCACCACATCGGTTCTGCCCTGACGTACTGCCTGGCGGGGATCGCCACGGGAGGGCGTTTCCTGCGGCTGACGGCTTCTGAACCGGCCTTCTCCGGGCGGCTTCGAGCGGTTTGTATCATTCTGCATGCTGCTTTCTCCTAAAAAACAAATTAATCCTTGGAGCCGATCATATGTACGTCAAGCTGATTGAACGGAATCTCCACGCCGGCTTTTCTGAACTCGGAGAGGATGTTTTCATTGATGGCGTATTGCGACTCGATAAAAGCGGAGGTTTTGACCCAGACCTTGATGTCAAAGGTGATTGCGCTGTCGTCAAACGACGAAATGCCTATGATGGGTTCCGCATCCCAGCTCACGTTGCCGTAGGATTTGAGCGCGGCAGTGATGGCCTTCTTGACCGCAAGAATGTCCGAGCCGTATGCCACGCCCACCTGAAGCTCAAGGCGGCGGGTATTCTTGGCGGTATAGTTGATGATCATATCGCTTGTCAGCACGGAATTCGGAATCACAAGGCGCTTGTTGTCGGGGGTGGCAAGAGTGGTAAACATCAGTTCAATGCGCCTGACGGTGCCCTTCTGCCCGTTAATCTCAATAAAATCCCCGATTTTGAAGGTGTGATTGAAAAGAATCAGCACGCCGCTGGCAAAATTGGAAAGACTGTCCTTCAGTGCGAGACAGATCGCGACGCCTGCCGCGCTGAGGGCGGCAATCAGCGTGGTGACATTCAATCCCAAGGTGGAAAGAGCCGTGATAACCACAAGAATTTTAATCGTGATCTTGACGCAGGAATAGAGAAAATCCCTTACGCCCTGATCCGCCTTGGCGCGTTCCATGGCTCTGCGGACAATACGGGCAATGAGTCCCGCCAGCCACCAGCCTATAATGAGCGTCAGAAGCGCCCCCAATACCTTGGGGGTCATTGACAACAGCCATTTGCCGATGGCGTCAAAATCGACGTGCTTTGAGAAAAAGGCAACGATGTAATTGTTCCAGAAATCCTTCATTTTGTATTGCTCTCCTTATATAATAGAATTTACTCTATGATTATACCACCTATTCCTTCAATATGATAGTGCAAATTATTAAAAATCCGATTTTTTTTTGATAGAAAAAGGCTTGCAGCCTGTCGGGAGACAAAAGCTGTAAGCCTCGTTGGAATATTAACATTTGCGCTGTCTGTGCTTTCGCCACGCAACGACCTGATTGACAAAGGCGAGGGCAAGGAACAGGGCGTGACTTTAGCGGTTGAACAATAGAATAATAGCTGTAACACGCGAAAAGCGGGAAAGATAGTGTGATGGATAAATCCGACAATTTTTTCACTATTTTTGTACCGTAAAAAATTGAAATTTATGTGACCATGAGGTATAATTGATCTATGACAGCCTTATTATTTCGGGAGGGAGCATTATGCTGAACGTCAATATCTTATGTGTCGGCAATCTCAAGGAGACATACTGGCGCGAAGCCTGCGCCGAATACGCCAAGCGCCTCGGCGGCTTCTGCAAATTTTCCATCATAGAGGTCAGCGAGAGCCGTCTGCCGAAGTCGTATTCCGATGCGGATATTGCAAAGGTCATCGAATCGGAGGGCGAGAGAATCCTCGAAAAAATCCCCTCCGGCAGCTTTGTCATTGCCATGTGCATTGAGGGGAAGGAACTCAGCTCCCCGCAGCTGGCGGAGAAATTGGAACAGACAGCCGTCGGCGGCAAGAGCCGGGTGGATTTTGTCATAGGCGGCTCCTACGGACTCAGCGAAGCGGTCAAAAAGCGCGCCGATCTGCGCCTTTCCATGTCGCCCATGACCTTCCCCCACCAGCTTGCGCGGGTCATGCTCTGCGAACAGATCTACCGCGCCTTCTCCATTAACGCCGACACGAAATATCACAAATAGTAATTACTTGACGGTGGTAAACATCCAGTATATGATCCCATAGATCACCGAAGCGGATATACCGAACACAAGCACCGGTCCGGCTATCTTGAACATGTTCGCCCCGATGCCGAACACCTGCCCTTCCGATTTGAATTCAATGGCGGGCGATACGATGGCGTTGGAAAAGCCTGTGATCGGCACAAGCGTTCCCGCTCCCGCGAATTTTGCGATTTTGGCGAACAGTCCGAACGCGGTCAGTATGGCTGCAAGCGCGATCAATGCGATAGACGCGGCTGTTTTGGAGGTGTCCTCCGCAAATCCCAGACGCAGCATGGTGTCGGTGACAAGCTGCCCCAGACAGCAGACAGCGCCTCCTGTCACAAACGCGAACGCGCTGTCCTTGATCAGCGGTGAGGGTGGAACAGCCTGACGCGTCATTTTCTCATATTCCTTCGGCGAGATCTTTATACTTGACATGATACATCAGCCCCTTTCACATAGTATCATTCCCGATTTGGGTGAATATATTTTACAATAGGTTATAAAATAATAAATTTTTTTGTGCGCCCTGGGAAAATGAGGCTTTACCGCTTTACAAATATAAATGCTTGTTGTATAATATAATGTGTTTTAGTTGTTTTACCAATGTGTAACCAATCCGGATCAATATTTCATCACGAAGGGAGCCAACCATTATGGCATGTACAAAAGAAGAAATGAAGCTTTACCAAGCATGGCTTGAAAAGGCATCCGCCGAGGACATTCTCGCGGAGCTGAAGGCAGTGGAGGGCAAGGACGACGAGATCAGCGACAGATTCTACCGCTATCTCGAATTCGGCACCGGTGGTCTGAGAGGCGTGATCGGCGCCGGCACCAACAGAATGAATATTTACACCGTCAGCATGGCGGCACAGGCGCTTGCCGATTATCTTGCGCAGAAGGGCGGTTCCCTTGCCGTCGCCATCGGCTACGATTCCCGCAACAAGTCCACCGACTTTGCCAAATATGCGGCTGCCACTCTCGCCTCCAACGGCGTGAGGGTGTATATCTTCCCCGAATTGCAGCCCACTCCTGTTCTGAGCTATGCCGTGCGCGAACTGAACTGCTCCGCCGGTATCGTCATTACCGCCAGTCACAACCCCGCGAAGTACAACGGCTTCAAGTGCTACGGCGGCGACGGCTGCCAGATGACCGACGGCGCGGCCGGCGAGGTCTACGCGTTCATGCAGAAGCTTGATATTTTTGACGACGTGAAGCGCGGCGATTTTGACGAGCTTATGAAGGAAGGCATGATCAGTTGGATCGAGGACTCTCTGGTCGAGAGCTTCCTTGACGCGGTGGAGGCTTGCTCCATCAATCCCGGTCTGTGTAAGGACGCGGGTCTGAAGGTCGTTTACACACCTCTCTGCGGCGCGGGCAACAAGCCTGTGCGCGCCATTCTCAAGAGAATCGGTATCGATGATGTGACTGTCGTTCCTGAGCAGGAAAAGCCGGACGGCAACTTCCCCACCTGTCCCTATCCGAATCCCGAATTCCGCGAGGCGTTTGCCTGTGCGTTAAAGCTCGCCGAAACGGTTCAGCCCGACCTGCTTCTTGCCACCGACCCTGACAGCGACCGCGTGGGTATCGCCGTCAAGTCGGAGGAGGGCTACACGCTGATGTCCGGCAACGAAGTCGGCGCCATGATGCTCAATTACATGCTGTCCTGCCGCAAGGAACAGGGCAATCTCCCCAAGAATCCCGTCTGCGTCAGCACCATCGTCAGCAGCGACCTCGGCACCGCGATTGCTGATAAGTACGGCTGCGAAATGCGCCGGGTGCTGACCGGCTTCAAGTACATCGGCGAGATCATCGGCTGGCTGGAAGCCGACGGTGAGAAGGAGCGCTTCATCATGGGCTATGAAGAGAGCTACGGCTATCTCTGCGGCACCTATGCCCGCGACAAGGACGCCGTTGTCGCCTCCATGATGATCTGCGAGATGGCTGCCTACTACAAGAAGCAGGGCAAGTCGCTGCTTGACGTGATGGACGAAATCTACAAGGAATTTGGCTATTACCGCAACCGTCTGCTCAACTACGGCTTTGAAGGCGAAGCGGGCATGAAATTCATGAATTCCGTTATGGATAAGCTGCGCAGCAATCCTCCCGCGGAGATCGCCGGCGACAAGGTGCTGACCGTCAGCGACTACAAGCTGTCCGTCCAGAAGAACATGGCGGACGGCACCGAGAGCGAGATCAAGCTTCCCAAGAGCAATGTGCTCGCCTATAAGCTGGAAAACGGCGGTTCCTTCATTGTCCGTCCCTCCGGCACCGAGCCGAAGATCAAGGTCTACACCGCCGCTGTCGGCACCCTCGAAGCAGCCGACGCCAAGCTGGACGGTTTTGAAAAGGACGCCAACGCCATCATGGGCAAGTAATCATTTCATACTCTGAACCTAAACCCAATACGACCGCCGGAACGACAATAAACGCGTTCCGGCGGTCTGATTTTTTTAGCTTGTCAACCGGCAGAAAAAGACCATATTGTAAATTTTTGCAATTTTTCAAATGATGGGTTTATTTTTTTACATATGTATGCTATAATAAAGGTTAATCAACTATTTGAAAGCGTCGCTGCGGCGTCTTTCGGAGAGCAAGGTGAATTTTCCGCATGAAAAACAGCAACGTCATCAGACTCAGTCCTTCCTTCAGGGAGCTTATTTGGGGCGGCACAAAGCTGCGCTCCTACTTCGGTTTTGACACGCCAAACGAAAATACCGCCGAGGCGTTTGTGCTCTCCTGCCGCGAGAACGAAGAGTGCGTCGATTCGAGTGGCACGCCCCTCTCGGCGCTTTACGCCTCCCGCCCGGAATTCTTCGGTTCTAACTGTGCCAAATATGACAGGTTTCCCTTGCTCATCAAGCTGATCGACACCATGGATGACATTTCGGTTCAGGTGCATCCCGATGACGAATACGCCGCAAGCGTCTCGGACGACTGGGGGAAGGCGCAGCTCTGGTACGTGATCGACTGTGAGCCGGGCGCATACCTCATCTGCGGCTTCAACGACGAGCTGAACATCGAGGATTTCCGCAGACGCATCGAGGACGACACCCTCATTTCCGCCGTTAATACCTATGAGGTGCGCAAGGGCGACACCTTCTATATCGAACCCGGCACGCTGCACGCCGTCGGTAAGGACATTCTCCTTGCGGAGATCGGGCAGAACTCCGAGCTCTCCTACCGCGTCTACGACTACTGCCGTGTGGATGAAAACGGCGAGAGCCGCCCGCTCAATATTCAGCAGGCGATTGACGTCACGATCACCGCGCCGCCTACCGTCCCGGCAGGCGTACTGGTTCCGAGAACGGAAATCGACGGTCATTTTGAAACGCTGCTTGGCAGAAGCGAATATTTCGCCTCGTCGCTTTGGGAGGTCGAAGAGAAAGCGCTCATCAGCGCCCCGGACGAATCGTTCGTCTCCCTCCTCATGCTTGACGGAACGCTGAAAATCGAGGGGCTGGACGTTGCGGCGCGCAAGGGAGATTCTCTGCTCCTTGCCGCCGGAAGCAAGGACGTATCGCTCACCGGCAAGGGCAGATTTATCGCCACCGTGGTGGAATAAGCGCGGCGTCAAGGTCGTTCAAAGAAAAGGAAGAAAATAATGACAAAGGGTTCCATGATAAAAGCTCTGATCGCTTTGACAATGGCTGCCGCGCTGTTTCTCTGCGGAACGGTGCCGGTCTACGCCGAGGAATCGGAATATGCCGATATTGACATACTCTATTCGAGCGACGGAGACGAGAATATTTATATATCCGAGGATCAGTTCCTGTACAATTTCAAGGGGAAAAATCCCGGTGTTACCATCTGTGGATACGCGGGGGAATCCACAACGCTCGACATTCCCCATTTGATCAATGGCAGAGAGGTTTCCGCTGTCGACAGTGAAGCCTTCAAGGGTGACGAGAACGTTGAAACCGTTATCTTTCCCAACAGCATGAAGACATTGGGCGAGGACTGCTTCTGCGGGTGTCCTAACCTCAAAACCGTCAAGCTGGCGAACGGCGTCAGCGATTTTTACAAGGTATTCAACGACTGTCCCCGTCTCGAAGCCATGACCTTTCCGCAGGGAGTTTCTTCTATCAGGGACAGCTTCAAAAACTGCCAATCCCTGAATTACGTCAAATTCTCCCGCAGCGTCGCCAGCGTCGGTGATTACAGCTTCAGCAACTGTGTGTCGCTCAGGCAGATCGACTGGCTGGGAGGCATTATCAAACTCGGCAACGCATTCGACGGCTGCACGGCGCTGGAATCCGTGACAATTCCCGAAGGCGTTGTGCTGGTGGATGGCGCCTTTGATGACTGTACGGCATTGAAGGAGGTCACATTCCCCGGATCGCTGCTTTACATCACGGGCGGCTTTACCTCTTGCTCGTCACTAACCAGACTGGAGCTTCCGTCAAAGCTGCTGTTCGTCAACGAGGCATTCAACAACTGTCAGAATCTCTCCAAGCTCAAATACAATGAATCCACCACCATCAGCGAGACCGCTTTTTTGAAATGTCCGAAGTTAGTCATTGAAAAAGATAATCATCTCATCTTAAAACTGCTCGGTTGGGCAGCGATCATTCTGATCATGGCTCTAACGGGTTTTCTCACTTACCGTCTGCTGACATATATGGCAGATAATCTCTCGCGTGAAAAGTCGAAAGCCGAAAAAAAACCTGAAAATCCGTCATACAGAAGATAAAAAACCTGCCGCTTCCGGTTCAAAAAAGAGGAGGCGGCAGGTTATATTTTTAAAATATCTTTGAAAAATATTTCATCAGAACAGGAGATGGGAAAGCAGAGAGACAAAATTGGTGTTTTCGTCAACCGATAATAAACATCTGCGTGTTTCCCGTCACTTTTGCGACACCGTAAACAGCGAATAGAAATACCCTTTCTTTTCCATCAGCTCCTGGAATGTACCTTGCTCAGACAGCTCGCCCTTTTTCAGCGTAAATATGCCTGTGCAGCGACGGAGGATGTTTTCGTCGAGGTCGTGGGTGACGATGATTCGGGTGTAGCCGTCGAGATTCAGAATGGCGTCGAGAACTTCAAAGGACGTTTCGTTGTCGAGGGAAGCGGTCGCTTCGTCGATCAGCAGCACGGGAGTGTTTCGCAGCAGCGCGCGTGCGATGGAGATTCTCTGGCGTTCGCCGCCGGAAAGCCCGGAGCCATTCTCGCCGCAGAGATAATCCTCGCCCTTTTCCTCAATGAGCTTCTGAAGTCCCGACATCCTCACCGCTCTGTCCACGTCCTCCGCGGGGAACTGGGAGAACATGGTGATATTGTCGCGAATGGTGCTGTTGAAGACAAAGACATTCTGCTGAATAATGGAAACAAGGTCATACAGGGAGCTGGGTGAAACGGTTTTCAGCTCCTTGCCATCGTAGAGGATTTCTCCGCCGTAATCGCGGGAGCCTGCCATAAGAAGGTTGAGGATAGTGGACTTGCCGCTGCCGGAACCGCCTACCAGCGCGTAACAGCCTCCTGCGGCAATTTGCATATCGATGCCATTCAGTACCGGCTTGTTTTCCTCGTAGGCAAATTGCAGGCTGCGGATGGCAATGCCCTCGGTGAGCTGGGGGGCGATATGTTCGCCTTCGTCGGAGATATTCTGATTCAGCGCAGCCGCTAACTTTTCCATCAGCCGGAGCGCCGACTGTCTGCCCGCAAAGAAATTCGGGAAGAGCTGAATCGGGCCTAACAGGTAATTCATGAGCTGCGTGAATACCAGAACGGTACCGACCGTGAAGCCCTTGCCGGAGAGCGCTAACGCCGCGGCGACGAAGAACACGCCGAATTGCACGATTGACGAGGACAGCGTGGAAGAATAGTTGACAAGCACAGAGGCCTTCGCTCGTTGATTGGTAGCGTCCGCAACGTCTTTGTTTTTCTGCTCTTGCAGGTTCGAGATGCTTTCTTCCGCCTTGAAGCTCTTGATCACCTTGAAGCCGGTGAGAACGTCCTTCTGCACGCCGGTGTAGCTTTCCTTCTTGTCGGAAACATTCTTTTCCGCTATGGCTGACTTATTGCCGAAGATTACCGAAACAATAATCGGCATCAGGGAAAAGCCGATGGAAATGAGCGTCAGCATTGGGCTGTACCACAGCATGAGCGCGAGCGCGCCGATAAAGGAAAGTCCCGCCTCGATGTTGGTCTGCAGGGGTTTGAGATAGTCCTGCTCGATGGTGTTCACGTCGTTGGAAAGGGCGGAAATATAGAGAGAAGTGTTTTCCTTGGAAAAAGCCTGAATGCCTTTTTGCAGGATCTTGTCGAAGACGAAGGCGCGGTACTGCTTCATCGCCTTTGCCCTGAACCTTGAAAGGAAGCAATAGTCGATCACACCGCCCAGCAAAAGCAGCAAGATACAGGCTGAAGTGATCATCAGCAGCGTGTTCAGGTCGAAGGGGCTGTTCCCCGCGACCAGATCCATGACTTCCTTCAGCAGCCACGAACCCATGATGGACGCCGAGGAACACAGCACGGACGCGATCAGCGTCATGAAAAGGTTGAAATGATTTTTGTGAAACAGCGTGTGCTTGAATTGACGGCGCAGTTTTTTCAGTTGTTTTTTTGTCATGCCCTGTGCGTTCGGTTTCGTTTCTGTAGTTGTTTTCTTACTCATTGTGCTTCCTCCTGTGTGGTGATGGATTCCCAGAGAGCGGTCAGCGCTGTATTGGCGAATTCGTTTATCACATTATCAATCGCAGCCATCGCTGTCGCGCCGATGTCGTCGTGGGCACTGGCGCCCTCGATGCGGTCGATAAAGCGGATATCGCTTTCGTCGTAGCTGGGAGAGGCGTCGAAAAACGCGGCAAGCTGTCTGGCTTCCCGCAGGGACGCGCGGGCTGCCTCCTCCTGTCCGGACATCAGCTCGGAGCCTGCCAGCGAAGCGAGCAGAACGCAGTTGACCTTGTCGAGAAAATTCGGTTTTCCGTTCTTCCGCAGACCGGCAAACAGCCCGATTCCCCAACGCAGAATCGCCTGGGCGGAAGCGTGATCGCCGCGGGTAAGGAAGAAGTTGACATATCCGATAATGGTATCGCACAGATCGGACAGGATTTTCGCCAGCGCCTCCGAAAGGAAGGAAGCAGCCTCCTCCGTGTGTTCGCACACGGCAAGCGCATGACCGATTTTGGCGTTGTACAGACCGCCCGCGTTGTGCTTTTTGAGAAGCTCGATGCCCTTTTCCTCTTCCGCGAGACTCAGATAGTTCTCCGCCATCCTTGCGTAAAGTGTCTGTTCGCTGATCTGCGGATCTTCGTTCTGATCGATCAGCAAAAGGCTCTGTTGGAGAAGCTCCAGTGAGCGCCTGAGAGCGTCTTTGTTTCCGGTCTCGAAGCCGAATACTCTGTACAGTCCCTCACTTGCGCAGACAATCCGGAAGGAATGGGGATATTTTTTGAGCGCTTTCTCCGCCTCTGTCAGCCCTGCCCAGTCCTTTTGGCGGCGATAGTCCTGCAGACGCCTGACCGTTGCCTCCAGCCGGTTGTCCTTGATTTCATAGCCGAGCAGCACGTCCACGGAGGTGTCGAAGAAGTCCGCCATTTCCACGATCAGCTCCAGATCGGGAATGGACAGCTTTGCCTCCCACTTATGCACCGCTCCGGTCGTCACGCCAAGCACCTCGGCGAGCTGCTCCTGCGTCAGCGACCTCTCCTTTCGGAAAGAGCGGATATTCTCCGCAAGCTTCATTTCCATGACTTTCACCGTCCTCGCTTTTATGGTACTATTATACCACATCCGGCGGGAAATGGAAGACACTGAACATACCAATTGTAAATTATTTTATATACCAGCGGTATAAAAACAGACGAAAAGTCAATATTACAAGCTCTTTTTCTGTGTTTTTAATTCCCCTGTTTTTCTCCCATAGACTATTTTGCCTTTTCCAGCAGGCGCGCTTTTTCGCTCTGCGCGTCCTTGAGGGCGGTTTCCTCGGTCATGCCCCATTCGTCGCGGAGCAGGGCGATGATTCTGTCATAGGTGTTCGCCGCGTTTGCATAATCGCCCATGATCTCATAAATTTCGGCGATGCCCTGCAACTCGTCCTGAAATCTCGGTTTGCGCTTTGTATTGGCAAAGGAACGCTCATAGTATCCGATAGCTTTCTGATAATCGCATTTCATCGCGTAATACTGAGCCGCTTCAAACAGGCAAACGCTGTCGTCGGAGTATTGTTCTGTCAGCCGCAGAATGATCTCGTCTGCCGTCTTTTCGTCAAACCGGGCAAGCGCTATGTAGGCGCGGTAGACCTGTGTGATAATGGGATTGGCGCCTTCCAGTGCGCACAGCCTGTCGAGAACCTTCTCCGCTTCCTCGGCGCGGTGGTCGGCGATCAGGTTATCGAGCAGGTAGGCGTAGGGCAGCGTGTTGTTGGGATTTGCTTCGACAATTTCCCTGTAAAAATCAATTGCTTTGGAGTGATTGGAGATATTCCAGTCCCAGATAAAGTGGTTTTCCGCCATGTTCAGCATCCACTGGCACCCCTTTTCGGCGGGGGAACCGCGTATCGCTTCCTTGGCGTAGCGGCGTACCTTCTGGGCTGCGGCGTTCATGCGATGCCAGTAGAGATAGGCGATCAGCTCGGTGGCGCGTTTATTATGCTGTTCGCTGTTGAGCTGTGATTTCAGATAATCCTCGTACTCGCGGAACACGTCTGGCGGCAGTTCCTCCTCCATGTCCATGCGGTTTTCAATGCGGTTGAGCCGCTGCTCTGCCGAGAGGTCAAAGAGATCGTCAATGCTCACGCCGAATATTTCCGCAAGCAGAGGAAGCGAGGCAATGTCCGGCATAGATACCGCGTTTTCCCACTTGGACACCGACTGCGCGCCGATTCCCATTCTCTCCGCGAGCTGTTCCTGCGTCATTCCCGCCTTGAAGCGGAGCTGTCTGATTTTCTTTCCTAATTCCATATTGTAATACCTCCTGAAAATGTAGTTCTGTTTGCCGATTGCAATATGATTGTAGCATGGTAATGACTTAATTGCAATAACGCAGACGGCAAGCCGGCTCGCCTGTCGGGAGATTATTGACATATCAAAAAACCTCTCCTGCCGCAAATGGCAAAAGAGGTTTTGGTTTAAAAATGAGCCGATTTATATGTGCCGGTATTACTTGCCTGATTTCATTCCATAATAGCTTTCCATGATGCTTGCCACCGATTCTTCCGCGCCGGAAAGAATGATGCGCGCGTTGCCTTCATTCCAATCGAAGGTGAAAACGGCATCCGAAACCGTTTCCATTTGCTTGCAGAAAAAATCGGAAAGCGTGCCGCGCTCCTTCAGAGATATGGGAATATCCAGAATCACGCAGGTTCTTTTTTCCTTCTTTGTTCTGTCAGCGAGAAAATCAAAGACAATGCTGTTTCGCTTGATGCGGAGTCCCTCTTTGACAAAAGGCTCGGCAAAGAAGCGGTCTATCTCCTCGGCGGTAAACTGCCATGCCCCGTCAATCTTTTCTCCTTTCAGAAGTCCTTGATTCAGATAATTTCGCAAGGTGCGGGTGGAAAAACCTGTCATGATTGCGATTTCATTCAGACTGTAGTTTCTGTCCATGCTGCCATCTCCTTATAATTTATATAGGATTACCTTCTGTCTATATGATAGCAGCCCGACAGCAGAAATTCAATTTGAAAATCAGCGACTTTTTCATACCAGAATAATGAAGAAGTCATCTCTTTTTGTAGAGAATCAGTTCCGGATTCGCGCCTTCCGCCTCGTAGGTGCAGACAAGAATAAAATTCATGTTGGCAAGAACGCCGAAGCAGCGGTCTCCGCCGAATTCCGATTCTAATTGATTGCCAAGATAGGTTGTTCCGTCATTGAGGAATTTTACCTTCTGCCCGCCGGGCAGCGTGTATTCCAGATTGACGTAGCCGCCGACAAGGGCGTTGAGTGTTTTCAGCTCCGGCATACCCTCGATGTGAAGATCGTTGATCTCAGCGATGAGCTTTTTCTTGAATTCCTCAAATTCCCCGTTGTCACTGAGTTCTTCATATCGCTTCCAGTAATCAAGCTGGGGGAGCTTCTGCTTCATGTAGGCGCGCGCCTGTTCCTCGGTGAAGTTTTCATTCACCATGTGTTTGACGCACACGTCGATCAGATCATCCATATCGCTGTAGGTGTAGGTGCCGTCAGCGTAGCACCACTTGCAATACTGCTCGTTGAGCGAGCCGTCCTGATTCCTTCCGATAATTTCGTCCTCCAGCGGCATACCGCAGCACTGGCAGATCAGCTTCTGCGGGGAGCCGAGAAGGGTGTTGATGGAAACATTGAATAATTCCGACAGCCGCTTGAGCGTTTCGGTGTTGGGCACCGTTTCGCCGTTTTCCCATCTTGACACCGCCTGACGGGTGACGAATACCTTCTCCGCCAGCTCGTCCTGCGATAGCCCGTTCTTGGTTCTGAGTCCGTAAATCACGTCTTTTGTGTTCATGCAAAACACCTCCTGATTCTATTGTAATGCGGAGGAAGGAGGAATGCAAGCAACCCGCTGTTGCGTTGAAATTCTACAGGGTTTTTACAGGCTCTTCACCATGATCATTTCCATAGGCTGTTCGTAGCCCGGTATGTCGACAACAAATCCTCCGCTGTCCTTGTAGAGCAGTTTACGGTAGAAATGCTGCGAGTCCTCGTCCACCTGTGTGGAGAGCATGACCATTCCGTGTCCGGCGGCTTTCATTTCCCGTTCCCAATGCTCCATCAACTGCCTGCCGAATCCCCGGCGGCGGTACCCGCTGTCGATAAAGAGCAGGGTGCAGAACGGGATGCTGTCCCAGAAAAGGTTGTAACGGAGAATACCAATGATCTTTCCGTCCTCCATGCAGACATAGCCCTGTCTGTTGCGTACCTTTTCTTCAAATCCCGCTTCCGGGAGATGACCGTCAAGGGTGTACCACGGCGTTTTGTCATGGCTTTCCACATATCTGATCATTGTTGTTCTCACCCTTCCGGCTTTTTCGCCACAATCAAAAATCTGTGTGTCGTGCCGGAAATCATTCCTTCTCTTTCAACCGTATCCTGCAATTGCAGCAGCCTGTCAAAGCATTTCTCCACCGAAAAGCCGGGAAATTCCCATTCGATGATACGGGCAAACCAGACGAACGCTCCCACGTCGAAGAAACGGATCGGGCAAAACGCTTCTTCCGCCTGTAGGATTTCAAAGCCCGCTTCCTCAAAGGCCTCCCGCTGTTCCTTGAGATGATTGTGCGGAAAGGGCTTTTCCACTCCGGGAAGAACGGCTTCCGCCAGCTCCCTGTCGTTTTCGGAGCCGACCTGCTGGGTGATGAAAATTCCGCCGGGTCTGAGCAGGCGTTTCAGCTCAGGGGGATCAAAATTCCCGTGACGGTTGAGGATGATGTCGAAGGATTCGTCCCCGAAGGGAATGCGCGAAGCGTCGGAACATTCCCTCATGTCAATGCCAAGCGGCAGCAATCTTTCTTTGCAAAGCGACACGTTCGGCGGGTAGCCCTCTGTGGCAGCGGTATTTTCAAAGGGATGCCCCAGCGACAGCAGGAACTCGCCGCCGCCGGTGTCGTAATCCAGCAGCTTCATGCTCTCCGTCAGAAAAGAGCGGATGATTTTCTCATAATCCCACGGCAGATTGTCCTCTTCCTCGTAACGACCGTGAATATGCGAGAAATCCCAGCCCTTCATGTGAGCGACGTTTTCTTCGCTTTTCCATGCGGATTTTAATGCTTCGGGAGTCATTCTGCGTCAATCCTTTTTTTCATTATCGAAATGCGTCTGATGATTGAGCTGGATGCGAAAAATGATATATCGCTGTGCGATATTTATTGGATTCCCGTCAAATCATAATGATTCAGCCACTCGGTTGCCGCCTCACACACGCCCTTCAGACATTCCTCGTCAAAAGGCGTGACAAGTCCGGCGTTCGTGAGAAGCTCGGTAAAGGTGCAACTGCCGCCTTGCACAGTATAATCCATATAATGCTTCCACGCATCCTTGAAATCCTTCTGAATCATCGCCCAGAATTCCAGCGCGACCGTCTGCGCGAGGCAATAGTCGATGTAATAGAAGGGCGCCTGATAGATGTGCAGCTGACGCTGCCAGCCTTCGCCGTCGGCATAGAAGGGAATGTCACCGTCGAGCTTAATCCACGGCATATAAATGCCGAGCAGC
>ONDC01000151.1 GCA_900316495.1 uncultured Eubacteriales bacterium
CCGCCGACCTCACCGGCATGATCGTAGCCGCCCTCACGGTCAGGCTCTTTCTGTGAAACGTGAGGGGAAAATCCATTCAAAAAAGCCGGACGGGAAAAAGACCCTGTCCGGCTTTTCGGCGGATGATTGAAACAGACGGCTGACGACGTCTCATGAACGGCAAAAGCTAACGACGGATCACTTCATACCGCATCAGGTTTTCCACTGGCAGATATTTCTCTCCGCACAGGGCAAAATACCTGCCGCACACGGCGCATTGCAGCAACGGATACAGCGCCTCCTCGCCCCCGACTCCGAGATATTGGATAAACCATCCGGAGTCGGAAAGTCCCGTCCGGCAGCATGCCGGCAGGCGTTCCGTCCGCAACGTGGCGCGGTGAATGGCATAGCCGCTTGCGGCGGCATTAAAATGCTCACGCAGACCTCCCAAATTCCCTCATCCTTTCGGAAAGCTCGGTATAAAGCCGCGGGTATAGCTGACGTTCCTGATGTCCCTTACGTCAAAGATCACGCTGCGTCCCCCGAAGGTGAGACGCACCCTGCCGCTTTCGGCAAATTCCGCCCTGCCCTCCTGACCGTCCGCGGCTTTCCTGCGGCGGGACATATAGATCACCCCGCACACTAAAAAGGCAACCGGAATCCCGACCGTGATGAAAACGCTGTCGCCGAGACTGCGGGCAATCGCCGACGAAATCAGCCAGCCCGCCAGAAAAAGCAGTATGCAGATGACAATGCCCGTGATCTCGCTGTCCTTGTTTTTGCATTGAAAGGTGATCTTCTTCAAGGCATTATTCCTCCGGCGGCTGTTCCTCGGTCTTGGAGACGTTCAGCTCCTTCGAGGTCTTGCGGATCACGCTGAGCGGAATCTCGAATTCTCCGAGAGACTGGGTGGCGACATTGACGATGGCTTGCTTCCTGCCGCCCTTGGTACGCAGGTAGAAGGCGGCTCCGCCGCCGATCAGCGGTATCACGGAGGGACCGATAACCTCCAGCGCGCCGTCGCAGGTAACGCTCAGGCAGTCGTTGAAGTAGCTGATGCGGTTGTCGTTGGAATCGACTGCCACCACCTCGATGCGCGCGACGTCATACGTCTCGCCGTGAATCAGTCTGCTGCTGCTGACGTTGACCTTGAATTTGGTCTTGACCACGGGCGCCTTGACCACCGTCGCGGCCACCTGCCCGTTGATCACACCCTCAAAGCGGAATTCCGTCCTGACGGAACGCGTCACGGCATATTCCCTGTAGAGTCGGACGACCTCCTCCTCGGAGATCTTCGGATTCTTGGAGGAAAACAGCGACATAAAGCCCTCCTTGACGGACTGCTGCGCAGCGTCCTCACTCAGCTCATTCAAGGCGCGACGGACGTCCTGCGCCTTTTTATTGTCGAGTCCCTCCCTGCTGGTCAGCTTGTCGCCGAAAAGGTTGTCGATGAGAATCGGCGGGTGCGGCAGATTGGGATATTTCTTCCTGTCGGGGAAGAATTCCGCCACCAGCTCGTTGTTCTTGTAAAGCCGCACGCTGTCGCAGTTGGTAAAGGCATAGACATGACCGATCACCCCGAACCGATGCTCGCCCGGCATCATGAAGGAGGAAATCTCCAGCACCGTGCGGGAGCTGCCCTGGCTGACATAGACCGAAGCGGCGAGCTTGGGGATCCGGTTGAGGTCGCAGATGCCGTAGCTGCAAACGCCGTCGCTGCCGCCGAAGCCGGCGTGCGTATTGTAATCGCACAGACACCAGCCGAAGGTGCCGATCACGCCCTTGCTGCCAAGCGCCGCGTCAAGCATTCTGGCGTGGCTGAGCGCCTGCTCCGTAAGCTCCCTCTCCCCGCCGACGCTTCTTGCCGGATAAAGCGGGCCGGTATGCTCGGTGATCATCACCGGCGAATTGCCGGGCGAAATGGCAGCCGTGTCATAGACAAAGCTGTCGGTCAGGCTGTGCTTTTCGTAATCGTTGTAGCCGTAAACGTCCTCGAGCGATTCTCCGCCCTTGAACGACCTCACGCCGAAGAGCGGACGGGAGGCGTCGAGCGACCGGATGGTCTCACACACCTTGCGGGTGAGCTGGGGGACCTCCTTTTCGTCATCGGTTCTGGTGCCCCACATGACGATGCTCGGGGAATTCCTGTGCTCGGACACGGTCTCGCGGATATTCTGAAGGAGCGTCTCAAACCAGTCGCCGCCTTTGGCGAATTTGTAGCCGGGCATGTCCCAGATCACCATCAGACCGATTTCATTGCAGCGCTCGACAAAGTATTTGCTTTGAGGATAGCGCGCGCATCTCACGGCGTTGAAGCCCATCGATTTGATGAGATCCGCGTCGGCTCTCTGGGCGGAGGCGGGCATGGCAAAGCCCTCATAGGCGTAATTCTGCATGCGGTTAATGCCGATGAGCCTGACGCGCTTGTTATTGAGATAGAATCCCTGCGAATCCACCCTGACCTGCCGGAAGCCTATAGTGTATTCCAGCTCGTCCCCCGTGGAGAGCGAGACCTTGAAGGTGTATAATTTGGGATTGTCGGGCGTCCACGGAGTGACCTCCGCCGAGACCGTCCACGACACATGGAAATTCGGCTGCTCCGCGCGGTACTGGCAGGCGCCGAGCCGCTGAGTGCCGTCGTAAAGGGCAAAGGTCAGCTTCCGCTCCCCCTCCCCGCCGATCTCGCCGGTGATGTCCAGCTTCCAGCCCTTCTCGGTAAGCATGGGATTGATGAAGGTGTCCTTGATATATTGCGCCGGCACGCCCTCGATCCACACGTCGCGGTAAATGCCGCCGTAGCTGAGGAAGTCCACGGGGGCGCCGTAGGGCGGCGTGTCCGCCCTTTCGGTGGAATCGACAATGACGGTAAGCTTGTTCTCGCTGTCGGTCAGCAGGTCGGTGATGTCCTCGCTGAAGCCCGTGAAGCCGCCCTTGTGAGCGAACGCCGCCTTTTCATTGACAAACACCGCAGCGCAACTCATCACGCCGTCAAAGTGGAGGATAACACGCTTGCCCTCCATCTCGTCGGGAATGACAAAGAGCTTACTGTACTGCACGATCTTGCTCTCGTCCTCGCCTGTGAAATAGCTGTACTTGGAGGTGCCGCTGTTGTGGGGAACGTCCACCGGGCGGATCGTGCTGTCAAAATTTTCATTTTTGCTTTTTTTGGGGGAATAATCGGGAGTATACCGCCACCCGTAATTCAGTCCAGTCTTGAATCTTAACATAATGTCCTCCTGATAAGATTATGCAAGCGCCCGCGGACGATCGCTCGGGATGCATCCGCTGCGCCGTCGGCAAATGGCATTACCTGACGCAGTACTGTTCCATGTAGGCTTCCATTTTCGCCTTCATCTCATCGTCAATGTAAACCCTGCCATCCACGGGATTGTTGTGAAGGATGTCTATGATCTCCCTCACGGTGACAATCGGATATGTCACAATTCCGAATTCCTCATAGACCTCCTGAATAGCGGTCTTTTCTCCCTTACCCCGCTCCATGCGGTCGACGGAGATGACCATGCCGGCGATCTCGATGTCCGCCGCCGCCTTCAGCACGGGAAGCGTCTCGCGGATCGCCGTGCCGGCGGTGATGACGTCCTCGACGATCAGCACGCGGTCGCCGTCCTTCAGCTTGTAGCCCACCATGGAGCCGCCCTCTCCGTGATCCTTGACCTCCTTGCGATTGAAGCAGTAGTTGACGTCGCGGTCAAAGAGCCGGTACATCGAAATGCCCGCGGCGACCGCCAGCGGGATTCCCTTGTAGGCGGGGCCGAAGAGCGCGTCGATCCTGCCCTCCACATGCTCCTGAATGTTGCGGGCGTAGTATTCGCCCAGCATGGCCGCCTGCGCGCCGGTCTTGTAATTGCCGGTGTTGACGAAATAAGGGGTCTTTCTGCCGCTCTTGGTGGTAAAGTCGCCGAAAAGCAGAACGCCGGAGCGCACCATAAACTTAACAAAATCCTCTTTATATGACATTTTTTACGTCCTCCGATGGAAAAAATAATTTTATGAATATTATATCATCAATGCGACTCCATTGCAAGCATAATTTGTAAAAGAAAAAGCCGGCGGGATTGACATTGCCAATCCGACCGGCACATCCTGTACAACTCTGTA
>ONDC01000181.1 GCA_900316495.1 uncultured Eubacteriales bacterium
AAGATCGTTGTCGTATTTGAGCGTTCTTGCCACCTGCTGAATCGGCACAGACGCAAGCTCGACAAAATCGGGCTGTTCCAGACGGAAAGCGGAAAGAACCGGGAAGGTGACGATATAGGCCGCCACCAGGATGGCGGTGAGTGACACGCACATTTTTCGCATCCTTTTCCGGAATATAAACGCAAACGCCACAATAGTGAGCAGCAAGACGATGAACCCGTTTCCTCTGAAAAGACACATCCCCAGGGCGCTGCATAAAACCATCATCCTATTCAGCCGAATGCCATGTCCCACCTTCTCGACGTACCGGAACAGAGCGACAGTAAAGAGCAGCACAAAGGCACTGAAAATAACGTCCTTCCACATGGTAAAGCTATAAAAAATATGCTGCGGCAAAACAAGATAGACCGCTGTCACCGCGACAATGATTTTTGGGCTGATATTCAGCTGATACAGCGTGACCACTCCGTAGGCAAACACAGCGGAAGTAAACAGCACCAAAAAGACGCTGTACAATGCGACGCCGGCGTTGATATCGTTGAACACATCCAATCCTATCATGAGAAAGAACTTGATCAGCAAAGTATGATAGACAGGATGCAGATTGTTGTACCGGTTGTTTAGCGCCTGTGTAATCTGAACAACGCTGTCGCCGCTGATTGTTCCCGGGTAAAAACTCAGCCAGAAAACAGACGCGTGTACCACTGTCAGCAATCCGAAGGTTATCAGAAAGACCCTTCCTGCGCCCGACGTCCGGGAAACACTCCTCCAGGAGAACGCGGCAACCTTTTCCGTGACGTATTTCAAGATGAAATAGGCGATATACATTCCTCCGAAAAACAGAAAAGGAAAGCAAAAAAGAAAAAGCAGGAAAACCACCAGCGACGAGTTCTCATGGTAGCTCCGGACGGTGGAGGCTTGAATAATCGAAGCGACGATCGGTTTGAGCATCGAACGATAAATATCATAATTGGCCGCAATCATAAACAGGGAAAACACAGAGGCAGCCACCAGATTGAACCGCTCTGATTTTTTGAAAATCCCCCTTTTGTCCTGATTGCATACACTGCGGCAGTAATAACCGCATAACCCAGTCAGCAGATAGATCACATAACAGGCGCTGGTAAATTTCAAAAGAATCATCCAACTGAACATGGAGATAACCTGCAAATAACCGTGAAAAGCAGAATAGCTTTTGCTGCTCGTCCA
Organism: uncultured Eubacteriales bacterium; assembly: GCA_900316495.1. Classification (GTDB taxonomy): domain Bacteria; phylum Bacillota; class Clostridia; order Oscillospirales; family Acutalibacteraceae; genus RUG762. Next base: position 1,210 of record ONDC01000181.1, read on the forward strand.
TCTCTTAAAACGGATTCTTAACGTATCAATCATTTAATCAAACCTTTTTATGATTTCCAAGATTGGAGCGGGTAATTAATTTTAGGATTGAAGAACGGTCTTTCGTTCTATCGGCTACGATAATATGCCTGAAGGCGGCAGGTGCTACTCACGGATAAATCAAAGACATATACCAAAGAGCTGCGTCGGTTTCTAAGTGAGTGAGCCTGACCTTCTTGACATATTCAGCAGTTGAGTAAAAAACAATTCTAAAGGGGCAAACTACTGGGCGCTATTGCAAGTAATTATCATCTTAAAAGAGGAAAGATGCTTATATGTGTATGTCCGGGCAAACAGAAATATTGACCTTGCGTCGGGGGTAACCCCACCCGCGGTCAGCCACGCCAATAAGTCGGCGAAGCTGACAATCCCCCTTCCCTTCCATGGAGGGTAGTTGGGGCAGATCGAAAACTATCCCTTTCATGAAAGAGATAGCTGTTACGTCAGCAAAGCTGACACCCGGATGATATTATACTCGTGGAACTTATGTACGAATAGGGGTTGGCTCGCGTACAAATAGGTTAACTTGATGACATTGCCCTGCCAAGCTCCGTGTAAATCATACCCTCTCCGCCACGCTCAGAGCGCATGAGGGAGAATCCGTTCACCGTCATACTGGCGGGAGCCGCGCAGGCCGGCGGCATTTTGCCTACCGAAGCCCGTCTGAGCAGGGTGATGTGGGGATTGAATCTCTTTCTGTCAAAGGGGATGCCCGCCGTCGCCAGCGCGTGTCTGACACGCTTTCAGACCCGCCCACCAGAGATCGCTGAAGGCTCCCACTCCTTCAAGCGCAAGCGGGAATGGCGTGAAGCGCACAGATTTCAGCGCGTCCATCACCTGCCCGGCGTCGGGATATTCACCGATGAACGCCAGCGTCAGATGAAGATTCTCCTCGGGGGAATAATTTCCCCTCACGCCGGAATCGTACCAGTCGTTCTGCAGATCGATCAGCGATTCCCTCATCTCCTGCGAAAGGTTGATGGCGATAAATAATCTCATAAAACGCTCCGTTTATCCTTCACTCTTTCCGCTGCTCTCCGGCTCCTTGCGGGTGGCAGCCGGACGGGAGGTGAGGAATTCGATGGTGCTTTCGATGGAAGTCCGCGCTTCGGGCGGCATGGGCTTGCCGGCGTTGCGGTAGTCGAAGGCGTCGCGGAACTGGGTGATGCCCTCCTGCAGCGAATCGGCGTATTTTTTGACCAGCTTCCGCGTGACCTCGGCAAAATAATCGTATTCCTTGCCGAGCGGCTTCTTGGCGTTCTGCATGACCATGCGGTAGTGATTCAGGCAAAGGAAGGGCTGCGATTCATAGAGCTTGCGGAATTCCGGTTCGTTCTTGTAGCTGAGACAGACGGTCTCAATGGCGCGAGCAAGGTGCGGCTCGATGTATTCGCAGACAAAGCAGCTGTGCTCCAGCTTTTCCATTGCCTCAAGAATCTTCTTGTCGGGCTTTTTGGCGAGCAGCTTTTCACGAACATCAATCAAATGGCTTTCCAGCGTGAGGGCAACCGGCAGACGGGCGCGTCCGGAGGTCAGCATCATGCCGAAGTGACGCTCGCAGAAGCCGGCGCGGTTGGTTTCAATGCGGATATCCGGTTCCATCATGGCGGGTCCCGTGATGTAGTCGATGTATTTGGCTTCAATGAGATCGCGCATCCGGCAGATCGGACACCCGTCATGCACTTCAAATACTTCATTCACCGGAATGGTACAGATATTTTCCTTCATGCTATTCAATCCTTTCATAAAGCCGGAACTATATAAAGTGTGGAGTTGGGAGTGTGGAGTGAAGGAAGGCGCATTCGCGCCTTGGAATGTATACGCTCGCATTCGCTCGCTTTTTTGTTTTTACATTACCATGTAGCTCCAACCCTTTCAGCGAATGCGCTCCAATATTATTCAATTTTCAGTCTTCAGTTTTCAGTTAGCGAACGAACGTGAGCGCTACAGTTTCCTGATCATCGCTAAAAATTCGTCGATGTAGTCGTCGGTCTGGGCGCGGTTGTCAAGCATGATTGCCAAAAGAGCATAGCTGCGGCGGTCGTCGCCTATGCCGAATTGCAGGGCGATCTCCACGTCCCTGCCGCCGACGGTGGCGGAGCATTTGCAGTTGATGTAGATAGGTCCCTTGCGGCTCTGGAATGCCTCCCAGTAAGGGTGTCTGCCGTCACAGAGGGTGGTAAGCCTTTCCTCGATGGTGGCTCCCTCGTCCCCGTAGAAGGTGCTGTTCTGCAGACAGTCGATGATGTCGAGCAGCGCGTCCTCGCTGACGGCGTATTCGCTCGTGGGGGAAATGCGGAGCGAGGAATCCACAAATTCTGTTATATCCATGGTTTTATTGTCCTCCCGTTGGTTCTGAATAATTGAAAAAAATTTTCTGAAGCCCGTTGCAACAGGCTCGTATTTATATTATAATGATAAAATAGTGACAAATCAATAGATTTTTTCATTTTATATGAATTATATCAAAGAATTTGTATGAATTTTTGATGGAGATGACCGTATATGTTGACAAGACGGAACGGCAGCGTGGTAGAAGCCGACATTCACGGCATGAATCCCACCGACGCGCGGCGGGAGCTGATCCGGCTGCTTGACAGGCTCGACGGCAGCGTGACGGAGCTGCACGTCATTCACGGCTACCGGGGCGGGGATTCTCTCAGGAGCATGGTGCAGAATTCCCTCGCCCATCCAAGAATCGCCCGGAAAATGCAATCCTTCCTCAACGAGGGGGAGACGAAGATTTTTTTGAAGAAGAAATAAGAATTGCAAGGTTGCTTTTTCGGGAGCGGTGTGATAGAATAGGCTTAGTTTATGTGGCAGTTGTCAGTGAGGAAAGATGATACGTATTCACCCTGATCTGATCACATAAATATTTAACCGCTATTTGCGGGCTGTCAAGGCGCAGCCCCTTCAATAGCATTATTTTGCAATTGCGCTCATTTACAGTTCAAATCATTATCCCATCAGGAGGTATGATTCATTATGCTCGAAACAGGAACCCAAGCACCCGGATTCACCCTGTCCGACAAGGACGGAAAGGAAAGAAGCCTCTCGGAATTCCGGGGGAAGAAGGTAATTATCTACTTCTATTCCAGAGACAACACAGCCGGCTGCACCCGTCAGGCAAACGCCTTCGCCGCCCTGTATGACGAATTCAAGGCGATCGGAGCGGAGGTCATCGGCATCAGCAAGGACTCCGCCGCGTCGCACGCAAAATTCGCGGAGAAGCATTCGCTCCCCTTCGTGCTTCTATCCGACCCGGAGCGTCAGGCGATCGAAGCCTTCGGCGTGTGGCAGGAGAAGAAGCTCTACGGCAAGGTGAGCATGGGCGTTGTCCGCACGACCTTCATCCTCGACGAGGACGGCAAGATTCTGAAAATCATGC
>ONDC01000182.1 GCA_900316495.1 uncultured Eubacteriales bacterium
CCAAAGTGCGGTCGGTATGGAGATAGACAAAGGGTCGGATGGGCGTTGTGTCGAGTTTTTCTATCGTGAAACCATACTGTGAAGCGATGGCGTCCGCCTTAGGCTTAATGGTATCTATCACATAGTCATAGTAGCACTGCTCCCATGTGTTGGTGGTGTGTTCGACATAGCCGATTTTTAATCCTTCAAAGGTCGATTCGGAAGCAAAGCTGGAAATGGTAAAGGCAAATCCGCACGCGTTGTCGGTGAAGTGGCATATGTTTTTGTTCCGCTGCCGTTCCATGCGGACAAAGGTGGAAGGCGGACATTCTTCCTGCGCGATCTGCCGCAGTTCGCTCTCGCCTTTAAGATCGACCATTCCTGCCGCCGGCACTTCACTGCACGCCGTCAGCAGCAGAACCGGCAACAAGGCCAGTGTCAGACAAAAGATTTTTCTTGCAATGGATTTCATGATGCTCACCCCCTGTGTTATTTTGTTGTGTTATTTTGTGAATATGATACCATATTCACAAAAATTTGTCAACAATCTTGTTTGCGTAAATCATTGTTCTCGGTGTCTTTCGTCAGATTCTTCACGCTGTCTCCTACCCAAAGCCTTACCGGAATACAAACCGTTTTTGCGTCTGTTTCGCCGTTGATCATTTCCATAAGCAGATGAATGGCCGTCCTTGCCCGAAGCGCATTGTTCTGCGCGACGGTCGTCAGCTTCGGGAGGGCATTCTGCGCTTCCCGGCTGCCGTCAAAGCCGATCAGGGAAAGTTCGTCGGGAATACGCACGCCGTTTTTCTGCAAGAAGCGCATCAGTTCCAGCGCGTAAACATCCGACACGGCGAAGATAGCGGTATAGGTTTTGATCGTCGCAAGCCGTTCCTGATAGAATAATTCTCTTTCGGCTGCCTGCATCGGAATTTTCATAAAGTCGGCTTTTGCGCCCCATCCCTCGCACAAGCCCTGATAACGCAGGTAATCCATGCATATCTCATTGTCGGCCACGCAAAGCACACGGCGGTGTCCCATCTCTTTCAGATATTGCCCCGCCTGTCTGCCGCCGTCGAAATCGTCAATTGTGAGATTGCCAAAGCGGTTCTGCTCATCGAGGAATCCGTCGTAAATCACGAAGGGGACGCGGATTCTGTCGCGCAGATCCTGGTATTCATCCTCGCAGAAGCCGATGACCACCACGCCGTCCAGATTCCACATGGAGGCAAAGGTGACGATTTCCGTGATTTTCTTTGCCTTTTTGAGCATCATAAAATAGCCGTTTGCCTCGGTTTCGTCCGACAGATAATTGATCGCCGCCGAGATGAACGAATCCTCAAAAACGTGTCCCTCATATTTGGGGTGATCGTTGACCACCACGCCGATAATGCGGGAATTGTTGCGGGCAAGCAGGGTGGCCGCCATATCGGGAATATAGCCGCGTTCCTCCAGCTTTTGCTCTACCGCCTTGACGGTTCTGTCGGAAATCTTCTGTGTTTTGCCGTGGAGCACATTGGACACGGTCGCCGTGCTCAAGCCTAATTCCTCGGCGATGTCTTTGATTCTCACTTTATTTTCAGACCACATTCCATTGCATCCTTCCTTTTGAAAATTGCAGCGATAATAAAAAACACCTCATAGCTTCCTCATCCAGTTTTTTCTGACAAAGACAATCCAAGTCAGCAGCAGCCGCACACATTCCTCCATCGAGAGGATAAAATATACCAGCGGTATTGAAAATTTCCAGACATACGCGCCCAGCAGCGCCAGCGGCACGCCGAATCCCCATGTGCCGAGCAGTTCAATGATCATCATGGTGCGCGTCTGTCCTCCGCTGCGGACAATGCCGCCGCCGAGAATCATATTCAGCACCTTGACGGGCAACACAATGGCGAACGCAACGAGAATCTGCCGCGCCGTCGCTTTGACATACGCCTCTACGTTGTAAAGTTCGGTGTAAATGCCCATTGCAAGCACCGTCAGAGCGGCAAGGGCAAACGAGCCGGTCAGTCCGTAAAGCAGCAGCCTTTTGGATTTTTGGTAGGCGGCATTTGATTCGCCTTTGCCGAGTTCTTTGCCGATCAGAATGCCTGCCGCCTGCGACAGACCGCTCAATGCGCCGACGGTCAATCCCTGCACCGGATAGGTCAGCGTCATGGCGGCACATTCCGGCGTGCCGATGTGACCGTAAACCGAAGCGTAGAGGTTTTCGCTCAGGCTCCACATGAATTCAATGACCAGCACGGGAAGGAATATGGCAAGATAACTGCCGCAGGTCATTTTGGTAAGTTTGGGCGTAAACCGGAAGGGCAGACCCCTCTTTCTGTCAATCACGATCATGGCGGCAACCAGCAGCAGCGCGTTGAAAACCTGCGAAATGACGGTGGCCACTGCCGCGCCGTTGGCGCCCATGGCATGGAACCCGAGCCTGCCGAAGATCAGCAGATAATTCAATGCCGTGTTGAGCACACTGGCGATCACGCTGCACGCCAGCGGGAGGGAGGCTCTTTCCAGGCAACGCATTCTGACCGAAATCATCATACTCAGCGCATAGGGCAAAAAGCCGAAAGCGATGATTCTCAGATATGTTGCTGCGACGGCAACGGTATTTCCGTCCGTCGAATACAACCCCATCAATCTGACGGAAAGCGCAAGACACACAGCCATAAACAAAACGCCTATTCCTATTGACAACAGCGTATGCAGTGAAAATCCCCTGTCGGCTTCCTCGCTGTCATTGGCTCCGAGATACTGTGAAATGATGATGCCCGCGACACTCACCACCGCACCGATGACAACGCTGTATAAGGTGCTGAGCTTGCCCGCAATGCCCACCGCCGCCACGCTGACGCTGCCCAGCGAGCCGACCATCACCTGATCGACAATGGAAAATGACGCTTGCAGCATACACTGCAAGGCAACGGGCAGCGCGATTTTGAATACTTGTTGAATAAATGAATCCCTTCGAGAAAATGACTTAAAAAACATAAAAATAATCTCCTTGATTTTTTCACCTTTTCAGGTCCTTTCAAGGAGATTATAATGGATGGAGTACCTTTGCGCAAGAGGTTAATCGCGTAACCCATCACAAAACGGATGGCTTGCTTTTATGGCATTTGCCAATGCAATTACATCGCGTACACACGCACAGCGAATCTTTTCCCGATAGGGTTGAGGCGAGGTAATAGACAATCAAGCATGATACTAGTTATTCTTCCCTGAGCGCACCTTCAGCATAGTCTATGTCCAAATTCACGCTTCTGACATACTCATCATAATCAATCCATTTTTTCATGTGTTCACTCTTAAAAGAGTTTTGATCATACGATTCACGAGTTACTTGTGAGAGACGAGAGCGAAGAACCTGGACAAACTCTTTGTTTTGCACGATCTCTGAAATATCAGAAAATACTTCGGAGAGCCAGAAAAGCTCTTCATCTGTACACTCTTTCGAAAAAAAGTTGATAGTATCGACAATATTATCTGAAAGAATAGAAGTCAGATTCTTCCAGCTTTCCTCAATACCATAATCATCATTTACATCAAGAGAAAGTCTATGCGCAAGCTCAGTTCTGAGTTTACTTACATTCATTTATGTTTCTCCCCTTTCTTTATCAAAAGGCGCTGTAACTTGTGTACATTTTACCACTTCGCAACCATATAGTCAATAATCTGTTTTCAAGCGTCAAATTGCATCTCACATCGCGTACACACGCACAGCGAATTTCTTTCCGATAGGGTTGTGCAACAATGGCGGATTATGTTCTTCTATGAGAGTGGATATTTCTTAACCGCAAGCCATCTCTATTTTTCAATATCGTATATTTATCCGTCTACCCATGTCATATACATTTCGACTTGGTAAAAATCCTTTCCATCCCAATATTTATCAGAGAGCAGATGTTCAAGACAATCGGACATATCAGGACTTTCATAGTAATACCATTCTTTTTCAAATTGGTGTATATTTTCGCCGAATTGATCGACTCCTGCATAATAAACCTTTTTATCGCTGTCGTATCTAATCCCATAAAAATAATACAGATGACCGTTAAACCTGACCATTTCATCTTGTATCGTAAGATTATTGACAAATTCTCTTACATTTCCGGCTTCCATCTCATTCATCCACCCATGTCATTTGTAATTCTGCTTCCCAGAAAGATTTACCATTCCAGATAACGGCATCCTGAAAAAAAATCAAA
>ONDC01000059.1 GCA_900316495.1 uncultured Eubacteriales bacterium
TGAACAGAAAAAGCCATACAAATGCTCCCTCACATCCGACGGAAAAGAAGACAGATCAGCGGAAGGTCACTCAGCCGTCCACTGATCATCATACGGACACTCATCGGATAAAACCGGAACAGGCTGACCCTAACGCGGTACAGTACGTTTATGTCAACAAGAAAACGGGTAAAATTACCAATAATCCCAATGTTAAGACAAAATCAGAAGGGTGTCTTCAATATGTAGGCATTGCTTTTGCGTCAGTCGCGTTGGTGATTGTGATGGTATCGGGTACAGTGCTACTCACCAATTATTTATCCGACAGTCCGGATGATTCCGATGATGAGATAGTGACTGTTTCATCACAGGCGGAGATCAACTCCATAGAAGAATCATCTCTTGTAAATTCTGATCCTGTTTCGTCCGAGATCGTGTCATCTGATCCTGTTTCATCCGAGTCGTCCGTTCCTGAGGAATTGACAGCCAGCGTGTTGAATAAAAAAATAAAGGGAAAATGGCGCACGGATATTCCGTATAAAAACATGAATCTTCCTGGAGTCTTTGAGTTTGACGGAAAAGGAAAAGCCAAATGTACCATTAAAGCGTTTCTTTTTTCCAAGAAGTTTACCGGCACCTATGTGATTAAGGACGGCGGAAGGTGTACCTTTAAGCTGGAAGGTCTGGAAGAATACTTTGACGACGACACCCTGGTGGGCGATCTCAGATTTGTAACGGACGACCAGATGGAATTTACGGTGGATGAAACCGTATGGAAATTAAAAAGAACGGAATGACTTACCTGCTGTCAGGAGGCTTAGGTTTTCGTGAGATGTCCGAAATGCAACCAAGAAATCAATCCACACTCTGAAAGATGTCCAAATTGCGGCACGTCGGCCAGATATGCAGTGCCGGATGGCGATACCATGACCCGTGTTCGCAGGCAGATTTCAGTGATCAGAAGGGAAAACGAGGTATCCGACGCGGATTTGTCGGACGCCTCGTTTTCTCCTGTACTCAAGTTCGACAGACCCGGAGAAAAAGAGCAGGATGACCGGATTGAACATAACCCCGCCAACAATTTTCCCGATGAAAGCTTTACGCCGGTAGATCTTTCCGGGATAATACCCGAAGAGACGGACGACGATATGCGTCACCGGGATCTTTCTTCCAGCATTAACCGTCTGATGAATAATAAGGATGACGACCTGCTTGCGGAATACTATTTTAAAGACGGAATAACCGATCTTGAAAAATATCAGCTTGCGCGCAGTTATGAAAGACTGGAGAAAAGGGAAAACAACAGTGCTTCAAGGGAAGCGTCGGATTCTGAAGCAGAGGAAAAAACGCCTGATGAATTGACAGAGGAACTGTCGGACGCCGCCAGACGTCTGAGCCAATTTCCGGAAGAAAAGGGAGTCGATCGCTTTTTGACCTCTCTGTGGGAAAAAAAAGATCGTGCCGTGATCAGGATCAAGTCATTTTTTAAAAGAAATGTCTCAGACAGATGTAAAAAAATATATGATACATTTGATGCTAAAACCTCCGGCTTTATGAACGGATTTCTTGACAGGTTCTATTATAAGAGATTCGGCAGCTTGAAACGCAGACGAGCAGACGATTCCACGGAGACCTATCATTTGCGGCGCAAGGTATGGGGGATTTTTGGCATTATTCTCATTTTGCTGATTTGCTTCCTGATTGGTATGAATATGATGCTGTCGTCGGATCTGAACGGAAAATGGATTATTTCCACTGATTCGTCGGGAAGTCCGAATATAATTATGGAATTCAAGCCGGGAGGAAGCGCAGTATTATCTGTAAAATCCGAGGATGGCTGGCATGTACATAAAAAAGGACGTTATTCGACCAAGCGAAAAAACGGACATGATTTGCTGACGATAGAATATGAAGACGGCGAGGTTAAGCGTTTGTATTATATCATTGATGGCAAGTCAGGTACCTTCATCAATGTCGATACGAATGTGCAGATGGTGTATCAGATCAAATAATTCCGTATGATAAGAGATGAATTATTGAACTTGTTATTTTATTAATTTTCCAAATTGAATATTATTTATAATAAATTACTCATTGTAAAATTTAAAGGGCGACGTAAAACCATGTACGATTACATATTGATCCGATCAAAGAGAAAAACAATATCTATTCAAATAAATGAAAAGTGTGAAATTGTGGTTCGTGCTCCGATGAAAATCAGCAAGAAGGAAATAGACAAGACGGTTAATGAAGAGGCGTATTGGATAGAGAAGCATATGCCGGAGGCTCGCAGACGTATGGAGCAGGCAGAAAAAATAACCCCCGAGCTGCTTCATCAGCTTACCCAAAGGGCGTACATGGAATTGCCTCCCATCGTGGAACGTTATGCGGTGCTGATGGGCGTTGAACCGACCGGAATCAGGATCACCTCCGCCAGGAAGAGATTCGGCAGCTGCAGCGGAAAAAACAGTCTTTGTTTTTCCTGCCTTCTGATGCTTTACCCTATGGAAGCAGTAGAATGTGTTGTGGTACATGAGCTGGCGCACATCCGGCATCACAACCACAGCGCTCAGTGTGATGCCGGACTATCGCAGCCGCGAGGCGCTGCTGAGGAAAACGCCGGCTCTCGACAGAACGTGATGGCGCAAAGAAAAATGAACATGAGAATTTTATTAACATTTTCATGAAACAAATTTAAAAAAATAATGATAATATAGAATCATACCAATTAAAAAGAACGTAATATATTAACAGCAAATTACAAAAAAAGGCCTGATCTGGGCTTTTGAGACGAAATTGTAACCTATTTTTCAGTTAATTCTATTGACGAAAAGTCATTATTATTCTATTATATACTAAGGTATACAGGATTAATTAAGCACTTTCCGGCTTTCCAATGAAAAAGAAAAGGTGTGTTGATTGCATGGACGAGAAAACAAAGAGTATCATTATTGGTCTGGTAGCGGCTTTTGCAGCGGTTATTATCATTATTCTGCTGTTCTTTTCGATCAGCGGCATAAACGGTTCAGGCACGGACAACAAGGGAAAGAGTAACAAAAGGTCATATTCTGAGTCGGTCAGTGTGGATTCCGAGGGAAACAGGGTTGTCATCATTGATGACGAGGATAATGAGGATGAAGATGAGGATGACAAGCCTGCTTCATCCGAAGCAAGCGACGAGGAGTCTTCAGAGGTATCGTCTGAAGAAGAAAAGGTTCAAAAAACCGGTTTCTTTGGCAGAAGCGACATCAATGCCATCACAAACGGCGTCAAAACTTTTGCGCAGTATGTAAAGGCTGTGGATCCTGTCTCTTATGAATGGAATACGGATAATATTAAGGCGACAGGCGAAGTAGAAGTCAAGCTGATAGCTTATGATAAAAGCTATGCTGTGATCGGTGTGCCCTATAAAGCGCCGGATTATACGATTGACGGCGAAATCATTGGTTCAGGCGAGGACGTCACCAAGTGGGAGATTTATGAGAAATGCAAGAAGAAGGAATGCCGGGCAAAGGAAATAGTGTGGCTGTCGAACAAGATGAAGTTTGCATTTCCAAGAGGCGTTAAAATCGGAACCGATTATCCGGATATTTCCAGCGCCTATTACAAGGATCCGAATCCTGCGAAAAGCTATATTTTATACGAAATGAAGGATGTTATCACCGACAGCGGCAAGATTAAGAAATACAACAAGGCGAAGCTGGCATATGTCGGCGGCAAGCTCTATAAGACCACTACCATGATTGAATATAATTACAAGGAAAATCCGGATGCCTATCCGTTTGCGCATAACAGCAAAAATATCATCAGGTACGGATTTAATTCAATTGTCGATACAGATGACGCTTCCACTCAGTGGTATATTGACTACGCAACCGCCAATTCAAAAGTAGTAGGCGTTTATTATCACATGAAGGGCGCGGACGACTGAGTGTCAGCATACCGGCTCATCATCAGAATTGACAGAAAGGAAGGCAGCTCACTATGAAGCATACAGTGAAATCTCTCAGACATATGTTATGCACAACATGCGGTCTTTGTTTTGCTCTCGCAGTGGTGGCTTCACTTCTGATCTTTTCTGTCACCAACAGAGTCGGAATGGAAAACAGACTTCCTAATACTGAAAAAGGGCGACAGATTCTCGAACACCAGGATACTTCCGTTACTGAGATTACGGTCAATCCGCCAAAAGAAAAAAAGGTCAAGGAATTTGTCAAGCTGCAGAAGGCATATAAGGTTTGCAAAGAGATTGTTAAGAAGGAAGAAACAAATCATCATACAACGAAAAACGACACGATGGAGGATAGCACTCTGAGTACCACATCAACCACCTCTTCCGTGGAAGATGAAAGCACGACAGTCACAACGACTGTAGCGTCTCAGATTATGCCCACTACCGCGGCGAACAGTGAACCGGAGACAGAGGAAAAAGAGAGTATCTCCAATCATATGCTTCCGTTTAATTACAACGATGTTTCCTCTGTGGGAGATCGTCTCAGCACGTTGGAAGACTTTGTGAATAATCTACATCCGGAGAAGATAAGCTGGGATCTTTCAGAATACGATGACAACGGCTGTGTAAAGATTACACTGGATTCAGCGCACGGCAGCTCCGTGCTTTATGTGAAGCCTTCCGGGAGTATTCCCTCGGAATCGGAAAAGTCCGGCAGCGTGTCAGGTGATCAGATAGACAGCTGGCAATGGTGGAAGGACAATCAGACATCCGGCTGCAATATTTCTTCCGTGACATGGCTCGATAATGAACTTGGCATTGCCCCCGTCAGAGACATCGGAATCGGTTCCACATTGGCACATTTGACAGACAGGTATCTTTGCGTAAACGGCGGCGCTACTACACTTTACCGAGCGTCAGACGTTATCACTGACCAGAACAAGCTGAACGCCATCCTGTCTGCGGAAAATCTCTATACGTTTGTCGGCGGAAGAGTGTACAGCATCGGAAGCTACCTTGACAAGTATTATCATGGCAAGGAACACACGTTCAGATTTGAGGACTGCGACTATGTGGTTCAGTATGGCTGCAACTCCATCATGGAGCACAATTATACCACAGGAAGCTGGATTATCGAGTATGCCGTAAAAGAGGACATCGTGACCGGTATCAGCTTTATGAACAAAAGCTATTATAAGAATGAACAGAGAATCGCGGTCAGTACCAACACCCCTTCCTCCGGCAGTGAACCGGACGCCGTTACCACCGCCCCTTCGGAGAAAGAGACATCCTCTGAAGCAGAGTTCGATGATAATTGGATCGAGGATGAGGAAAGCCAGGAGGAGAGTGGCGAGGAAAGCCAAGCGGTCCTTGAAGAATCAGATGATTTTGACAATGCGGATGACTTATCCGAAGCATCCTGAAACAGCATAACAATAAAAGCACCATGTGAATGGCGGATCATATTCCGCGCAAAGCATGGTGCTTTTTAGTTTGCTCTATTCCATTATTTGTTCTTACCGCAGCACTTCTTGTATTTTTTTCCGCTGCCGCAAGGACAAGGGTCGTTTCTTCCCACTTTTTGTGTCACCCTGACAGGCTCGGGTTTGATAGGCACATTTACAATTTCCGGAATAACGGGCAGCTTATATTCGTCTACCTCGTCCGGTCTGTGGCCTTTCAGACACGGTTTTCTTGAGCGGCTGTTCAGCTCCCCGATCATGCCAAGAAGAAAATTGAATTTATCATTTGACAGAACCATGTCAGATTGTTTAATCAAGTCCACTACGGTTTTGAAATTTCCGTTGTCCGTACACCATACAGATATGTCACGCACCAACTGATTGGCAGTATCGTATGAAATCCCCGCATTGTTGTAAATCAGATTGATGATCTGACGGTAGTAATAATCGCCCGTATCAGCGCCATAGACGGCGTATGAATCAATGGTTTTGCGGTCGGGAAGATAATATTCCAGCCCGGAGGCCTCCGGAAGAATATCAAGGCAAACGCCGGAATGGCTGACGGCGCAGCCATCCTCATATGTAAATGCTTCGGAATCTGTGGAAGCAAGGTATTTTTCCGCCTGTTCCTCTGTAACGCCGGAGGCAAAGGCAGAGTTAGCGCAGTCAGCAAGCATTCCCGCGGTAAACATGCCATATATGGTGGCGCATGCTTTTGCGCATTTGCTCAGCTCATCAGAGTCGTTGTCAAAGCATTTGGTGACACAGCACATCATGAGCTTTCCGGCAAGCTCATGGGGCACAGCCGCACAAAAGCATGCTACCTTGCTTTTGCCGGTTAAGAAAATGGCTCCGTCAGCAAAAGGAGCGGATTCAATTACTGCCCCGGTTAACTGCTCTGTCATTTCTCCGCCGTTAAAGCATTTCATGGCCAAAAACAGATCCTCTGTGGAATACTGCTTTAGCTTAACGCCAAAATTGACCTCAATGGCAGGCAGAACAGCGTCTATCATCTGCTGTTTCGTCAGCTTATCTGATAGCTTCAGTCCGTACCGCTCGGCGATCGACTTTATGCGGTACTTTTTACTGTTTGCGAGTAACTGGGCAAGCAATAAGTCTTTTGTTTCGCCGGTAATGTAATTCTTATCAGACAAATCATGACCTTCCCTTCTGTTAATTCGAGTCGGAACCGCTTACATTGTCCGGATCAGTGGATGAAACCGCATCTGATCCTTGCACAGGTCGTGGATCAACCCCCGCATACGTATTGTATGTGAACGGATAATAATACAGGATGGGTTGACTGGAAAGCTCGCTTTCGTCGTAAAATGTGACAACCTTATAGGCAAATTGTTTACCGTCGGATATGGAGACATCCCACGGATAGACGGATGTTTTGGTGATAATTTCTCTGCCGTTGTCTTCTACTTCACGTATATACTTTGTCGGCCAGAAGTGGTCGTCGTACTGTGAAAACTCATTTTTGAATTCGTTGAATTCACTCAGATCCTTGAATGAATAGCTTCCGTTGAACAATTCTGTGTAAATAGTGGCAATAATCAGCAAAAATCCAATAATGGCGTATTTGATAGGAGAAAAAGAAAGAATTTTATGCCAATTGATTTTTGGATAGATTATGATGAAAACAAAGACAAACACAATCAGTATGACCACACCGCATCCAATGGCAATTGCCTTGTTTCCCATACAGACAAATAGAATGCCGTCGATCAAGGCAGCGGGAAATTCAAAAATTGCCAGAATGATCTCTGATATTACCATCAGCATCAGTACAAGCGTGATGATCTCGGATACAAGCGGCAGATCAATGTTGACGCAGTACATGAATAGCCTTGCTCCAAAAAGCAATATGAAAAGTAGAATAATCAGAAGATTGAATGTGCTCACATTTTTGCACCCTTTCCGAGCCGGTATTTTTATCTGAAGGTGGGCTTAATACCCTTTGACTGTGCGACTGCCTGGAAGGAAGCCGGCATGGTAAATGAATAATGGCTGTCGTTGGTGTAGTAGATGATTTCGTCGCTGTTGTAAAACAAGACATAGATATCCGCTTTTTCCGAGCAAATGAATATCATATCGTTGCCGTTGAGATGAGCGTAGTATTTCACTGCATTCAACTCGGCGTCAACATTGATCAGCTTTCCGTTCTTGTCCTTTGTGCGCTCGTAATTGATGGGGGATTTAAGCCCATTTTTCATCATGTCCTTGTAAAGCGTATAGTCATCGGAGCGGAGGGTTTGCTTTAGTGCTTCCTCAACCGCATCGGATTGGTAGAGATTATAGTCATATGCCACCGTTGTTTCGGAGGATGTATTGCTTTCAACGGTGTATGTCGGCGCCTGTTCGGTGAAATTGCCGTCAATCGAATACTCCTTTCCTATTCCGAGGGAGGAATTGCTGCCGGTGTGGGTGACAGCGACGTAATCGGCTCCCCGTTCAAATGTGAGCTTGACTTTCTTTTTCGGTGAATATTCTGCATGTGTCTCATCGGTGTAAAAGGCTGTTCCCTTAATGACGGCACTATTGCCTCCGTTCCAGGTTTCCAGACGGAATTCAAAGCTGTCACTGTATTGCACTGTTACCGTTAACTCGGCTTTTTGTGTCTCCGCGACATTTGTTTTATACCACGTTCCGACGAAGCTCTGCGTGGCAGGAGCAGAGGAGTCCATCGAATCATATTCGTCAGGTAAATCGTCATCCTCCACGTCGACAATGGTGGTGCCGTTCCTGTCAGACGGAGATGTGAGATTATCCCCATTCGGTTGACTTCGATTTTTTGTGTTGTTGCCGTTGGCTAATATGGAGATCACCAGCGCAATGACAGCAATCGCCGTCACGCCCATTCCGAGAAAGACGGAAATCGGCAGCTTATCGCCCTCCGATTTTCCGGAACGGTAAGCGTACTGACTTGTTTTTTCATATTCTCTTGAGGAATGATAATCTCCATACTCTCTTGCGTAGCCGGAGCGCGTTTTGCCTGTGGAATTGGCGCTTCCTCTCTGCGGATAGCCGGCATTATGACCGCGGGAACCTCTGTCGTTGGAATATCCGTCGGCATAACGGGCATCTGTGCCGCCGGAATAGCGTGCATTCCTGCTGCCGGAATAACTGCTGTCAGCATAACGGGAACCTCTGCTGCCGGAGTAGCGTGCGTTTCTGCTGCCGGAATAGCCCTCTGGATCTCGTGCGGCTCTTCCTCTTGCATATCCATCGGAGGAATTATGGTTCGGGTAGCGATAGCCCTGGCTGCGGGAATAGCCCTCAGAAGAGTCACTTCCTGTGAAGTCGTTATCAGAGGCGTGGTAACCTGTAGAGGAGTACTCCGGGAAATAGAAGTCGGTGGAACGGTAGTCCGGATGGCGGGCTCCCTGACTGCGTGAATCACCGCGTCGGCTGCCTCTGTCATCAGGCATAGACCTGCGACCTTCCCGGGAATATCGGTTATTTCTGTTTCGACCGTTGTTTCCGTAGTTGCCGTTGTTCAATGCATTTCACCGTTACCTTTTTTTGATTGCTTATTGCAGCTCTTAAAAACGTAAAACGCAACTCATATTATTATACCGTAAAATAATACTGAATTCAATACAATTAGAGCTACAAAATATACTGTAATATAATATTGCTGTCGAAATAAGATCTGCCTACATTAGCCCCTTGCTTTTTCAGCCATCAGTTTAAGAACCAGCGTCTGTGTCTTGGCGTCCGGAAGTTCTCCGGCGAGTACCATCTCCACGGCTTTTTCCAGTGGAATATACTCCACCTCAAGGAATTCTCCGTCATCGGGGTGGCTTTCTCCCGAAACGTCAATGTCGCAGGCAAAGAGCCGGATAATCTCACCGCAGTATCCGGGCGAGGGATACAGGTTGCCCATACTTCTCCAGTTTGTTCCGTGCGCGCCAACTTCCTCCGCAAGCTCGCGCTTGACCGCTTCGAGGGGATCTTCTCCCTTTTCCAGCTTGCCGGCGGGAAGCTCTGTGACAATTTCCATATAGGGGTATCTGAACTGTCTGACAAACGGCAGCTTGCCGTCTGGCGTTACGGCCGCTACGCAGACGCCGCCGGGATGCTCTATGATCTCTCTGATGGAGGTACTCCCGTCAGACAGTTCCACGTCGTCAACGCGCAGGTTGATAATGCGTCCTTTGAAATGATAGGTTTGAGAGAGCGTTTTTTCTCTGAGCTTGTCAAAATTGTGTACGGACGAAATAACCATTGAATGATTCTCCTTTTTGGTGTATAGTTTATCAGGAAGAGAGATAGCAGCGGACTGTGATCAAATAAAAATGACAGTCATATAAATAAGATTATATAATTCTGAAAAAGGGGAAGAAGAAATGATCCGAAAAGCGGTGAGTATCGAGCCTGCGGACCATTCTCATGTAAAGGAATGGATACAAAGGCTGACAGAACAGTATGACGGGTTGCTCGGGACAGCTTCGATAGGGAAGAGTCTGTGCGGACACGAAATAACGGCGCTTCACATCGGCAGCCAGCAAAGAAAGGTGCTGTATTGCGGCGGCGTGCATGGAAGGGAATGGATTACCTCTCTCATGCTGTTGTATTTTGTTGAGGATTTGTTGCACGCATACAGAACCGGGGGATGCATCTGCGAGATGGATATTGGCAAGTTGATGAAATCAGGAGGGCTGACTGTCATACCTGCCCTGAATCCTGACGGAATTGAGCTTTCCGTACATGGAGCGGCGTATGACGGTCTGAGTCTATACCTTGGAGAGGAACTGACGGAACGATGTCAAAGCCCGGAATACTGCCGTCGTTGGAAAGCGAATGCCAGAGGCGTCGACATCAACCGGAATTTCGACGCGGGATGGGATGAAATGCGCTCGATCGCTATGGAGAGGGGCATTACCGGGCCTTCCTCCGAGGGGTGGACGGGTGAGTACCCTGTCAGCGAGCCGGAGACACAAGCCGTAACCGCGCTTTGCGAAAAGGAGAGGTTTCGCCATCTGATTGCGTTTCACTCTGCGGGAGAAGAAATCTATTGGAGCTATCGGCATTATACGCCTGCGCGTGCGCACATCATGGCGAATATTCTTGCCATGTCGTCGGGGTATTCTCTGAGTGAGCCTGACAGGAGCGCCAGCTCCGCGGGCTTAAAGGATTGGTTCATGGAGAGGTACCACGCGCCCGCCTTCACGGTGGAGGTGGGAAAAGGAAGCAGTCCGCTTCCTCTGTCCACCTTCCCCTTCCTGTATAATCGGCTCAGAGAAATGTTAGTGCTGGGAATTGCCATTTGACGCGGGTTATCCGCTTTGCTGTCTGGAATGCCTATTAATTCATTATATCATATCTTACCGCAAAGAGCAATTAATTATTTGTGTGCAATTGTTTAATAATGTTGAACAAGCGATGAAGCTGTGGTAAAATTATCGGGAGACCCGAAATTAGCGGGAGAAAACTCAATTTTTGGAAATCCCACATTGGTAGGTATAAGCACATAAAATTACGAATCGTATATTATAATTAAAAAATACAAAAAAGGAAAGGACAGAGAGTTGGCTTTGCAGTATTGTACCACGGTAGCACACAAGAGATTTTCGGTTGCTGATACGCTGACAAGCGGACAGTGCTTCAGATGGACAGAACATGATGGCAGACTGTGCGGAACTGCTTTTGGAAGATATGTCGAGATCGGACAGAGGGGAGATCAATTGACATTTTACGGCGCGGACGAAAGCGACTATGAAAAAATCTGGCGGCGGTATCTCGATATGGATCGGGATTATGACGGGATAAGCCGTCTGGTGGTGGGGATGGAGCCGCGGCTGACGGATAGTGCGTCCTATGCGGCGGGGGTTCATATTCTGATGCAAGAGCCGTGGGAAGCGCTTTGCTCCTTCATCATCTCACAGAACAACAATATTCCCCGCATAAGGGGCATTATTGCAAGGTTGTGTCTGCAATACGGCGAGCCTGCCGCCAATGCGGAAGCGGCTCGTGAGAAGGCAGACGGACATGCCTTTCCCACGCCTCAGGCGCTTGCCGCTGTTCCGGAGGAGACATTCAGGCTGCTTGGGTGCGGTTATCGGGCAGCGTATCTTGCCGAAGTGTCGAAAACCGCAGCCAGCGGAGGGATTGATTTTGATTACATAAAAAAAGCCCCGATAGACGAGGCTCGGAAGCGGCTGCTTTCGCTGAAGGGCGTCGGCCCGAAGGTTGCTGAGTGCGCGTTGCTGTACGGATTCGGACGTCTGGAGTGTTTTCCGGTGGACGTGTGGATTCGCCGGGCTTTAGAAACCGAGTTTTCCGGCGGAACAGCGCTGTTGAAGTGTCAATACGCGGGTGTGGCACAGCAATATATTTTTGAATACATCCGCCGTCATCCCGACAGGTTCAAAAAGAAATAAAAGATAATACAAATTGTAATTGATTAAATGAATTATACTACAAAGAATTATTATTTCTTGATTCTTACAAAAGAAAGAAAAGAATTATCTTTCAAATACCTCTGATTCACCCTTGGCGTTTGTCAGCGTCAGCCGTTTGTTTTTTTGATCGGTGGAGAATTTGGCTTCGATTTTGTATTTATTGCCATTTTTATCGGTCAGATGGAAAATAATATTTCCGCTGTCATCCATTTCGTATGTACCGTCGATGCGGAAATCGTCATAGGTAATTCTGACCTTTTCACCTGAGATTTTAATCCGCGTGTCCTCATCCTCGCAGGATCTCCATGTTCCGTCCAGCTCGGAGCCGCATGAGCAGAGCAAAACAAGAAGCATGGAAAAAGCCGCGAGAAAGCATGCTGATTTGCGAACGAATTTTTTCATTGAAGTCCCTTCCTTTCGTAGGGTTGTTCTGATAATATATTAGTATGTCATTCGCCTTTTGTCAATGACATAAAAATGTTGTCCGAGTGAAAAATCAGATTGAAATTTTCATAAATGTCTGATATAATGACATTGAATATTTTACAAATGATAAAAAAGGAGGAAATCCACTCGATGAAAAGAGAAAAACCCCAGATCAATATGAATCTCAAAAAGGATGAATCCGCGCTTGACCTTCTGATTAATGCCGATGTGGAGCGGAATGTCATTTACGGTTATTATTTTGACGGAGAAAACATGGGAAACCTCACGATCAACGGCGTGGAGGTCTCGGGCTGTGTGTTTATGAACTGCCGCTTCCGCGACTGCCTTTTTGAGGGCGTCACCTTCACCAACTGCTACTTCAAAAACTGCGACTTTTCGTTTATGAACATGAATCAGGGAACCTTTACCTGCTGCGAGATTGTTGAAAGCAAGCTCACAGGACTGAATCTTGCGTTCGGCGTGCTGAACAATGTGCTGATCAGAACCACCGACTGTCGACTGGTGAATTTTTCTCAGGCGAAAATTACGGTCACCAAATTTGTCAGTTGCAATATGACAAGCGCGGCGATTGACAATTCACGTATGAAGGATTCGGAATTTGTGATGTGTGATATGACCGAGCTGAATATCTCCGGCACGTCTCTTGCCGGCATGGATCTCAGAGGCAGCCGTCTGGACAAAATCATCTTCCGTGGAGGAGAACTGCAGGGAGCCACTATTGATTCGGCGCAGGCGATCGGACTGGTCAGACTGCTTGGCGTCAAGGTAGAAGATAACGGCTCTCCCGCATACGGTCAGGGCGGTATCAAAAAGCACTGGTGATATTTTATTTAATTATAACAATGCGTAATAAAATAATCCGATAGGCCTCGATTATCTGTTGGCTTATCGGATTTTTGTATGATAAACCCGTTACGGTTCAAATACCAAACGGCAGACAAACGACTGTTTGCCGCTATCGTCAAGAATGCCGTCTATTATCAGCTCTCCCGATTCAACAGACGCCGCGCTGCGCCTGACAGTGAAGCTGTCGCCGGGTTTCAGTTCTGATTTGAAATACACGTCCATCCTGCGCAGCTTTCCAAGAGAGGCGATCTCGCTGTCGGTGAGAGCGTCATAGGCAAACTCCGGATAACGGCAGTTGTTTGTGTGTCCCAGTCTGTCAATACAGCTGGGGTAGACCCTTCGTCTGTCGCAGTTGTGCATATCGCCTTTGAAGCGGAGCTTGGGCGAAGCGTCTATGAGAAATTCACTGTGAGACTGACCGATGTCAAGATGGAGTTTATCGGGACGGAGGATGCGCCGTTCCTTCACGTCCATCAGCACGGAAAAGGTGGCGGCGTTAAAGAGCGGCGCTCCTGCCGTGTCGGTGAAGCAAAGCTCTCTCCGGAATGTGAGCCTGTCCTGTTCGGAGTGCCATGTGCGGGCATTCAGGTTGATTTCGGCGCGAATGGGGTTAATAATTTCAATAGATGATGAAACAAGCACCCACGACATTCCTTTTTGAAGCAGATCGTCCACACCAAGGTGAAATTGACGCAGATGTCTCTCGGCAATTTCCATTACAAGCGCCTGGTATCCGTATGGCTTCATAAAGCCCTGTCCGTTGAGCATTTCCATTCCGACGCTGCATGAATAGCGGCAGTCAGATTCGTTTTTGAGTGTCATGTTGCTTCCTCCGTTTAACTGTCAGACAAACCACATATTTCCCGACAGGCGTTACACCCATTTTATCATGCATTGAGAAAAATGTCAAATTACATTCGCACTCTTTTGTAACAAGAAATCTATTTTTTTATTGAAATTCCCGGAATATTGATGTATAATGTATAATGTGTCAGAATACAGAGTTTTTTCAGGAGGCTAATCATATGGTTGAATCTATACAGGCTTTTTTTCAGGAAAATTTTCCACCTGAGCTTGCGGTTTTCTTTATTGCCATGATACCTCTCATCGAATGCAGAGGCGCCATTCCGTTCGGAATGCCCATTGCTATTATCGGCAATATTATTCCTGTTCCGTTTATCTTGCTGCTCATTCGACCTGTGATCAACTGGCTGAAGAAAACAAAGCTTTTTAAGCCCTTGGCTCACTGGATAGAAGAAAAGGCGGATAAGAAAAAGGACAGGGTGCTTAAATACAGCAAATGGGGATTATTTCTGTTTGTGGCAATCCCGATCCCTGGTACCGGCGCGTGGACGGGCGCACTTGTAGCCGCTCTGCTCAATCTCCGCGTGAGAAGCGCGTTTCTCACCATCCTTCTTGGAATGATAACGGCTGCCCTGATCATGACGGTCGGCTCCACCCTTATTACGGCCTTAATGACCGGAGAAATGCCCCAGGAGCTTAGAATAATATGGGACTATTTTAATTCACTGAGCTGTACGGCCGCGTGAGTGGATACTGTTTCAACTAATTCTTGTAAAGCGTGGTGTGATTCTTCATGAAAATCATTTCGGCGATTCTCGGATTTTTTGCACGCATAGCGGTGTGGTTCGGCAAAATCTTCAATAAGGACGATGTTTCCTCCAATCCAGCAGGCAGAGGTACGGGCAATGAAGCCCGTCCGCGAAAAAGGTTGGTTGACGGGGTGGACGCAGACCGCTTCACACGACTTTGTGCCATTTTGGTGATAGGCTTTGTCAGTGTTCTGGGAGCGGTGCTGATAGCGGCTTCCCTGCGGTCGGGCAGCCATCAGATACCCGTTGAAGAACCGGAGCAGGAAAGCCGTCCGTCCGGCACCTTCACGCTGACATTCGGCGGCAATGTCATGCCTACCCAGGAGATGCTTGATTCCGCCTTTGTCGATGAAAAATTCGATTTCCGGAACGGAATGTCGGAGCTTTCCGAGGTGCTCGAAGGAGATCTCACCATTGTCGGTCTCTGCGGACAGGTGAACGCTTACGGCGAGAACAAGCAGCTAAAAGGATTTGATTCCGGCAAGAATTATCCCACCGCACTGGCTTCTACCCTTTCGGAGCTGGGAGTGGATTACATATTCGGCGCTAATCAGCACGCGCTTGCCAACGGGTACGATGGCATGTGCTCGACGATCAGCACGCTTCATGCGAGATCATTGGGCGTCATTGGCATGACAGACGATGCGCCCGACAAGCTGAATACCCGCGTTGTCAAGGTCAATGGAATTAATGTGGGTCTTGCGGGCTTCAATTGTATCGAGGGAGGCGACTATGCCAAGCTGACCGCCGAGCAGAAGGGACATATCGCCAATGTTTCCAAGGAGGCTCTTGCCGAACGTGCCGTGACGGATATTGCCAAGCTGAAAAAGAGCGGGGCGGAATATATTGCTGTCTGCGTCAATTGGGGCGGTCTCGGCAGCTTCGTTGCAACCGATTTTATAAAGGAAACCGCAAAAAAAATTGCGCAATCCGGCGCAGACGTCATTGTCGGCTATGGTCCCTGCGTGACATTGGGAACCGAGGTCATCAGCTATAAGAGCGGCGACGCGCAGAAGGAATGCTTTGTGTTTTATTCGCTGGGAACTCTCTATGGAAACAATGTGTATCCCGGTATGCCGAATATCATGAAGCTCAAGGGCAATCTGAATGAAACGCAGAAAAAGGCGCTTGAAAATGAAAAAAAGCTGATTGCAAAGTCAAAAGTTAACATGGCGCGAAGCATGACCGTGACACTGAACATTGCCAGAGCGGCAGACGGAACCGTGTCTGCCACCCAGGCGAGCTACAATCCGGTCTTTCTGATACGCAATACCGGAGAAGCAGAGGAAAATTCCCATATGAAATTTATATCGGTTCCGTGTGCAAAATATGTTTCTGCGGAAGAATGTCCCCCTGTTTTTGCCGACGAAAAGCAATGGGAAGCCTGCAAAGCAGCTTTCAAGGCAATTTCCGCCATCGCCGAGAAAACCGGCGGCAGACTGGTGCTGAATGATCTGGGTCATTCCGGAGAGGAACCCGATGTGAGCGACGGCAAAATATAGTTTTTTCCATATTTTTTCATATGGTGTTGAAGTCGTGAAAACAGTGTGTTATAATATTACGATGAAGGCTGACCGCCAAAACAACAGATTCTCAATGCCGGAGGTATTTATTTTATGAATATTATTTTTATATCGCCCAATTACCCCGAGGACAGATGGAGATATATTCACGCGCTCAGAGGGCTGGGCGTGAATGTACTCGGTATAGGCGACGCTTCCGAGGAGTATTTTCCCCACGGACTGAAGGGCTGCCTGACCGATTACTATAAGGTGGATGACCTGCATAATTATGACGCGGTTTATCGTGCGGTATCCTATCTTTCCTATAAGTACGGCAGACCCGACGGCATAGAATCTCTCAACGATTACTGGGCGACGCTCGAAGCAAGTCTCCGCAGGGATTTCAATGTCGTGGGCTTTGACGTGGATTACGCGCGCAAGGTGTTTGACAAGAACGCTGTGTTTGATGCTGCGGCTTCTGCCGGTGTGAGGACGTTGAAGCGCGACGAGGAGGGGGAACCGATCATTCCGGAGGGTTCCCGGATCATACGCTGTTGCGGTATGGTCAACCGTTACGGCAAGGTTACAGGCGCAGCCGCCTATGAATTTTCCGATCTTCCCGAGCGGATTGCAAAGAAGAAGGAGCTTCTGTCCTT
>ONDC01000183.1 GCA_900316495.1 uncultured Eubacteriales bacterium
GAACCCGATCGCCTTGAGCATGGCGATCTCCCCGCGCTCCTTGGCAAGGAAGCTCTTTTCCATCAGCACCGCCACCAGAATGTCGATCAGGATGATGACCGGCAGCAGCAGCGCGGTCACGCCGTCAAGAATGCCGCTGATACCGCCTATCATGTAATCAACATAACCGCCGGCGTTCATTACCTTGTCGTTGGGGAACATCTCGCGGAGGCTTCCGATACGCCGTTCGATACCGGCGGCGTCGGGGCTGTCGGTGAAGCGGATCTGAAAATCGTTCAGCCCCGTCAGAGTGCGGAAGCTGTGCGTCTGTCCGGGATACAGGCGGATACTGTCGCCCATGGACATCATCGACTGATAGGTGGCGGTGATCATGCAGTCGGTTTTGCCTTCCGCTGTGATGACGCTGACCGTATCGCCGATGCCGGCGTTCAGCCTGTCGGCGATGATGTAGGACACCGCGATTTCCCGTTTGTTCTGCGGGGCGGTGCCTTCGAGATAGGCGTATTCCGCGGGTGAAACGCCGACGCCCTCCACGGCGGGGGTTCGGATGGTATTCCCGCCGAAGGACACCTGTACGCCGGAGAGCGTTTCCACAAAGCAGTCCGCCTCCCAGCCCTTTTCCCGAAGGGCTCTTTTGATGTCCGCGATACGTCTGTCAAGCTTCTCTCGACCGTCTTCCACCATGTATTTCTCAATGGCGCTCTTTTCGCAAATCACCGCGTGGCAATCCGCCATGTTCAGCCACGCAAGGAGCTTGCCGCTTTGCAGGGTGGAGGAAACATTCAGCAGGATCATCAGGATGGAAACGCCGACGAAGAAGGTCAGCAGCATGGTCAGAAAGCGCTTCGGACTGCTGAGAATGTCGTTGACCGCCATAAAGAGCACCGGACGAACCGGCTTCTGACCGAGGCGGAGGATGCCCTTTTTGCCGTACCGTTCGCCCGTTTCGCCGCTGTGAATGGCGTCAACGGGCGTGTATGTCCTGACCCTGCGGGTGCTGAGGAAGCTGAACAGCAGGATAATGCCCACCACGCCGGCGGAGCAGACGGTTTCCAGCAGCGCGCCGCTTGCGTGATCCATGATGATGCTTTCCGACACCACGTTCAGCAGCATTCCGCCGAATGGAAAGGACAGCGCCAACCCGACGGCGGCGCCGAAGAGCGCCAGCGCCAGATACTTCACCAGATAGAGCGAGCGGATTTTGCCGTTGGTAATGCCGATGGCCTTCATGATGCCGATCTGCCGGTATTCCTCGCTGAGCGTGAAGCTGATGGTGAACCGCAGGATCACCACCGCGATGATGATAAGACACACGCTGACAATCAACAGAATGCCCGCCACAATCATCTCCATGATGTAAGTAAAGCGGAACATCTCCCGGTCGCCGCTGAACGCTACCGCGTCACACGCCATGATCTCCTTTTGGATGGAAGCGATGTCGTCCGTGTCAATGAAGGTGATATAGAACAGATACGGCTCCAGCGGTTCTGCCTTTTCAAACGCCTTGTAGTCGTTTTCGGAGATGAGGAACCGCGCGTTGCCCATCATGCGGGAGCCGAGCACCGCGTCCTTCAGCGAATCCTTCACCACGAAGGTGCGGCTGACATTGCTGACGGTCAGCGTCACCCGGTCGCCGACCCTGACCCCGCTGTTTTCCAGCAGAGAGTGACGCACATACGTTTCGCCGTCCGCCACCTCGGTGATCTCATTGTCGCGGCTGTCGTAATAGTTCTGGATTTTGCGACAGGCAGCTTACAAGGCTGGTGTTGGCGGACTGCGTTTCCTGCGTGAGCCTGCCGGATTCAAATTCGTGATACGAGAGAAAGATACATTCCTCCTGTCGCACCGATTGCACGCCCTTTGCCCTTGCCGCCGCGTCCTTTACGGTGACGCTGCCGCCGCTCCGCTCGAAGGCGATGTAATCGCCCACGCCCGCCTTGTCAAAGAACCCCTCCAGCGAACCGGAGACTGTCAGCAGATTGTTCACGCTCGACGCGATGAACATCACCGACAGCACCACGAACAGCAGAATGATCAGATTCATGGTCTTCTTGCGCTTTAAGTCGCGCATGCTTTAAGTCGCGCATGAGAATGTCAAAAAACATAATCCCTCTCCTTTGGCTTTTATTGTATCACAGATTCCCTGCTTTGTGAACCTTGCAATGTCATTGTAGCAGGGAATTTCTTAAAAAATCCTTAAATCGGGGAAGAATTTTTGATGGAACTATTTCAGGCGTTGCTGTCGTCCCGAACGGTTTCCCGACATCCTTCCCTATAAGGGCTAAAATACAATACGATCGGATGTCAGCTTTTTGTATTGCATTATCCGGCGCAATATGATATACTATTATATTGATCAAAAACAATCAAAGAGGCATGATGTAAATTGAAACCAACCCCCACGGAAAAGGCCGAAAGGCAGTTCCAAAAAATGACGCAGACGCCGGTGACAAAGCTTGTTCTGGCGCTGTCGGTGCCGACTGTCATCAGTATGCTTGTGAGCAATATCTACAATATCGCCGACACCTACTTTGTCAGCAGTATCGGCACCAGCGCGAGCGGCGCGGTGGGTATCGTCTTTGCGCTTCAGGCGATCATACAGGCGTTCGGCTTTATGATCGGACACGGGGCGGGCAGTCTCGTGAGTCTCAGCCTCGGCGGGAAGGACGTGGAACGCGCGAAAAAGCTGGCTTCCTCCGCCTTCTTCGCCGCCCTGATTTTCAGCGGAACGATTGCCGTTCTGGGCGAAATCTTTATCACGCCGCTCATGTACCTGCTGGGCAGCACCGACACCATTCTCCCCTACGCCACGCAGTACGCGCGGTACATCTTGGCCGCCGCCCCGCTGATGTGCGTCAGCTTCGTAATGAATAACATTCTCCGCTACGAGGGCAAGGCGGCGTTTGCCATGATCGGCATTACCTTCGGCGGACTGCTCAACGTCGCGCTCGATCCGCTCTTCATCTTCACGCTGAAAATGGGCGTTGCCGGCGCGGGGCTTGCGACGGCGCTCTCTCAGATCGTTGGCGCAGGACTGCTGCTCAGCATGTTCCTCACGGGCAAGACGCAGAGCAAATTCAGCCCGAAGTATATTTCAAGGCACCTGCGCGATTATCTGAAAATCTTCCGCACCGGCGCGCCGAGTCTGCTTCGGCAGGGACTCAACAGCATTGCCGCCATGCTGCTCAACAACGCCGCCGGCGTTTACGGCGACGCGGCTGTCGCCGCCATGAGCATTGTCGGAAGGGTGAGCTTCGTGGTATTCGCCTTCGGCATCGGCATCGGACAGGGACTTCAGCCGGTCAGCAGCTTCAACTACGGGGCAAAGCTCTATTCCCGCGTGCGAAGGGCGTTTGTCTTTACCCTGATCTACGGCACCACGGTCTGTACCGTCCTTTCGGGCGGTGTGTTCCTCGCCGCCGACTTCATTATCGCAAAGTTCCGCGACGATCCGGAGGTCATCGCCATCGGCACACCCGCCCTGAAGGCACAGTGCGTGGCAATGACCGTCGCCATGCTTATGCAATGCACCAATATGCTCTACCAGAGCATCGGCAAAAGCGGTCCGGCGACGGCGCTGGCAAGTCTGCGCAACGGGGTTTGCTTCATTCCGATGATCCTGCTTCTGCCGCGTCTCTTGGGGGTGGACGGTATTATCCTCGCTCAGCCCTGCGCCGATTTTCTCGCCGCGGGCATCAGTCTGCCCTTCGCGCTGCATTTTATCCGTTCGCTCCCGCCTGACGATAAGATGTGATCATTCACAAAAAAATCAACATATCCAATATTATAAATCCCCCGCGGATTATTTTGTAAAAAGAGCCGAAGGTCGGTCAACCCGCCGATTTCAGGCTCCTTTTATTTGTTAAATATTTGCTTATTTTTTGCAAAAAACATTGACAGCGCCGTTTTTTCAGAATATAATTGTATTCGACATGTGACACGACGGCAGTTATTTTAATCGTAGGATTCCTTTCGCTTTCAGCTGCCGTCTACGCATTGATTTATTTTTCTGGAGGTATTATCACTATGGCAAGAGTTTATAATTTTTCCGCCGGTCCTTCCATGCTTCCCGAGGAAGTACTCAGGCAGGCAGCAGATGAGATGCTCGATTATCAGGGCAGCGGTCAGTCCGTTATGGAGATGAGCCATCGCTCCAAGGTTTACGACAAGATCATCAAGGACGCGGAAGCCGATCTCCGCGAGATCATGAATATTCCCGACAATTACAAGGTGCTGTTCCTGCAGGGCGGCGCTTCCACCCAGTTTGCCATGATCCCCATGAACCTCATGACCGGCAGCGGCAAGGCTGACTTCGTTATCACCGGTCAGTGGGCAAAGAAGGCATACGAGGAGGCCGCGAGATACGGCGACGCGAAGGCTGTCGCTTCCTCCAAGGATAAGACCTTCTCCTATATTCCCAAGGTGACGAAGGACGACTTCAGACCCGACGCGGATTATGTGCATATCTGCCTCAACAACACCATCTACGGTACCAAGTGGAACACCCTTCCCGACACTGGCGATGTGCCGCTGGTAGCCGATATTTCCTCCAACATTCTCTCCGAGCCGATCGACGTCAGCAAATTCGGCGTTCTCTTTGCCGGCGCGCAGAAGAATGTGTCCTGCGCGGGCGTGACCATCGTGATCATCCGCGAGGATCTCATCGGCAAGGCCATGGACATCACCCCCACCATGCTCAACTTCAAGACCCATGCCGACGC
>ONDC01000074.1 GCA_900316495.1 uncultured Eubacteriales bacterium
GGCGCTGCTGCGGCAGCAGTATTCCGAGGAAAAGCGGCAAAAGCAGTATCTGGCGGATATGCTCTCGAATATCTCCCACCAGATCAAAACGCCGCTGACTGCCATCAGCCTGATGACGGAGCTGCTGGAGCAGCCCTCACTGACGGAAGAACAGCGGCTGGATTATGCAGGAAAAATCGACACGCAGGTAACGCGGGTCACATGGCTGATCCGTCATCTGCTGACGCTCTCCCAATTGGAAGCGGGCGCGGTGGAGATGAAGCAGGAGGAAATCTCCCTGCTGTCCGTCATTCAGCAGGTGCGCGATTCACTGAACGTATTGTCGGAACTCAAGGGCGTGGAAATCCTCCTTGACATTCCGTCAGAAATCACCATCAAGGGCGATCGGCACTGGCTGAGCGAAGCCATGATGAATATTGTCAAGAACGGCATCGAGCACAACGATAAGACAAGCGGCTATGTCCGTATCACCGCGACGCAAACGCCCATTTTTGTCCGCGTAAAAATTGAGGACAACGGGAGCGGCATTGACGGGCAGGATTTGCCGCATATTTTTGAAAGATTCTATAAAGCAAAAAACGCCCCTCCGCAGAGCGTTGGCATAGGCTTGGCGCTGGCTAAACAGATTATTGTGAACTTGAACGGAAAAATTGACGTGCAAAGCCAAAAGCAGCAGGGCAGCGTTTTTACCGTGACGTTTTACAGCGTATCGTAATGAACATAATGGTTCATAGTCTGCTGTTCCACCACCTCCGTGGGAATGTCCTATGGCATTTCTGCGAAGGTGGTGTTTTTTTCGGCAAAAGAAATAGTCATGGAGCCGTTACAAAAATAATCAGAGCAAATAAGCTCAGATTATCCTGACTCCGCCCATGCCGAGGGCGGTTTTGATACCGACGCCGGCATACTCCCCGAACAGCAGAAGCGCGTTCCATATCGTTTGCAGCGGGGCGGCAAGGCGCGATTGGAAACGAATCACGCCGGTAAAGGCGGGAATGGGCTGTCCCTTTATGCGGTAGGTGGTGCTGGACAGGCGGTAGCCGACGATTCTGATGCCCTCCGTCAGCATTCTGAGCATATCCTCGTCATCAAGAGTCACTTCGTCAGCGGCAGCGTTCCAGCTTGCCACAAGGCTTCTGATGACCAATGACGCGCTGGGGAAAAGCACATATTCGCCCGCCGATTTGAAGGTAGTGGGGGAGATCAGTGTGATCTCGCGTCTGGAGAAAGCGTCTGTCTGTCCGGAAGCTTTTATCAGAATCTCTTTCGGGGTGGTCTGAAGGATTTCGGGCGCGCCCTCTGTGCGGAGCGTGATGTTTCTGACGTCCAGATAAATAGAAGACACGCTCTCCAGAAAAGGCGCGATTTCCTGCTCTGCCCATTCTCCGAACAAAGTCACATGCCACCGGATCGAATTCCCGTCAATCCGCTCGATATACTGTGACAGAGGGGTAAAGCCCTGCTCGTGCGCCATCTCCCCGAACTCCTGCGACACCGACCGCATGATCTCTCCGTAAAGGGGATAAGCCAGATCGCTCCGGAAGGGGATTGCCTCCTCGCTCCGCAGCGTGAGATGATATTGCCTGATCAAGGCTACTTCACCTCAATTCCGCAAATGCCGAAGTGCATCAGATGATTCTGGTATTGTGTGCAATTGAGAGTGTGCGGGACAATGGGGTATTCATATTCATGCTTTCCTTTCGGAAAGGTGCTTTCAAACCATTCCGCCGCATACAACTTCGCATCTTCATACCGGTATAAATTGTAGATGACGGTCTTTGAAAAGAATCCCGCGCCGCCGCCCAGCAGAAGGTTGTCGGTACCTTCGGGAAGCGCAAAGCCGGTCGGAATCCTGAATTTTGGAAGATAGGTTTTCCGGTAGAAGTCAAAGAAGCTGCGCACTGCGTTCCTGACGTCATCGACGGTCACACCGTCTATGCTCCTGTCAATCGTCAGCTTGCATTTAATTGTTGTGCCGGGTCTGACACATTCGCGCAGGACGTTGATTTTATTGATGCTGCCATTATACAGCAAATCCGTTTTCTTGCAGATTATCATGCTGTCGCTACTTAAAGGCTCGCTGTCGGAAATGGATATGGATTTCATGATGCTGTTGACCGCGTCGCGGGTGTGCTTGGGATGGGTGTTGATGCCAAGCGTGTTGAACACGGCTTCATTCGCCTGTCTGTCGCTTATGGCAGAGCGGCGGAATTCTGTTGTCAAAAAGTCGCCCAAGTCGGTATCGTCTTTGCATAGCGTAGTGAACAGGCAGGTACGCAGCGCGCCTTTGAGACTGCTGCCTGGAAGGTAGGGTCTGCCGTCCTTCATGCGGATAAATTGGGCGATGTCATTCTGCGGCTCTTTGGGTTTTCGTCCGTAGCGGTCTGTCTGACCGGCTGATTCCTCGAATATGCCCTTGACGCTGCATTGGTAAAGCGTCAGCTGGTCGATCTCGGAAGGAGTGAAGGAATTGGCACTCAGAAATTCGCTCAGACCGTCCTTGTATGTGCCTCGTATGATAAGATTCTCGTATTCCGAAGCAAGCTGCTTTTCCGCCAGCATTTGCAGAAAGCGATCCATGTCGATGATTCTGACAGTCTTGGAGCGCGGGTCGTAGACGTATTCCTGCTTGTTGATCACATGACCGGAGCCGATGTGCAGGGGAGTACGGACAGTGAGAATGACGTCGTATGTCTCCAAATGTCCTGCTTTCATCATACGTTCACCCCCAAAAAAATTGGCTTGGCATAGCGATAGACCGGATGCGGCATATTCTCGCCCACATCGTACAGATCGCCGTCAAATTTCCGCCCGAATACAGAACCAGCGGCGAAGAAATACTGCGTCCGCTTCTTGCGCGGATTGGATATGCGGTCGGACTGCACAAATCCCGCGCGGCGGATCAGCGTGTACTGCGCGTTTTCCATCGTGGCGGGAAGCTCGTCGTCCGTGGGGAGCGAGCTTGTGAGCAATATGTAATGCGAAGCGGATTCTTCCCGCAGCATTTTTGCCAGCGGTTGCAGGCAAGCCGGTTCGGAGCCGTCGAGCGTGACGCCTTCCGCGAGCCAGAATTTGCCGAAGCCGGCGGAGATTTTTCCGCCGATGCCCTCCGCGCCCAAAAGATTCATCAGGCGTGCGACGCTTTCCATTATCTCCCGCGAAGCAAAAGCCGCGATGAAGTACAGCCCGCAGCCGTCTTCAAAGCGGAACGCGCCCACAGAGAACGGCTCCGCGTCCTTTGCGCCGCCAGTTGCGGGGTCGGCTTCTCTGGCGATCGACACCTTTTCATTGGCAAAGGTCTCTCCGAAGCGGCTCCTGACCGACGCGGGATCAAACGCGCCTTTGCCGCTCAGAGAATCCATAAATTCCGGCAGCAGCGAAAGCGGAAGATAGCGCAGCTTCTTCATGAGCTTGCGGAGGGAAGGGTCGCTGTCGGCGAGTTTGGTCGCGGGCAGCGCGGGCTTGGGAATATAGAATTCCTCCCCGCAGAAGGGCATAGCGTCGGAAAGCAACAGACCGCTGCTTCTGGCGGTTTCGATCAGCTCGTCCAAGCCGCCCGCTCGCTGCGCCTCATGACAAAGCGCCGAGAAGATCGTATCGGCACACAGCGTCATACCGGCGGATTCCAGTGACCGCGCGGAATCGCTCGCGCCGAAATGCACGGGTGTGAGAAAATTGAGCTTAAACAGGCAGTAATTCATAGCTTTCCACATCCTCAAAGAGCTTTTTTAACTCCGGAAGCATATTGGTCATCACATCGTCGCAGAAGAAAGGCTGCAATTCGATTTCTTCAAAGCTCACTCTTCCGCTGCCGCGTGTACCGTGACCGCCAAGATAATCCATTTGCAGCAGCTTCATCGCCTTGGCGATATTTTTCATGTCCTCGGTCAGCTCCGCCTTTGCCTTCTCAACGGAAACCGATTCGTCCGCGTATTCGTATGTCATGCTGACCGCGAACCTGACGCCGCTGATCACGCGCTCGATCTGTCGGGGTTTTGCTTCGGCGTTGTCGCGCTGAATGGTATTTTCAAATTTGATTTCTGTCAGTCCTATGTTGAGCATTTCATCCTCATTGCATACGAAAGCGTCCGCAAATTGAAGACGGGATTTGATGATGGGTGAATGGCAGCCGAAAAGACGCTTGACCACGGCGGGATCGTCTTTGAAGTCGGGAAGACTGGTTTTGCGGAAGGAATTGTCGACCTTGAAGGAACGCACCAGCAGTGTGCGCATCTTACCCTTTAAGCTGCTGCCGGGTACGATGGGCTTGTTGGTGAGGGGATCGCGGATCACCGGACTATCCACAGCGCCAATGGGAGAAAACACATTCGATCCGCCGATATGCAGACCCGTCAGCACTTTCAGCTTGCATTCTATGATAATTTTTCCGTACATAGCTCATTACCTCACAATCGTTAATCTTTACCTCCGCGGTATCTGTGATAAGCGACAAGCGCTTCAAAAAACATGGCATATCCTAAAAAATCGGCTCGCTTGTAATCTTTGGAAATTTGAACAAGATATTCCAAAATTTTGAATGTATCGCAAAACGGCTTGAATTCTTTATTTGTTTCCTTTCTTCCGTATTCATAAACAATGCGAATGCGGAGCCGCTGCAGCTTTGCAATGCTGTCCGCGCTCAGTTTTTCTTCCTTGCTGCGACTTTCAAAATTGTAGATTTCGCTTATCATCGACATAATGTTGCGAAGTTTGGTGGTTGTGATAGTATATTGATTTTTCATATAATCCTTCATAACTTCATCAATTACGTCCAGATCAAGATTACCCTCTTGAACTACTTGGCTGAATTTGTCTGGCAGCTTTTTTTTGCTGCTGTTGTTCTGACCGTCTTCTTTTTTGTTTTTATCCTGATAGCGGCGGTCATTGTTCCGGTTGTCACTGTAGCCGTTGCTGCGGCTATAGTTGCTGCCGTTATATGCCATGATTTTCCTTCCTCCTTATTGCTTGCCGCCGGATTCTCTGATGGAATACACATAAATGAGTATCGCCAGCATCAGGCTCTTTCTGTCCCGTTCGTTGAGAATCCATTGGTACATATTCTTCTGAAATCTCTCGTAAATTTCTATGTAGGTTTCATCCGCTTTTCCGTCCGGCGCAAGCCGTGCCAGCATATAGGCGTAGCGGGCGATGTTGATTTTGTCGTCAGCGCCGCGCAGCAGCTCCAGAATTCTGTAAATCATACTCTTGCCGCGAAGGACTGTATTGGCGTCCTGCGCGCTTTTTTGATAGTTGAACAGCTCTGAGAGCTGTTTTATTTTTGCGCGCACGTCGGTTTCCCATTGATCCCAACTAAAGGTATACACGTCCTCAGGTGAGAAGAAACACACCGCGTCCTTGGCGCGTCCGGTTGCCGGATCGACAAACGCCTTCGCCTTGTCCTCCAGCTCGGCGGTGCTGCGTGCCGCCATAGCGACGGGGAATTTTTCGGGGAAGATGCCGATTCCCGCCGACAGGGTGAGCGCGCCGCCACAGTATTTTTTGAATGCGTTGCGTAAGCCGACAGCGACATTAATGACGTCGCTCCAGTTGCCGATGAGGAACACGTCGTCGCCGCCGGAATAGACGATGTTGAGCCTGTACCTTTTTTGGGAAAGAAGGAGATTGATGTAATACCGGAAGAAAACCGACATCAGGCGTGAGAAGGTCGCCGTGCGGGAGAGCGTGACAAAGCGGTACCGTTCCTCTTCATTGTCCGAATCCTGTTCAAAGCCGGAGATGAACGCCTTGCCCAGATTGTCCACGTCGGCGCGGCAGACCGCAAGGCGCTTGACGCCCTTGCCCACCGCGAGCTTGGAAATGTCCGGATCGTCCGGATCAAAAACGTAATCTCCCATAAAGATATGGCAGGTTTTCGGACGGGTTTCAAGCGTGACATTCTTGACGTAAGCGCGAATGACGTCGCTGTTTTCCGCAAGGTGTGTATCAAGATCGCCACGCAGGAAATTCATGCAGACGCTTCCGTCAACCGCCGGAAGCTGTATGGCAACCGCACCGGAAACCGGCTTGTCCGGCGTGACAGAGATGATGAGATCGGACTTGGTGATGAGATTGCCCAAATCAATAAAGCGCTGGCACATCCGGCAATTTTCTCCGTTGGTCAGGTTATCGCTGCGTCCGCAGATTTTGCATTCCCGTTCGCTGTCGCCCTTATGACGGTTGAGAAGCATTATTTCTTCCGCCGTATAACGGCGCATTTTCTTCTGCGAGAGCTTGCGGCTGAGTTTGATGAATACGTCGCTGTAAGGCGTTTTTTCGTATGCTTCGCCGTCGGTGGGGGTGTTGGTGAGGTCGTTCGCGGAACATTCCTGCCAGTCAAAAGCCATATAGAGCGAAATGCCGAAATGCTCCGTCAACCATTGATTGAATTTCCCGCCGAAGCTGTCGCAGGTCTGGCGCACGTCCTCTGTATTGGGAAGGAGGATGTAACAATGTCCGCCGCCGCTGTAGATCAGATTGGCGCGGGAAAGACCGCAGCCGTCAAGAAGCTCGTCAATGAAATGCTCCATGAGCATTTCCAGCCAGAAGGAACGGCTGCGAAGGCTTTTCATCGCGCCCTTGCTTGCAATATTGTAGATAAAGCTCTGAATGCCGGAGATGTCAGCCGAAAACAGCAGGAACGCCTTGCGGCTCCAGAATTTTTTCTCATGGTCAAACAAAACCCTCCGATAATCCGCCATTCCCTCTGCCAAGCAATATTCGTTGATGCAGGCGGCAAAGGCGGCGGTGAGCTTGACATGATCGTATAGCGAGATGTCATGCACATGGTTTTTGGCGGTGTCGGAGGGCAGGAAGCCGCAGTAATGCTGCATGACCGACATGACGGCATTGACGCCTTCGCGGGTAAAGGAAACCTGCCGCAGACTGTCCAGAAGTCCCGTGTGAAGATTGGAAACGTAGGTCTGAAACGTGTCCTTTTCCACCGCCGCCTTGTCCGAAGAACGCGGATAGACGACCTTGTCCCCGCGGAAGGAAACGGCGGGGTAGCAAAGCTGATTGAGCCTGCCGGTCATGGTGCCGAACACCGAGGAAAGCGGCATAGTGAGATCGTACCCGCCGTCAGCATCGTCCGAAAGATCGCGCCGGTCAGCGCGGGAGGCGATGTTGTCGGCAATATAGACCGCGTAAGCCGGCGCGTCGCGTGGAATGCCGATGTCCTGCATACGGTCGGCGTGGTGGTAGCGCACGCAGTCGAGGATGGTTTCGTCGGAAACCAACTGCCGCAGCGCGTCATATCCCAGTGCGCTGTGGTTGCGTCTGTCCTGACCCATACGATAGGTGACCTTGCCAATGTCATGCAGAAGTCCCCCGACAGTAGCCTGCAGGGTTGATTCCTTCATTTTATTCACTGGCGTAATACACATCCTTTCTTAATTTGTGTCGTCCCCGTGAGGGGTGTGAGATGAATCTTGAATCCATATGAGCGTTACGAACTGACGGGGTTTCCGTCCCCGTGAGGGGTGTGAGATGAATCGGCAAAAGAGTACAAAAAATATTACAATATCAATAGAGATTAAGTCAAATAGACAATTGAAAAACGCAATGATTCTGCTTGACAAACCTCTTATGAATGATTATAATATTTTTGCGATTCATTTTATGATAATTTTAGCACAATTATCCAATCATGTCAACTATAAAAATGTGCGAACCTCTCGTTTTTTTCACTTTTTTCCCTGTCAAAAAACATCGGTTCGCCCCGACGGATGCTTTTTTTTTGCAGCCATATGTGTGAAAGGAGTTTGCCAGAATGAGCCATTCCGAAAAAACCGTGCTTTTCAGTCCGATCGGCGGACACGACCCGATGGGCAATTTCAGCGACGGACCAATGCTTCGCATTTGCCGCGTTTACAAGCCGCAGAAGGTGTATCTCTTCTTTTCCCGCGAGATGTGGGAGCATCACAATCAGGACAACCGTTACCTCTATTGTCTGGACAAGCTCTGCGGGGAGCTTGGCGTGGAGATCGCTCACGAAGAAATATTCGACGAAAATCTCGTGGACGTTCATCTCTTTGACGAGTTTCAGGCGAAATTCACCGAGCTGCTGACGCGGGTTCACAGTGAAAATCCCGACAGCCGCCTGCTGGTCAATATTTCCTCCGGCACGCCCGCCATGAAGAGCTGTCTGCTCTTCCTCTCCAAAATGCTTCCTTTTGAGATGACCGCCGTGCAGGTGTCCACTCCCGAACGCCGCCAGAATCCCGGCGAGGAGGATCCGAAGAAGATCGACATTGTCACCATGTGGGAGCTGAATCAGGACAAGGGCGCGGCGCTGACCCCCGGCGACGACCCGAAGCTCACCCGATGCCACGAGGAACAGTACACCAATACCCTCGCCCAGATCACCAAGGAAGCCGTCTGCCGCCATATCGACAATTACGACTATGAGGCTGCGAAACGTGAAGCCGAACGTATACCTGCATTTATGTCTTATCGCGCCATGGAGCTGTTGCGCGGCGCCGCCGAAAGGGTCAGGATCAATGCGTCTCCCCTGATTGGTCTGCTTGAAGAGGAACAGAAAAAAAGCCTTTTCCCAATTCAACAGAGCGACATGATGCCGGTTTTTGAATATATGCTCTGGCTGCGCATGAAGGTCATGCGGGAAGATATCGCCGATTTTGTCCGCGGCATTACGCCCGCGCTCTTCAACCTTTCGCTCAGATATCTGAAAAATGTTGTCGGCATTGATTTGAGAAGCTATTCCGACAGCAAAGACCAGCTTTTCCGTGCGAATTTTGAAAAGACCAGCAAGGGAAAAGAGATACTTGCAGCTTTAGACGAAAAGTATTATGGTGGGTTAAAAGATAAGTGCTATATCAGTTCAGACCAATGTGTATTCCTGATTGGAAAATACGGCAGCGACAGAAAGGTGGCGGATACCTTTGCCGAGATACGCGATTTTGAAACTAAAATCCGCCACAAGATCGCCCATGACATCGTGAAGATCGATACCGCCCGCATGAAGAACGTTACCGGCATTTCCCCGTTGGATATTATGAATAAGCTGAAATACGTCGCCTCCCGCACGGTCAATATTGCACCCGCCTGCTGGGAGAGCTACGAGCGCATGAACGAGTTGCTGAAAGAGGAAATCAAAACGGGTAATTAATTCATAATAATTTTTTTCGCGTTCCGGTTTTATGCCCCAAAAAAAATACATACTTAACAGGCGTATCTTCATCGGGTTTGTCCGTGACGAAGATACGCCTTTCCTGTTCGCACAGAACGGCGGCGAAAGCCGAAGCGGAGCCGGACTGACGCATCTTTATTTCAGACCGGTGTTACGACCCGCCAGAATCGAATGATTGTCTCATAATAAAATCCAAATTTATTTCAGAATATCATTTGCAGACACACTGTAAATATGTTCACTTTTTTCGTCTGTTGAGATACGGGTTATTTCCTCTACAGAAAAACGCCAGTCGAAACCACTGTCAGGTACATAGATTCATCCATCGTCATACAAACCTTCACGCACAGCCGATTGAAAGAAAAAGACTGCTGTCTAATAGGGCGATAAGCCTGTGCAAGACAGCAGTCTTATTGCTTCTTTCCATCAGCCGCAGCAACGCCTGGGCTGACTGTTTTCTTGCTCTTCGGATTCATGATACTGATAAAGTCTGACAATACGGGAGGCGAATTTCAATGATTTTTCAAGAAGCGGGTTATCGTAGGAAATGGCTGATTCTCCTAGAATCAAAAATGATGAAATAATGGAAAGAAAAAAGAATAAAGAATAGAGAATAAAGAATAATACACCAGAAACGCCCCATGCATATCTTTATTCTATTTTCTTTATTCTTCCTTATTTATTATTTGAGCCCCTTTGCGTTTTACCGCAAAGGGGCATTTCTGGTCGAGATGACAGGATTTGAACCTGCGGCTTCTGCGTCCCGAACGCAGCGCTCTACCAAACTGAGCCACATCTCGAAGTATCTGATGGCTTACTGAT
>ONDC01000198.1 GCA_900316495.1 uncultured Eubacteriales bacterium
TCACCGGCGAACATTCTGGTCTTTTTGAGCATGATGCCGGAAAGGATGATGGCAGCCATTCCGATGAAATACGCGCCGGTGGAAATCCACGCGGAGCCTCCGAAGATAGCGCCGGCAACCATAGCGATAAAAGGAATTTTAGCCGAGCAGGGGATGAAGGTCGTTGTCATGACGGTCATGCGGCGGTCGCGCTCGCTCTCGATGGTACGCGACGCCATAATGCCGGGAATGCCGCAGCCCGTGCCGATCAGCATGGGAATGAAGGACTTGCCGGAAAGCCCGAACTTGCGGAAAATACGGTCAAGAACGAAAGCGATACGAGCCATGTAGCCGCAGGCTTCAAGGAAAGCGAGCATCAGGAACAGCACGAGCATCTGGGGAACAAAGCCCAGCACAGCGCCGACGCCTGCGACGATACCGTCAAGGATAAGTCCCTTGAGCCAGTCGGCGGTTCCGAGTGCGTCAAGTCCGCTCTCGATCAGGACAGGAAGACTGGGCACCCATATTCCATAGTTGGAACCGTCCACACCGCCTTCGTATTTTTCATAGGCAGCGGCAGCGTCCTTGAGATCAGCGACAGTGGCTTCGTTGTCCTCGGTGGCGAGCGTTTCCTCGTCCTCTACCGTGTAGGTAAAGGCGTCGCTATCGGAATATCCCGCCTTGGCAAGCGCCTTGTTCAGTTCAGCCACGGCGACGGCAGGGTCATACCCGTCAGCTTCCTGATCAAGCGCCTCTTCGAGCGACGCTGTGTCCACGCCGTCCTCGGCGAGTTTGGCGACAAAGCCGTCGATCATCGCGTCGGTATCGCCGCCGTATTCCTCCTCCGCTTCCTCGGTCTGTGCGGAGCCTATGCCGAACAGATGGTATCCGCTGTCGCCGAAAAGCCCGTCGTTTACCCAGTCGGTGGAAGCCGCTCCGACGGTCACCATCGCGATGTAATATACCAGGAACATGATGACTGCGAAGATCGGCAGACCGAGCCAGCGGTTGGTCACTACCTTGTCGATCTTGTCGGAAGTGGAGAGCGCGCCTTCCTTTGCCTTTTTCAGACATCCCTGCATAATGGAGGCGATCCACAGATACCGCTCGTTGGTAATAATGCTCTCGGAATCGTCGTCAAGCTCGGTTTCGGCGGCTTTGATGTCGCCCTCGACGTGCTGGAGCTTTTCGGCGGGAATGTTCATCTGTTCAAGTACCTTGTCGTCACGCTCGAAAACCTTGATGGCATACCAGCGCTGCTGTTCCTCCGGAAGATCGTGGACGATGCATTCCTCGATGTGAGCCAGAGCGTGTTCCACCGCGCCGGAGAAGGTGTGCTGCGGAATGGTCTTTTCACCGCCTGCCGCCGCAACCGCGGCTTCCGCCGCTTCCATCACGCCGTCACCTTTAAGCGCGGAAATCTCGACCACCCTGCAGCCGAGCTGACGGGACAGCTCCTCGGTGTTGATTTTGTCGCCGGACTTGTTGACCACGTCCATCATATTCAGCGCGACGACAACCGGAATTCCAAGCTCGGTGAGCTGCGTGGTGAGGTACAGGTTTCTTTCCAGATTGGTGCCGTCAATGATGCAATGATGTTCAGAATCGCGTCGGGGCGCTCGGAGATGAGGTAATTTCTCGCTACAACTTCCTCCAATGTGTAGGGGGAAAGCGAATAGATACCCGGCAGATCCATGATCGTCACGTCGTTGTGCTTTTTGAGCTTACCTTCCTTCTTTTCGACCGTGACGCCCGGCCAGTTGCCGACGAACTGGTTCGAGCCTGTCAGGGCGTTGAAGAGCGTCGTTTTGCCGCTGTTCGGGTTGCCCGCCAATGCAATTTTTATTGCCATTTGTACTGTCATCCTTTCAAAAAAGTGTGGAGTGTGGAGTTGTGGAGCGCCTCGCGCTGGAATATATATGCTCGCGTGCGCTCGCTTTTTTGATTTCAGCAAGGTTAATTATGGCTAACCCCGCTTCAAAAAAATTACAAATTACTCAATTTCAATCATTTTCGCGTCGGCTTTGCGGAGAGAAAGCTCGTAGCCGCGCACGGTGACCTCCACCGGATCGCCCAGCGGAGCGACCTTGCGAATGTAGACCTCGACGCCCTTGGTTATGCCCATGTCCATGATTCTGCGCTTGATCGCGCCCTCGCCGTGGAGCTTGACTACCTTGACCGTCTGACCGACCTTTGCCTGTCTGAGTGTGTTCATAAAGATGTTTCCTCCTTCTTTTGTTGTATCGATTGCTTCGGATGTATGAGCGAAAGCCGTGTGGCAAATCAGAAGCTCTCTGTCGTTTTCGCGTTTTGCGGCAAACCGACAGAGCTTCATCCTTCGCTCTTGACATTTACCAGAATCTTTGCTGCCATTTCTCTGCTGATGGCGACGCGGGAATCCTTGACGTTGACGATGAGGTTTCCGCCAATGGCTGTCACCACCGTTACGCTTCCTCCCGCGACAAAGCCCATGTCACTGAGATGCGAACGCACCTCCGGACTGCCGCCTATTCTTTGGATGATGTTCTCATCGCCTATTCCCGCCAGACTCAGCGGCATCATAATGAACCCTCCTTCCTTCAGACCATCGAGAAAGGTTACACTCAACTAACTTATTACCAAAAAATAACGGACAATCTGATTCCCAAAAAAATCGGACGATCTGATTTGTCCGGGCGTTAGTTATTTCTAATTAGTTAGGTCTAACCGCTCACAACCATATGTTAGCACTGACTTACTCATTTGTCAAGCGTTTTTTAAAAATTTTATGCGGGGTTCAACTCACAACGGGTAGAGTCTGACTTTGTCGAGCGATGGCAGGTATTTTTTCAGATCGGATGTCTTGAACGGTTTTCCGTGCGCGGGGTAGAGCACAGCGGGGTTCCTTTTGAGAATGATCTGCCACGACTGCTTGTACTGCGGCAGGTTTTCGATCCAGATAATCGTTCTTCTGACGCTTGGAAAACCGTTCATGGCGGCGTCCCCGCAGAACATCACATCCCCTGATAGCAGGGCGATATGATCCGCCGTATGTCCCGGCGTTTCGATGATTTCATACGGAAAACGCAGCGCCCTGAATGGTTCAGAATTCACCGGTATCAGCCTGTCGAGGAATTCCTCCCTGATTTTCGGGTATCTGTGTTCGCCGTGTCCGAACAGCGCCAGCACCTTGCAGAACAGGAAGGCAAGGCGCGTCGAGCAACCGCCTTCAAAGGAATTCTGTCCCTTCTGAAGCCCCTCGATTGCCTTGGGATGCAGAATAACCTTTGCGTCTGTCACAGACAAAACGTCGTTTAAAAAGCCGGCGTGATCGTCGTGAGCATGCGTCAGAAAGATGAATCGAATTTCCCGCAGATCGATGGAGTGCTTTTTCAGTTGTTTGAGAAAATGAGGGAATCCTCCGTCGTAGCCCGTGTCGATCAGGATATATCCTTCCTCTGACGAAATCAGATAATTGTTGACTACGCGACTGCCTAAATTGATGATCATGCGGCTGTCTCCTTTCCGGGGGCATTGAGGTAATGGTGTGTTTTCTTGTTAAGCCCTGTCCATAGGCGACTCGTCTGATTGATGATTCGCCTTGACGTCGTGAGGACAGGCGTATGTAAATGTGAGGAATGTGGAACGATGACGTTATCTGACCATATTTTACCACACACTTGAAGAGATGTCGAGAGCTTTTTGTCACTGAGATGGTGAGTTGCGGAAAAAAATTTAAAAATCTACTTGACATAGCCTTGAATCTGTGATAGAATAATCAGGCTGAATTCATCAGTAAGCCATCAGATACTTCGAGATGTGGCTCAGTTTGGTAGAGCGCTGCGTTCGGGACGCAGAAGCCGCAGGTTCAAATCCTGTCATCTCGACCA
>ONDC01000139.1 GCA_900316495.1 uncultured Eubacteriales bacterium
GCGTGTGGCAGGAGAAGAAGCTCTACGGCAAGGTGAGCATGGGCGTTGTCCGCACGACCTTCATCCTCGACGAGGACGGCAAGATTCTGAAAATCATGCAGAAGGTCAAGCCGGACACCAACGCCGCCGACGCGCTGGCATTTCTGAAGGAGCTTCAATAAAAAAAATTCAATTAAACGGCAAGAATCCCTGCAGGTCATCTGTTG
This sequence comes from uncultured Eubacteriales bacterium, assembly GCA_900316495.1. Taxonomy (GTDB): domain Bacteria; phylum Bacillota; class Clostridia; order Oscillospirales; family Acutalibacteraceae; genus RUG762. Next base: position 207 of record ONDC01000139.1, read on the forward strand.
TTGACAGTGACCCGCAGGGATTTTTTACAGCATGTGGCATTCAGAAAAAAACGGAATATTATGATAAAGAAAAGCATATACTATCTGATTATCCCGGTATGCTTTTTCTTCATATTCAGATCAGACAGAAAGGAGCAATTGACGTGCAGGACGATTACAACCGCTTCATCAGACGCTCGATGAAGCAGGCGCAATGCAATTACGAGGATATTTTCGCCGCCGACGCAAGCGAATATTCCGTGACGATGACCGAAGCGGAAACTGACACGAACCATTCCTGCGGCTGCAACGGCGTCATGGGCGATTCCGAAACAACCGATTCCTGCGGCTGCAAAATGCAATGCAAGCCGATGTGCGAGAACAATCTGCCGGTGATGGCATTCGTGGAAACGCAGCCCTTCGGCAGAATGTACAACGAGGCGGAGGCGCTGTGCAGAGGGACGCTGTTCCCGGCGCTCGACAAGCCGTTCACAGGGAGAGGAGGGTGCTGCAGATGAAGGCATGCGGAACCGATGAAAGAAACCGACTGCTGATGAAGCTGTCGGCGTGCAAATTCGCGCAGTATGAGCTTTGGCTGTTCCTCGACACCCATCCGAACTGCGCGGAGGCCATGCAGGCGCTCAATATGCACCGCGCCAACGGCATGAAGCTGAAGGAAGAATACGAATGCAAATACGGTTCCCTCAGCAATCCCAAGGGCAACGGAAAGTGCTGGTGCTGGGTCAACGACCCGTGGCCGTGGGATTACTCCCCGCAGGCAGGCGGCTGCTTCACCCCTTCCATGGGAGCAAGAGGAAAGAAAGGAGCGTGCCGATAATGTGGAGCTATGAGAAAAAATTACAGTATCCCGTCAACATCAAGAACCCCAATCCCAAGCTCGCTCAGATGATCATTTCACAGTACGGAGGTGCGTACACCAAAAGTTATACATCATCCCGCAAAAAAATTTCGACCGAGCTGCTTGCCCGGTTGAATACGACATTTGCTACCAGCGTGCGCAGGAGCATGTTCTTTTCCTCGGAAGTCAGGTCGGGGCTGCGAAGCTTCGGAAGTATGTCAAGGTATTCATTCAGCGGCTTCCGGATCCGCGGCTTCGGCTGCTCCGATTCGAGCTGCTGCATTCTCTCCGTGATCTTGCGCTTGTTTTCCCGGTATTCCTCCAGCGTGTCGATACCGGCTTCGTACGCCGCCTTGACGCGTTCCAGCTTGCGGCGTTCTGCCGCAAGGAGCTGAATTGTCTGCTGCTGCGGGTCTTGGCTTTCAATTGTCCGTTGCTTGTAAAGCGGCGGTATCGTCCCTCTGAGTGTGTTTTCAAGGGAGAGCAGAACAAGCTCGTTGAGCTTGCGGATGCTGATATGATGGGAGACATTGCACTTGCCGTGCGCGTATTTGTAGCACTGTACCGAGTCCTTTGCGGAGCGCGTCAGCGTCGCGCCACAATTGCTGCACTGCACCAGACCGTAAAGCATGAAAGGCTCGGACGGATGATTCTGCTTGGCGGACGACCTTCCGTAAAGCGCCTTGATTTCATCGAGCTTCTCACCCACCGCGTTGAAGGTGGCTTCTTCAATGATCGGCTCGTGGTGCCCGTCGATCAGCATAATGGTGGGCTGCGCGTAATCGCGGCGCGTGCGGCCGGCCGGATTCCAGCGTATCTTGCCGATGTAAACCGGATTGCGCAGAATGTATTCCACCGTGCGGTTCTCCCAGAGTCCTCCGCGCGATGTGCGGACGTCAAGGGCGTTGAGTCTTTGGGCGATCTCCCGCGTGCCGCAGCCGGCAAGAAAATCGCTGAATATGCTTACCACAATCGGCGAGGTTTCGGGATTTGGTACATAATTCTTATCCTTTATATCGTAGCCGAACGCCGGAATGGAAACCGGCTCTCCGCGGCTGACCTTTTCCGTCATGCCGCGCTTGACTTCCTCCGCGAGATTGATGGAATAATATTCGTCCATCGCTTCGATCATGGCTTCGATCAGCACTGACATTTTGTCGTCGCCGACGTTCTCCGAGATGGAAACCACTTCAATTCCGAGCTGCTTGCGCAGCATGGATTTGTAGACAATCGCGTCCTCCCGGTTGCGGGCGAAGCGGCTGAATTTCCACAGCAGGATCACGTCAAAGGGCTTGGGCTTGCTCTTCGCCGTGCCGATCATGCGGTTGAAGGCAGGACGCTTTGACGTGGTGCGGCCGCTGATGCCTTCGTCTATGTAGACATATTCCTCCGGCAGAATCATGTCGTTGCGCTTGGCGTAATCCCGCAGCGCCTTTAATTGGCTGTCGGGTGAATATTCAATCTGGTCGTCGGTCGAAACGCGGATGTATGCCGCGGCGGTTTTCATGCTCAAAAAAAATACCCCCTTCGGATAAATACTATTTGACACCGAGGGAGATTTATGCTATCATAATGACAGACATCTCCTATCGGTGTCATTTGTTCCTTTCTCTCCTCCGTCCGGATGTTTGGCGACTGCGGACGGGGGGCTTTTTTATTTTTAAATTTTTTAAAATAACTATTGACAAATGCAAAAAACTATGATAAAATATTCAATTTACGTTTCACGTGAAACTATTGAAAAATCCGATGATTTCCTTCCGCTCCGGCTCCTGGTATTCCGGGTAGAGCAGCGCGAAGGATTTTTCTATAAGGTGCTGTTTGGTGGAGCACTCGGGAGCCTTGCGCAGGGAATGTTTTATTTCGGCGAGGGCGCGGCTCATTTCGGCGTATTTCGGCCAATCTCCGATGTTGTATCCATTGCGGAACAGGTGCCTTAAAAACGTCGCGTTTCCGGTGACGTCTATGTCGCGGATGTTGAATCTGATAAAGGGAGTCGTGATGATCTCGGTGGTTTCACCGTAAGAGTAAAAGCAGTATTCCTCTCCGTTGGTGAGGATAATCAGGTGGGCGTGCGGGTCGGCATTGAAGTAGCCTGCAATCTGTTTGATAAAATTCCTGTTCCGGTCTATGTTTTTGAAATTCAGCTTTTTGGCTTCGATCATTGTCCAGCCGTGTCCGTTCTTGGAAAAGGCGTAATCCACATGCTTGTGCGTGCCGTTGATCGGGAACTGCGATTTCCAGACATTACTGAACGGATCCCAGCCGAAGGCGCGGAAGAACGGCAGGATTAACCGGTTGCATGTGTCTGCTTCGGTGAGAGAATTGCGTCTACAACTGTCAATTTCCCCGACAAGCCGGTGAATTTCAATCTGCGCATATTCCAGCGTGTACTCCGCGCGGGTCTTTTCCGGCGGAGGCGGTGGAAGGAAAGGCGGCGTCTTTTTACCGAACATTGTGTATCAATCTACTTTCTGCGAAATTAAATTAATGCTTGACAATCTCATTTATGAGAATTAAAATAAAATAAAAACAGCGAAAGGAAATTATAAAGATGAAAGAACATAATAAGGAAGAAAAGAAGATGCTGCTGAACAAAATCAATGATCTTATGCTGAAGCTCTCCAAAAAGCAGCTCGCACGCATTTATGAATTGATTAAGTGCATTTACATTTACGGATGAACGGCAGCACATAACCACACGCGCAGGAGGTTCTCGTCGAAATACGGGAACTTCTTTTTTTATTTGTCGGAGATAATGCGCATAATGTAGTCCTTCAAAACCCGTCGTGATTCCTTGCTCATCTTTATGTATTCCTGAATCAGTTTGCGGTCAATCTCGTCGAGATCGTATACACGGCACAGCTCGTCGAGTATCGTCTTGGGCAGCTCGGAGAACATTTCACCCTCGCCGTAAACCAGCCAGTCATAATTGACATTAAACTCCCGGCAGATGGATTTGATCATTTGATCACTCAGCCGGTTTTCGTTTTTTTCTAATTTTGATATGGCTGCTTTTCCAACTCCAACACGTTCTCCGAATTTTTCAAGCGTGAGATCAAGAGCCGTCCTGAGCTGTTTTACTCTTTCTCCTTGTGTCATGTCATCACCGCCTTTGATAATAGTATAACTTATCTGATTGGAAATGTCAAGAAAAAAGTTGATTGAAGATACAAAAAGCTCTTGACAAAGTATCTGTGAGAGATTATAATGTTAATTGAAGATACGAAAGAGAGGTGATACATATGGCAAATAAGCAACTCCCCGAAGCGATGGCTGCAAATAATCAGGTGAAAGATGTAATCGCATTCATCAAGCTGTTGGAGCAGCTCAGCGAGATTCAGAAGGCGAAACTCGAGGGCGTGGCTATCGGTATGTCCATGAACAAGCCCGCGTGTGCAGCCGAAGCCGAAGAAGAAGCGCCCGTCCTACCGCAACCAGCCGCTTAAAGCAATCGTCAACGCGCCGATCGGTCCGGGAGGTTCCTATGTAAAAATACTCGAATACTGCGAGGGTGAAGTAAAGAATCTTGTTCCCGACGACGTACGCATCGCGTTCATGAACGGACTGCTCGAAAAGGCAGCGGAAAGACTGTCGAAGATGTGATGATTCAACTGGACGCAAAACAAAGGACGTTTAAAATTTTTCTTGTTTTTTTAAGGACAAGCATGAAAGAAGGCAAAGCAATGAAAGAAACGGGCATTATTTTAGTCATTCTCGGTGCAATGTGTGCGCTGGCGGCCGGCGCGGAATGGGTGGCGGACAACGCCCCCGACTGGCTGTGGGCGACCGTTTTCCTCGCGCTCCTTGCGGGATTTGTGGTCTGGCTCGGGCGGTGGTACTACGAAGCAGTGGAGAGAGAGACAGCGGAGCAGAAAGAAGGTGAGGACAATGCGCTGCTGTAAATTCTGCAAATGGGCGAACATGGCAAAGCAGCCCCGGACGATCATTCTTGCGCCCGGCGTCACACTCCTTCAGAAGCGCGGCAGTACCGTATGCACCAAGCCGGTTGTGATCCGCGTGATTCAGGTGGACGGCGCGTGGAGTTGCTCAGATTACGATCCGAGACGAAAGAAGGTGAGGAAGGGATGAAATACGCACTTTACGATTTTTATGAAGACGATCAAGGCGAGTTGATCTGTATGTCAGATGACATCGCCGAGATCAGAGCGGCGGCAAAGCTCCGATGCGAAGAAACCGACGGAGAATGCGATCTCAGAGTGATGAAAAAGCTGACGCGAGAGGAAGTGACAGAATGAAGCTATCTAAATGGTGTCAAGGCTGCAAATGCGCCAGTTGCCGATGGCAGGGAACAGATAATTGTCTGCATGACAGGGATAAGCCTTGCCGTTCGTGTAATGGCGTAAAACAGTGCGTTGCTGTGTATATCCCGGTTGCCTACGGTTGCAAAGGATACGAAAAGCTGATCATCAGCAAATAAAAAAAGCCGCCTCGGAAGGTGGCACTTCCTCGGCGGCAAAAGCAAAAGTTTCATGAATAGTATAAACCAAACTGAGAGGAATGTCAAGATGGCGCTTACAGAAAGATGGTTTGGCGCACGGGTACCGCCGGAACAGGCGGACAATGCGGAGCGCGGACTGATGTCGTGGTACGATTTCAGGCAGCGTGAGATTACCGAAGCGGTGGAATACAACCGGAATCTCAGAAAAGGGCGTAAAGCAAAGCCTGTTCCGCAGCCCCATCCCGACGGAGGCTTCCTGCTCTTCTACCGGGACGCCACCATATACGAAGGTGGCCACGGCTCGCACTTCTTCATATCTGCGGAAGCATACAACAAATTCAGCAAGACAAAGCGGCGCAAAATTGACCGGTTTTACAACCGCGTGATAGCATCCTTTCCGCTTCCTGACGAAGCAAACCTGATTTAAACGGAGGTAATCAAACAATATGGCAAACATCAGACTGATCATCGAATGCGACACCGTCGCGCAGCTCGCCGACGAGCTTGTAAAACAGCTCACTTCGATAGATGCGAAGTACGCGCGCGTAGAATTCCGTTCTCCGGAACAGACCAAGGCACTCGCCGAGGAGCTTATCGCTCTGGGCAAATGCCCCCCTGACGCAAACGGTGATTTTCCTTTTACGACCGACGAAGCGGAAAAAACCGCTCCTGCTTCTGCTCCCGCTCCTGCTCCGGCACCGGCACCGGTTCCCGCTCCTGCACCTGTTCCGACGGCAGTCCCCACTACGCCGACGGCCTACACGCTGGATCAGCTTATTGAAGCGGCCACGCCGCTGGCGAGAGACAACACCAAAGTACCGCAACTCCAGAGCCTGATCAACGGCAAGTACGGTGTTGTCGGGCTGAATGAGCTTCCCGTGGAAGCCTACGGCGCGTTTGCCGCCGACATCAGAGCAATGGGGGCGAGGATCTGATGGCAAAACACGCACTTCTCAGCGCGTCCGCGGCACACAGATGGCTAAATTGCCCGCCGTCGGTCATGCTGACAAAGGATATGCCGGACACGACCAGCGAATACGCAGAGGAAGGCACGCTGGCGCACAGTCTGTGCGAATTGAAGCTGCAAAAGCGATTTCTCGACAAGAGCATGACCACGCGGCGATACAATTCGCGATTGAAGGTCATCAAAGCCGACCCGCTCTGGTCGGACGAGATGGAGCAGCATTCGGACGCCTACATCGACCACATCGCCGAGGTCGCTATGAAATTCGCCTATGAACCGTTCATCGCGGCGGAACAGAGAGTAGACTA
>ONDC01000184.1 GCA_900316495.1 uncultured Eubacteriales bacterium
CCGTGCAAGACGTCTGTTTGATCTGCGTCTGTTTTTCATAGCTCAAAAACCTCTCTGTAAAAAGAGTTATTTCATGCGGCGGACAAACTTGGGCTTCTCCGGCAGGTATTTGATGCGCATAGGCATTCCCTGATACGCGTTCGCCGGAGGATTGCCGAGCTTGGCGGTGACGGTCTGCCCCTCGGCGTTCACATAATCGACAAAGTAGATCTCGCTGGGAGAGCCTTCGCTGTCGTAGTCGGTGTCAATGCGGGAAATCACCGCGTCCGCCTCGATACCGTACTCGTTGATCTTCTTGTTGCGAAGGATGCAGTAAACCGCAACGATTACAAGCACGACTACCATTGCCACAAGAATCGCAATATTAATGAGACCCATAATCAATATCTCCTGATGATTATGAATTGACAGATGCTCAGTCCTCGGAATTGCCCAATGTCAGGTATGCCGACTTGATCGCACGGTAGCTGACGTTCAGACCGGGAGCCTTGAGAATCGTCGCCATATCGTCCGCGGCGCCCGCGTCCTCAAAATCCTTCTTGACCTTGTCATATTGGCCTTCCTCGATCGCCTTGTCAAGCAGCGGAATCACACCATTCATGAAGGCAGCGTCAACGCTCGCTCTTCCGTCTTCGTCCAGCTCTTCAAAGGTCTTCTCAAAGGTGGTCTTCAACTCCTCCACCGCGCCGTCCGTGAAGCCTCTGTTGGCGGCAAAGGAAGCTACATCGCGCGCCAGCTCCGCGTATTTGAGCGACTGACCTGCAGTGCCTTCCCCGATCTGAGAGGCGTTCTTGATAATAGCGGCAAGATCTTCGTCAACTGCCACTTCTTGGACGGATGAAACATTTTCCCCTATCTCATCCGTCTTATTTTCTGAATCTCCGCAGCTCACTGCAAGAGAAAGCACCATTGCCGCCGCTATCAGCATAACAATTATTTTTTTCATAAACCACCAGTCTCCTAAATATATTCTTTGTTGTCAGTAAGAAAAAATGACATTGCATCGTTTTTCGGCGAATTGTTTACGGCGGATTAACATAATGAATGTTATTCATAACGCACACCTCCTGCCAATTAACCATTGTTTTTTTAGGTATCTTATACCAAATTTATTGTACAAGATGGTGTCCAGTAAATGTCCAGAATTTATAAGGTTTATTTAATTACAGTTTTGTAACTATTGCCGCGCAATCATGTAGTCAGCATTGCTCCGCCGGAAGATTCCCGGAGACATGACGGATCAAAGAGAGAAACGGAGATAGTCAGTTGCCGTTCCACTGCTTTTGCGTCATAATGCTTTCGGTAATGCTTGCCCATGGATACGCGCTCATATATTCTCCGCGGAAGGCATTGACCGTATCGGTGTCACCCTGAAAAAAGAGATAGGCGTCGCAGGTAAAAAGGGTGGGATCAACGCGCATGGTACCGTTTTTCATTTCAAAGATCCGCTCTATCCCGTACTCACGCAGGGTATCCCTCATGCTTCGGATCAGCGCATCCAGCTGCTTCTGCATGGGGCGGTCATACTGGCGATCCTCCCACACAGCGGCAAATATTTCCGCTCTTGTGACACTGCTGCCCTGCTTATCCACCAGATAGGCAAGCAGCTCCTTGCACCTTGCCGTCTTGAAGGCGACATGTTTTCCGTCGACAAACACGTCAAAATTGCCGAAGGTCTGCATCACCACATGACCCGGGAGTCTTTTGGGCTTCAAGGAGATCGCGTAAGCAATATTCTCGGCGAGCTTTTCCTTTGTCACCGGCTTGAGCAGATACCCAAGAGCATGCACCTCAAAAGCGTCAAGGGCAAACTGCGAATAGCCGGTGAGAAAGATAATGGCCATATCCGGCAACTTTTTCTTGATCTCCGCCGCGAGCGTAAGTCCGTTCATTTTGGGCATATCAATATCCAGCAGGGCGATGTCCGCGGAATTCTCATTCAGCCAGTCAAGCGCGTCCGCCGGTCTGGTAAAGCCCTCCGCCTCATCGATCTGCGGCAGCCCCAGACACATGGACACGGTTTCCTCCATCAGGAGCTTTTCATCATCTACACAGATGACCTTCATGTTCGTTCACCTCTATTCTTTTGATCCACATCATCCGCCGGCATCCGGAGATTAAGACCGAATTTTTCGGGAATGTCCTCCGCGTGTTCCGGATTTTTGAGGCACAGCGAAGACCGATCCGAAAAGCAACATAGCAAACAGCATGCACGGCATGCCGTTTCAGATCACTGATAGCATTAAAGCGTTCATCCACTGTCATTTATGCACTTCCTCTATTATACCAGTTGTTTTCCGCAATAACACTAAGAACCGTACAGGTATTATCGCAGAAAATAGAAAGTGTTTTTTGGCTATTTTCAATAAAATTGTTTACATGTCAACGGTAAAGGCTCATCCCCCGCAAAAACGAAAAAACCGCCGGATGCTCTGCTTGCAGAACATCGGCGGCTTTCAATGAAATGGCGTCCTCGGCGGGATTCGAACCCACGGCCTTTCGCTTAGGAGGCGAACGCTCTATCCTGCTGAGCTACGAAGACATGGATAACAGATAAAAAATCCCCAAGCGCAATGCTGTAAGCGCAACGCTTGGGCACCTGACTTGAGGAGAAATGGTGACCCGGACGAGATTCGAACTCGTGTTGCCGCCGTGAAAGGGCGGAGTCTTAGGCCTCTTGACCACCGGGCCGCATGGTAGCGGCAATTGGACACTGCGGGTATGAACCGCATGCTCTAGCCAACTGAGCTATGCCGCCATATTCAGCGCTGCACAGGCATTCCGTACAGCAGCGTCAATGATTATATAATATAATCTCCGGGATGTCAAGTGAAAAGATGTATTGTTTACATTTTATTCATATATTTGCACTTCCACAAATCCCATAGAAAATCAAAGAAAAAGCGGATTGACTCAGCCGTATTCATGTGGTAGAATAGTTTTGTAAAATTCGGATACACGGGGGAATTACCATGATAAAATGCGTTTACTGCGGCAAGGAAGTCAAGGACGACGCGCAATTCTGCTCCAACTGCGGACACAGTATCGAGGAACCGTCCGAGGAAGGCGCCGAGCTTCAGAAGGGCGAAAAGGGCGCTTATGCCGCCCCAACGGAACGCGGCGTTTTCAATTACGACAGCGCTGTCATCGATCCGGCGCTGATCGGCAAATGGCTTTGTACAGACCGTGCCGCCGCGGATTACAGTGAGAAGAACTTCGGAGTGGAGGTTAAAATTCTGCTCAATCTGACAGAGGACGGCAGGTTTACACTTGACTATTCCATGTCCGACACGGGCATTCAGGCGAAATCACTAAGCTCCTCGGGACGTTATTGCACCGAGGACAGCATGATCACCTTTGTCCCCGAGGAAAACCCCGGCATCGAGAATTATCTCAAACGGCACGGACAGCGTCCCTCCTTCCAGTATGCCGCCGACAGCGGGCGCTTTTCCATCAGATACGAGAACGGCAGGGATATTCTTTTCAAGCCGGTTAAGGATTGACCTGTTTTCAAAAGCAAAAGCGGATTGAACTCATGCAATCAGCCATGGGAACAATCCGCTTGTTTGTTGTTATTCATTCTCGGTCCGTGGAAGTGTACATAGTAAGAGCCTATGCCGAAGTGCTTCTTAATGACGTTGGTTTTCAGCTGCACCTCCTGCACCGCGTCCGTGCGGATGCGGTAGGCGACCTTCTTGAAGCCGCCCCGTTGGACGCTCACAACCCTTTCGTTCCAGTCAATCATGGTGTTTTTATAGGACAGCACCCGGCTGACCACCACCGCAAGGAACAACACGATTGCAAGCGAATTGACCAGGGGAGAAACGCCGGACGCATACTTTGCTGCTAAGCATCCTCCCGCAAATATCGCGCCCCAGATAATCACCGGCTTTACGATATGGTAATAAATGCCCGCCTTGTTTTTCGGATGCGAATTCATCTCGGTGACGTATTCGGGAAGAATCACGCCGAGCAGCCGGTTGAGATCGCCCGTGCGTATGATCGGCAGCAGCAGGGCGGTTTCGGTCTTTTCGTCGCCAAAGCCCATGCAGACCGCCTCCACCGAGCAGCGCCCCAAGAGCTGCTGGAATACATTCTGCTTGATGATCAGCGCGTGGATGTTGCGCACCTGCAGGGTATAATTCTTGACCGTGATCAGACCATAGCGCACAATGACATTGCGTCCCTCTCTCGCCACGCGGAAATCATAGAAGCGAATCGCAGCCCAGACAACCGTCCAGACGTCCGAAATCAGCGCCGTAATGAGGAAGAAGATCAGCATGCCCAGAAGAATCAGGATCACATTGGTGCGTGAAACAAAATCCGTCGTCCACTCGACATACGGCATGATCAGCTCCAGCGCCTGATCCATAAATCCCTGCGCCAGCTCCGCCACAAAAAAGATACCGGCAATGAGAATCCAGAAGAGCTTCCAGACGCTTGACGAGGTAAGACCGTACAGAACGAAATCTCCGATTCCGGCTTTGATGACCCAGTCCGGCTCCCTGACGGCAACGGTGTTTTTTCCGCTTTCCGCGTCCTCGGCGCGGCTGTCAAGCTCGGCGCGGCTGAGAATGAAGGAGCGGATCTCATCCGCCTCCTTCAGCGAAAAGACCAGATTCATCTCGGCGTTGTTCTTTTCCTGCCGGTTGGAATACGCGCCCGTATCAATTTTCAGACGGCAGGTTCCCACTATCCGCTCAAAGATGTTGCGCCCCATGTCGATGGTATTGATCTTCTCAAATGGAATCGCAACGCGCTTCTTGATGAATTTGCCGCTCTCGTAGATGAGCGTGTTTTCCTCGGCGGAAACAAACGTGTATCGCCATTTGAAGGCACAGTAAAGCAGCATAATCAGGCTCACGAGCAGCAGCACGCCCACCACGGCAAGCACCGCGAGAGCGTCAGCCGACATGACAAAGCCGGAGGCTTCCTTTACGTCCTCGACAATTTCCTTATCGGACGCAATACTTCCCGCCATGTTGAAGGCGATAGAAGCCGTAATCACAATAATAGCGTAGATATACCTTGCAAACAGCTCGAAAATATGGGTGAAGTGACACCTTCTCTTTTCAAACATGCCTCAGCCCTCCGATCCCGTTCCGGATTCCAGAATTGCCTCAGCAGCCTTTTTCTCCTCCACCTTGACATTGACCCGCTTCTGGAGCCGGGAACATATTTCTTCCGCGACCTCTGTACTCAGCTCCTGAATCTCCATAACGTCGCCCGCGGTGTGAATCTGCACGGTGGAGAGCTTGAAGGGACGCTGCAGCACGCCCTGCGTCACCGCGACGTGCTGGATTCTTGAGATAGGAATGACCGTGTGCGTGCGGTAGAATATGCCCTTCTTGATCTCAATGCGGTCGGGAGCTATAAGATATGCCCACTGAATGTACTCGATCGGCGGATAAATGAAAATCGATAGAAGCTGAATCAACACCATAATTCCGGCAACAATCCAGCCGATCATCTTAAACGTTCCGCTGCTGTCATCGGCGCCGATACCATAAAAGATCGCCA
>ONDC01000046.1 GCA_900316495.1 uncultured Eubacteriales bacterium
CTCATAGACGTGATAGTCCTTGTGAATCGGCGGCTTTGTGAGGATCCCCGCCATTTCCTCATACTGCGAAGCGTCAATAGGAATATTCACCTCCGCACGCACCATCGTCCCCCTTCCCTTGACGGTCATCTCGTACCTGTCGCAGCCGTCAGGCGGGGAAAACCGGCGGATCCTCACGACCGGAGCCGTGGAAAGATACCCCTGCCAGACCTGTGCGGCGTATATCTCCGGCAAGTCGGGAAATTTCTCTATAAGGAATTGACGCTCTATTTCCATTATACAGCCTTCTTTCAATTGATTACTGTAAGCTCATACCAAGATAATTATACCAAAAACAATTGCCATAATCAATAGACTTGCCGTAATCTTTGCCGAAATAATTATTGCAAGCGCAGATTTTTTCAGACAGTCAGATTTTTCATCGAAATTTGACTTTACTTTGTCGTTAAAATGTGCTATCATCTTTTTTGTGTAAATAAAATCGGTGGATTATCGGTAGATTATTACTGTCGCGAAAGATAATCTTTGCATGAACGGAGAATGAATCTTGAGAATAGGAATTGACGTCGGTTCTACTACCATTAAATACGTTGTTTTGAACGAAAACAACAATATCATACATAAATCCTACGAACGGCATCTCTCTCAGATCACCGAAAAGACCCTCGGCGTGCTGAAAACCGTGCGTGAACTGACCGGCGAGACCAAAGCGCTTCTTTCTATTTCCGGCTCGGCGGGCATGGGCATCTCCGAGGCCTGCGGCATTCCGCTGGTGCAGGAGGTGTTCGCCTCGCGCATCGCCCTGAAGCATCTGCTTCCCGACACCGATGTGGCCATAGAGCTGGGAGGCGAGGACGCGAAGATCCTCTTTGTCACCGGCGGCATGGAATTCCGCATGAACGGCTCCTGCGCGGGCGGCACCGGCGCATTCATCGATCAGATGGCGACGCTGCTCAATATTTCCCCCACTGAGATGAACGAAGCCGCCAAAACCGCCGAGCGCCGGTACACCATTGCCTCCCGCTGCGGCGTTTTCGCCAAGACCGACATCCAACCGCTGCTCAATCAGGGCGCGCGCACCAGCGACGTCTCCTCCAGCATCTTTTACGCGGTGGTCAACCAGACCATCGCGGGACTTGCGCAAGGACGTCCCATCAAGGGCAACGTCGTCTATCTCGGCGGCCCGCTGACCTTCTTCTCCGAGCTGCGCAGAGCGTTTGACGACACCCTGAAATTAAAGGGAGTCTGCCCGGAAAATTCGCTCTATTACGTCGCCATCGGCGCGGCGCTTGGCGCGGATACGGAAATCGACCTCGACAAAGCGATCGATACTCTCAGCAGCCTCAAGGCGGTCGGCAATTACAATTCCATCGATCCGCTTTTCTCCAGCAAGGAGGAATACGAGGAATTTGTCCAGCGCCATTCCGAAAACACTATCGAGCGCATTAACCCCGACACCTATGAGGGCGAAGCGTATTACGGCGTGGATTCCGGATCGACCACCATCAAGATGGTGGTGATCACCCCCGACGGGAAAATTCTCCGCGACAAATACAGCTCCAACAAGGGCAATCCCGTACCGCAGGTCAAGGAATTCTTAGAGCATTTCTATTGGAAATATCCCAAAATCAAGATCGTCGGCGCAACCTCCACCGGATATGGCGAGGAACTGATCAAGAACGCCTTCAGCCTGGACTCCGGCATCGTCGAAACAACGGCGCATCTCACCGCCGCCAGGAAATTCATGCCCGACGTGGAATTCGTCATCGACATCGGCGGACAGGACATCAAGTGCTTCAAGATCGGTAAAAAGGGCGAGGTGGACAGCATCTTCCTCAACGAAGCGTGTTCGTCGGGCTGCGGTTCCTTCCTGCAGACCTTCGCCGAGGCGCTTGGAAAGCCGATCGCGGAATTTGCGCGGCTGGGTCTTTTCGCAGACAAGCCGGTGGATTTAGGCTCCCGCTGCACCGTCTTTATGAATTCCTCCGTCAAGCAGGCGCAGAAGGACGGGGCATCCATTGAGAATATTTCCGCCGGACTTTCCATCAGCGTCGTCAAGAACGCCCTCTACAAGGTCATCCGCGCGTCGAGCCCCGACGAGCTGGGCAAGAAGATCGTCGTGCAGGGCGGCACCTTCCTCAACGACGCGGTGCTCCGCGCCTTTGAACAGGAAATGGGCGTGGAGGTCGTGCGTCCCGCCATCGCCGGACTGATGGGCGCGTACGGCGCGGCGCTTTATGCCTCCCGTCATTCCACCGGCAGCAGCAGCATCCTCAACGCGCAGCAGCTCGCCAGCTTCTTCCACCAGGTCAAGGACGCGCGCTGCGGCCTTTGCAGCAACAACTGCCGCCTGACGGTCAATATCTTCGACAACGGCCGTAAATTCATCAGCGGCAACCGCTGCGACCGTCCCATCACCCACCGCAAGGCGGACGATTCGCTCAACATCTACGATTACAAACTGAAGCTCCTGAAGGAATATACCCCGGTTCCCGGCGAACGCGGGAAAATCGGCATTCCGATGGGACTGAATATGTTCGAGCTGCTGCCCTTCTGGCACACGCTCTTTACGAAGCTGGGCTTCGAGGTGGTCACCTCTCCCCTTTCCAACCGCAAGATGTACCTGTTAGGACAGGCGACCATTCCCTCCGACACCGTGTGCTTCCCGGCAAAGCTGATGCACGGACACATTCAGACGCTTATCAACGACGGCGTGCAGACCATCTTTTACCCCTGCCTTTCCTATAATTTTGACGAAAAGAAGGGCGACAATCATTACAATTGTCCTGTTGTGGCATATTACCCTGAGGTGATTCAGGCCAATATGCCCGACGTGGAGAAGGTTGACTTTATCAAGGATTATCTCGGGATTCACCGTCCGAAGGATTTTCCAAAGAAATTCCAGCAGGTGATGTCGAAGTATTTCGATATTATTCCCCTCGACGAGGTGAAGGTGGCGGCAGCCGCCGCGTATGCGGAATACAACAGCTATCTCGCCAGGGTACGTGCGCGCGGCGAGGAAATCATCGAAGAGGCGCGCAGCAAGGGCATGCATATCATTGTTCTCTCCGGCAGACCCTATCACATTGACCCGGAGATCAACCACGGCATCGACAGAATCATCTCCGGCTGCGGCGCGGCGATTATTTCCGAGGACGTGGTGAGCAACAGGGTGGAAAAATTCCCTGTAAAGGTACTCAATCAATGGACCTACCACTCCCGCCTGTATTCCGCGGCGAAATATGTGCTGACCCAGCCCGACATGAATCTGGTGCAGCTTGTCTCCTTCGGCTGCGGCATCGACGCGATCACCACCGATGAGGTGCGCTCCATCCTTGAAGGCGGCGGAAAAATCTACACCCAGATCAAGATCGACGAGATCACCAACCTCGGAGCCGTCAAAATCAGGCTGCGCAGCCTTTTTGCTGCCATCGAGGAATAATTCAGAAAGGGTAACGCTACATGGCTGAATTAAAATACACAAAGGACGGCAGACTGCTCTTTACCAAGGAAATGCGTAAAGAATACAAGATTCTGGTGCCGAATATGCTGCCGGTGCATTTTAAGCTCTTTGAAAAGGTGCTGCAAAAGGCAGGCTATGACATCGAGGTACTCACCAACAGCAGTCACAGAGTGGTGGAGGAAGGTCTGAAATACGTCCACAACGACACCTGCTATCCGGCGCTTCTGGTGATCGGTCAGATGATCGACGCGCTCAACAGCGGTCAATACGACGTGAACAAGACCGCCCTCATGATTACCCAGACCGGCGGCGGCTGCCGCGCCTCGAATTACATACACCTTCTTCGCAAGGCGCTGAAATCAGCGGGTTATGAAAAGGTGCCGGTCATCTCGGTCAATATGTCCGGACTGGAAAGCAATCCCGGCTTTTCCATCACGCCTTCCCTGATCATGCAGTTCGTGTCGGGCATCGTCTACGGCGACATGCTCATGCTGCTGAACAATCAGGTCAAGGCCTATGAGCTGAACAAGGGCGAATCAGAAGCCCTTGTCAACAGCTGGGTGGAGCGTCTGCTCGAGCAGTTCTCCCACGGCAAGGGAATGCTCGGCGAGGACTTCCGCAACAACCTCAAGCTGATTGCCGACGAATTCGACGCGATTCCCGTCAAGCGGGTTCCGAAGGTAAAGGTCGGCGTGGTCGGCGAGATCTACGTCAAGTATTCTCCCCTCGCCAACAATCGTCTTGAGGAATTCCTCGCCTCACAGGACTGCGAGGTCATGGTGCCGGGACTTATGGGCTTCGCCCTCTTCAAGATGGACAACCGTCTCGACGACATCGTGCTCTACGGCGGCAGCTCCATCAAATACAAATTCGTCTCCTTCCTCAAGGGCTTCTGCACCAAGATGGAGACCGCTATGCTTGACGCGCTCAAGGAACATCCGAATTTCACCGTTCCGTCTCCCTACGCGCATCTTCGCTCACTGGTGGGAGGCGTAATCGGCTACGGCAGCAAGATGGGCGAGGGCTGGCTGCTCACCGCCGAGATGCTGGAGCTGTGCGAGTCGGGCTATGAAAACATCGTCTGCACACAGCCCTTCGGCTGCCTTCCCAACCACATCAACGGCAAGGGCATGATCGGCAAGATCCGCAAGGTATTCCCCCATTCCAATATCACGCCCATTGACTACGACCCCAGCGCGACCAAGGTCAATCAGGAAAACCGCATCAAGCTGATGCTGGCGGTGGCAAGGGAAAACCTCAACGAGCGCATGACACGTGAATCCGCTGAGAAGACCGGAAAAACTACGTCTGTCACTACGGAAAGCGCGGCGGAATCAATATGAGCAACACAGTAATATATTCCACACGCCACGGAGAAACAGAATTCAATATCCAATATATTCTCTGCGGCAGGCTTGACATCCCTCTCACCGCAAAGGGGATTCAGCAGGCGCATGTGCTGGCGGAGTCACTGGTCGGCAAGGGAATCGACGTGATTTACTGCTCTGACCTCTCCCGCGCTGTCGCAACCGCGGACATCATAGGAGAAAAGCTGGGCATTGCCCCGATTCCCGACGCAAGACTGGAGGAAACCGATTTCGGCGCGATGGAAAAACGCAGCCGGAATGACCCTGAATACCAGCAGAGAAGCCGCTCCTTCGCCAGACGCTTTCCCGGCGGCGGGGAGTCGATACTGCAATCGGCGCACAGGGTGTACGGCTTCTTGGACGAAATCATATGCAAGCACAAGGGGCAGACTGTCCTGCTTGTCAGCCACGGCTGGACCAACAAAATGATCGCCTCTTACTTCCGCGATATGACCAACGAGGAATTCGGCAGGTTTGTACTGCCGAACTGCGAGTGCGCACGGTATGAGATATAAATTAATTCTTTGGAAGATTAACAGGACAGGAGCCTTTGTTTTTCGTAAAAGGCTCCTGTTTTTATTATACATTTTTGGGGTGTTGCACAAAAACACACAAAAAAAATAAATTTACATTTAGTTTTCTTGACAGAATATAAAAAAAGGAATACAATATTTAGGGTATGTGTGAGGTAGTCTGTCTATCGACAGGGGAATCTGACAACGATACCTGTTATTTAACCAAAAACACGGTTTCCGCATCCTTTCCCCGCCAATCAAGGGAATCGGTGCGGTGGTCGGCGCAATTGAATTATGATTCGTCGAAATCCTTCGGCTTATTATTTGTATTTTTATTCTTTATTCCGATATTATAATAAAATGACATTTAATGATTGACAATTGAATTTGCGCCGACCTGACTAATTTAAGGAGGTTGTGTGTAAAGCAATGGATTGGTTAAAAATCGTATTGTCTTTGGCGTTCGGATTAATTGCGGGCGGAGTCTCAATGTACTTTTTCGGTTTCAAAAAGGGCTACGCAAACCGCAAGCAGACCGCCGAAGCAGCCATTTCCTCGGCTGAGGAAGAAGCAGAGCGCATTGTTGACGAGGCGAAAAAGGACGCCGAGTCCAAGCGCAAGGAAATCGTGCTCGAGGGCAAGGAGGAGCTCCACCGCCTGAGATCCGAAAACGACAAGGAAATCCGTGAACGCCGCAATGAGATCAACAAGCAGGAAAAGCGCATCCAACAGCGCGAGGAGCACCTGAACAAGAAGATCGAGCAGGCAGAAAAAAAGTTAGAGCAGTACAACGCCCGCATGAAGCAGGCGGATGACAAGTTCGAGGAAGCCGAAAAATTAAAACGCAGCCAGATGGACATTCTGGAGAAAATCTCCGGCTATACCGCCGAGCAGGCCAAGGATCAGCTCATGAAGAGCCTTGAGGAGGAGCTGATTCACGAAAAGGCCATCAAGATCAAGGAGTATGAACAGCAGACAAAGGACGAAGCCGAAAAGAAGGCACAGAATATCATTTCTCTCGCCATTCAGCGCTGCGCGTCCGATTATGTTGCCGAATCCACCGTGTCGGTCGTCGCTCTTCCCAACGATGAGATGAAGGGCAGGATTATCGGTCGTGAGGGGCGCAATATCCGCACGCTCGAAACCGTCACCGGCGTGGACATCATCATCGACGACACGCCCGAAGCCATCACTCTCTCCTCCTTCAATCCCATCCGCCGCGAGGTGGCTCGAATCGCCATGGAGCGGCTCATCCAGGACGGCAGAATCCATCCCGCCCGCATCGAGGAAATGGTGGAGAAGGCAAACCGCGAAATCGAAGCCACTATCAAGGAGGAAGGCGAACACGCTACCCTCGAAGCCAACGTCATGGGACTTCACCCCGAACTGGTCAAGCTGCTGGGACGTCTGCGTTTCCGCACGAGCTACGGCCAGAACGTACTCAAGCATTCGCTCGAGGTTTCACTGATTGCCGGAGCCATGGCGTCCGAGATGGGCATTGACCCCGCTCCCGCACGCCGCGCGGGTCTGCTTCACGACATCGGTAAGGGTCTCGATTACGAGATGGAGGGCAGTCACGTAGACATCGGCGTGGATATGGCGCGCAAATACCGTGAGCCGGAGAATATCATTCACGCTATTGCCGCTCACCACGGCGGCATTGAAGCCACCTCCATCATCGACTGTCTGGTGCAGGCAGCCGACGCGGTTTCCGCCGCCCGTCCCGGCGCACGCAGGGAGAACGTCGAAAGCTACATCAAGCGTTTGCAGCGTCTTGAGGAAATTGCCAGAGAATTTGACGGCGTTTCCGAGAGCTTTGCGATTCAGGCAGGCCGCGAGGTGCGCGTCCTGGTCAAGCCGGAAGCCATTTCGGATGACGAAATGCCGTTCCTCGCCCGCGAGATCTGCAAGAAGATCGAGAACGAGCTGGATTACCCCGGTCAGATCAAGGTCAACGTCATTCGCGAGAGCCGCGCTTCGGAGTACGCAAAGTAAGAGTATTGACAACCAACAGACCGCATAAACCGCAGGAATGTGTTTTTTTACAAAGCGCGTTCCTGCGTATTTTTTTGTCCGTGCCGCTGTTTGCACCGGTTACGGAAAATAATATGCAGGTTTTTCAGACTCGTTATTCATTTAACGTATTTTCAACCACAAATTTCCTGCATACTTCCGGCATTTTTGTACTACATATTAATTGAAAAGAATAACCCGATATGCTATAATAAACACTATTCAATAAATTGTAAAGGAAGGAACCCATGGACACTTCTAAAAGCAATCATCAAAAGGCCGCTGAAGAGAAGGAGCCGCTTCTCCCCAAGAAGCCCTTCAGAACGCACGGCGGCGTTCATATCGAGCATATGAAGAACACCGCGGAATTTGAATCAGAGGAAATACCCACCCCGAAAAAGGTCATTATCTCCATGCAGCAGCATATCGGCGCTGCCTGCGAGCCGATCGTCAAAAAGGGCGACAAGGTCACCGTCGGTCAGCTCATCGCCGACAGCACGTCCTTTATGTGCGCGCCGATTCACTCCGGCGTCTCCGGCGAAGTCACCAATCTCGGCACCATCATCATGCCGAACGGCGCGGAGATCAAGACCATCGAGATCGAATCCGACGGCTTGCAGACAGTCTGTCCCGGCATTGAGCCTCCCACAGTGACAAACGCCGACGAGCTTTACGAAGCCGTCAGAAGATCGGGACTGGTCGGACTCGGCGGCGCGGGCTTTCCCGTGTCGATCAAGCTCAATTTCTCCCCCGAAAAAAACGTTGATACGCTCATCATCAACGGCGCGGAGTGTGAGCCGTATCTCACCGCCGACTACCGTGAAATGATGGAATTCCCCGAGGACATCATCGAAGGCACACGCTTTGTCATGGAAACGCTCGGACTGAAGCGCGCCATCATCGGCATCGAGGGCAACAAGCCCGCCGCGATCAAGCGTCTCGGCGAGATCATCAGGGAACGCTCGCTCGACGGTAAAATGTGCGTCCTCAAACTTGGCACCTCCTACCCGCACGGAGCGGAAAAGGTACTCATCAAGGCCTGTACCAACCGCGCCGTTCCGGTGGGGAAGATTCCCGCCGACGCGGGCTGCGTCGTGCTGAACATCACCTCCGTCTCCTTCATCGCGAAATACGTCCGCACGGGTATGCCGCTGGTTTCCAAGAGAATCACAGTCGATGGCTCTGCCATAGAAAATCCCAAGAACGTCATCGCCCCTATCGGCACCATGATCTCCGACATCGCGGAGTTCTGCGGAGGCTTCAAGCAGGAGCCAAAGAAGGTACTCATGGGCGGTCCCATGATGGGAACCGCGCTCTACACCCTCGATTACCCCATCATCAAGCAGAACAACGGTCTGATCTTCATGGGCGAAAAGGAAGCCGACGACGTCAAGCCCTCCGACTGCATCCGCTGCGGAAGATGCGTCGCCGCCTGTCCCATGCTTCTCACACCGGTCAATATCCAGCACTTTGTCGAGAAACGCGATGTGCAGGCGCTCAACGATCTCTGCGTCATGAGCTGCATGGAATGCGGCTGCTGCGGCTTCTCCTGTCCCGCCCGCCGTCCGCTGGTGCAGTATCTCCGTATGGCGAAGGGCATCGTCAAATCCGGCAGATAATTTTCCCATTTTAACGAAAGGACTGCATTTACCAACATGGAAAATTCAAATTCTCCTCAGATGCTTTCGGTGTCATCCTCCCCTCACCGTCACAGCGGTGAAAACACCGCCTACATAATGCAGGACGTGCTGATCGCCCTCGTTCCCGCCGCACTGATGTCGGTGGTCTACTTCGGCTGGCGCGCAGCTATGCTGATCATTCTCTGTACCGGCACCTGCGTGTTGACAGAATACGTCTGCCGCCGCATCATGAAGCGCAAACAGACCATCAGCGATTTCTCGGCTGCCGTCACAGGCGTGCTTTTAGCCTTCAACCTCCCCCCTACCCTCAACCCGATTTTCGCGGTGCTGGGTTCTGTCTTTGCCATTGCCGTTGTCAAGCAGATGTTCGGCGGCATCGGCATGAATTTCGTCAATCCCGCGCTGGCGGCGAGAATCTTCCTGCTCATCAGCTTTCCGTCTCACATGAGCAGATGGTCACTCCCCTTCTTCTACCTGAGCGGCAATGCGACAACCGACGTGGTATCCACCGCCACTCCGCTTGCGCAGATGGCAACCGGCAAGGTGGAAACGCCCATGATCGACCTCTTCATCGGTCTGCACGGCGGCTGTCTCGGTGAAACCTGCGCGCTCGCTCTGCTGCTCGGCGGCATGTACCTGCTGCTCCGCCGCGTGATTACGCCTCATATTCCCCTCGCGTTCATCGGAACAGTCGCGCTGATCGCCCTGATTGCCGGACAGAACCCCATTACCCATGTGCTTTCGGGCGGCGTCATGCTGGGCGCGATCTTCATGGCGACCGACTACACTACCTGTCCCGTCAACAAAACCGGCAGGGTCATTTACGGCATTGGCTGCGGCATCATCACCATGACCATCCGTCTCTTCGGTTCGCTGCCAGAGGGCGTAAGCTATTCCATCGTGCTGATGAACATTCTCACTCCCCACATCGAGACCCTCACACAGTCAAGTCCCTTTGGTTCGGAGGTAAAACGCAGTGGAAAATAAGAAACAAAACGGTTTTTCCCTGATCGGGAAACCGACTCTCATACTCACGGCGATCTGCACCGTTGTCACCCTGCTGCTTGCCATGACCAACATGCTCACGGCTGACAGAATCGCCGAAAACGCCTCCCGAAAGGCAGCCGAAAGCCGCAAGAAGGTCTTGGCAGCGGAGGAATACAAGCCGCTCGACAAGGACGGCGCCGTCTACGGCGCATACGACGCGGAAGGTCATCTGCTTGGCGTGGTTATCACCACCGTTGCCAACGGCTATGGCGGAAAGATCGAGGTCATGACCGGTATCAGGTCAAACGGCGAGGTCTCTGGCGTGAATATCCTCTCGATGGAGGAAACCCCCGGTCTCGGCGCAAGAGGCAAGGAGGACAGCTTCCTCAGGCAGTACAAGGGCGCGGACAATCCAAACCTCGCGGTCAGCAAGGACGGCGGCGGAATCAATGCCCTCTCCGGCGCGACCATCACCTCAAGAGCCATCACCAAGGCGGTCAATGAAGCCATAGTCATCTCAAATCAATATCTTTCGGCTGTATCGGAATCGGATATAACCGCAGCGACAGGAGGTAAGAAGTAAGTGGCCAAGAAAACCATTTCCATGCGAAAGAATTCACAGGGTGATTCCGCCGCCGTCCTCGAAGAGGAGCTGCAGAAGGTCGAGCCAACCGAGGAGTATTCTGTAAGCGACGATGCGTCTGATAACCTTGACTTCTTTGAAAACGACAGCTCTTTTGAAGACGACGAGTTTTCTGAAAATGTCGATGAGACCGAAAAAAGCGACGTTTCAGCGGACGATAAATCACAAAAAGAAGCGGAGAAAAAGTCTGCCGCAAAGGAATCCGTCGCCGGACAGCTTGGCGCTGCCATGAAACGCGGCGTTATCATCGAAAACCCCGTACTGCGTCTGGTACTTGGCACCTGTCCGACGCTTGCCACCACCACCGCAGCCTCCAACGCCATCGGCATGGGCATTGCTGCGACACTGGTGCTGATCTGCTCCAACACGGTCATCTCGCTCCTTCGCCACGTCATCCCCGACAAGGTGAGGATCCCGGCCTACATCACCGTGATCGCCAGCTTTGTTTCCATTGTGCAGATGCTGGTCAAGGCGTTTGCCCCCGCGCTTGACGAATCGCTCGGCATTTACCTGCCGTTGATCGTCGTCAACTGCATTATCCTCGGCAGAGCCGAAATGTACGCCAGCAAGCACGCCCCGGCGCTCTCCGCCCTCGACGGACTCGCGATGGGAGTGGGCTTCACCACCGCCCTGCTCTGCATGGGAACCATCCGCGAGGTACTCGGCGCCGGCTCCCTCTTCGGCGCGAAGCTCCCGATTCTCTCCGGTCAGCCCATCCTCTTCTTCTCGCTGGCTCCCGGCGGATTCTTCGTCTTCGGCTTGCTGATCGCCGCCGCCAACAAGCTCAGCAAAAAGAACAACCTGCCTGTCCGCAACGGCTGCGGAGACTGTCCCGCCGCCGCGACATGCAGTCTGTCAGGTAAAGGAGGGTGCAGATCATGAATACGCTCCGCATGGTAGTGACCATTATTTTAGCGGGAATTCTTACGAATAACTACGTTCTCTCCAAATTTCTCGGAATCTGTCCCTTCCTGGGCGTTTCCAAAAAGTTAAACACGGCCATGGGAATGAGCGCCGCCGTCATTTTTGTCATGGTGCTCTCCACCGCCGTCACCTACCCGATTCAGCGCTTTGTCTTAGAGACTTTGGGTCTGGAATACTTGCAGACCATTGTGTTCATCCTCATTATCGCCGCCCTTGTGCAGCTGGTGGAGATCGTGTTGAAGAAATACATTCCCGCGCTTCACGCCTCGCTTGGCGTATATCTGCCGCTCATCACCACCAACTGCGCCGTGCTCGGCTGCGCGATTCTCGTCACTGAGGATTTCGGCAGCGCGTCCTACGGCTTTGGCGAGGGCTATCTTTACGCGCTCTCCTGCGCGTTCGGCTCCGGCGTGGGCTTCCTTGTGGCAATGGCGATCTTCGCCGGCGTGCGCAGGAGAATGGAATTCTGTGACATTCCCGAAACGCTCAAGGGTCTGCCGATCACACTGATCGCGGCTGCGTTGGTGGCTATGTCGTTCTTAGGTTTTTCCGGCGTTGTCCACATGTGATTTTTAGCAAAGGCAGGGTAATGAAATGACAAGTATACTGATACCGGTGCTGATCGTCGCCGGAATTGGACTGCTCGCCGGACTGGGTCTTTCGGCGGCATCCGTGATCATGGCGGTTCCGGTTGACGAGACCGCCGAGAAGCTGACCGGAGCTTTGCCCGGGGCGAACTGCGGCGCGTGCGGATTTTCCGGCTGTGCGGGATATGCCGCCGCCCTTTCCAAGGGCGAAGCGAAGGTGGGGCTGTGTCCCGTCGGCGGCAAGGCTGTCGCGGACGAATGCGCCGCGATTTTAGGCGTCGACGCGGAGGAAATGACGCCCAAGGCGGCAATCGTGCGCTGTCTCGGCACCTGTGATAACACCTCCGTCAAGATGGATTATATAGGCGTGGATTCCTGCGCCGCTGCCGCGCTGCTTTACGGCGGAATGAATTCCTGCCAATACGGCTGCATCGGTCTCGGCGACTGTGCGAGGGAATGTGAATATCACGCCATCGAGCTTTGCAATGAGCTGGCCATCGTCGACCGCAATCTCTGCGTGGGCTGCGGCAAGTGCGCGAAGGTCTGCCCCAAGCAGCTCATCGAGATCACCGTCCGCAAGCCGGCGGCTGTCGTGATGTGCTCCAACCGGGACAAGGGCGCCGTCACCCGCAAGGTCTGCAAGGTAGGCTGCATCGGCTGCATGAAGTGTCAGAGGAACTGTCCCTCCGGCGCGATCACGGTCGAGAATTTTGTCGCGCATGTTGACCGCGAGCTTTGCACCAACTGCGGACTGTGCATTGAAAACTGTCCCACACACGCCATTCAGGAAATATTATAATAATTCTTTATCCTTCCGTCCGGTTCGTCAATTGGAAAGACGCGCCGGACGGTTTTCGCTGTCTTACGAAAAAAATCATTTGACAAGCGTATAAAAATATTGTAAAATGAAAAAATGAGCAGAATAAACGGTCGCGTGCATTGCTCCAAAGGGCATTGCATGAGGAAAGTCCGAGCATCACAGGGCAAGGATAACGGCTAACGGCCGCCGAGGGTGACCTCAGGGAAAGTGCAACAGAGATATACCGCCCGTCAAGGAGGCATTCCGAATTGACGTGGTAAGGGTGGAAAGGCGAGGTAAGAGCTCACCGGTCATTTTGGAGACTTAATGACCCTGTAAACCCTATCCGATGCAACATCGTGGAGGAACATATGCGGCTGCCCGTCGCGTTCCGGGGAGATGGCTGGAGCTGTGCAGCAATGTACAGTCGAGATAGATGACCGTTCACGACAGAACTCGGCTTACAGTTCTGCTCATTTCTTTTCAAATCAATAAGCGCCGTTTGCCTCGCGGTTTCATATTATGTAAAGAGAACGACGGCGCTTATTTACTTCAGAGGGAAGGCGTGCCCGCTATGAGCAGTTTTATTTGTGACGACAAGACGGAGTGGAAAAAGACAATTGCCGTCAAGAGCAGGCGCTTCGACTCCGACACATGGCGCGGAGCGGAGCTTTGGGATCTGCTCGACGAGGACGGCATGCCGATCGGCGCGACACATGTGCGCGGCGAAAAGCTCCCGCACGGCGCGTATCACAGGGTGGTAGAAATTTTCACCGTCAATTCAAAGGGAGAGCTGCTGGTGACAAAGCGCGCGCCGGAGAAAAAGCTCTACCCCGAGATGTGGGAGAGTCAGCACCGGTGAGCTGGAGCTGATCCTCACACACAGAAGCCAATCGGCTTTCGTGGACATTTACTTCGCCCGCAAGGATGTTCCCGTCGAAGAGCTGACCATGCAGCCCGGCGAAACCGTTGCCGCCAGATGGGTCACGCTCTCCGAATTCGAGCGCATGATAGGCGACGGACTGGTTCCCGCCCCGGTGTGCAGAAGGTATTCCATGATAAAATATGTTCTGGTGAATAAATTATAATCGCATTCCGCTTTTGCAAAGCAGGTCAGAGACAGACCCGCTCCGCAAGAGCGTTTTTTTCTGTCTTCTCTCACGATCCTCCTGCGAATGCCGCATGAGATTATTTGATTTTTCTGTAAAAATATCGTTGCTATTTGCGTGGAAAAATGGTATACTTCAAACAAACGACCATCACCTAAAACGATCTCAAGCCAAAGGAGGTTTTATAAAGATCATGCCTGACATAAAAATCAGCCTCAAATCCGCCGCCGCGAAGCAGAACAGAATCAAGACGGTCACCATCCCCTATCCCGACGGGATTACCGACGTGAGGGGACTGATTCAGGCGACCGTTGACTGGTGCGTGCGCGATTATAACGGGCGTCAGGGGAGCGGTGAGCTGCTGACCGCGCTCACCTCACAGGAGATCGAGGACGCGGCTTCACAGGGAAAGGTCTCCTTCGGCGTCCATTACGGCACAAAAAACGCCGACCCTGTCAAGGCGACAGCCGACGCGATGGAAGCCTTCTCCGACGGGATTGCCGTGATCTTTGCCGACGGCAGACGACTGCAATCCCTCGAGGAAGCCATCGACATTCAGGACATCCGCGAGCTGACCTTTGTCCGGCTGACCATGCTGGCGGGCAGAATGTGGTGATTTTCCATTTTTATTTTGACAGACGGGAGTGCATTGTAACATGGCTATACAGTACGATACCGTAAAAAAGCATTTCAATCAATTAGCAGATCAAATCAAAGCGCTCGACGAGGAACAGCAGCGATTTGTCAACCACGTCGTGATCGACAATTACAACAGTTATCATTTGGATTATCCGATTGACATTCCGGCTCAGCGCATTGACTGCCTTTCCGCCTTTGTCCGGGAGAAATTCGGAAAAGCGGTGGAACTGCTGGTGCCGCCGGCGTTTCTTGGCGATTACTACGCTATGCTGGACAAATTCACTCAGTTCCAGTATTCCGAGAGCTACTACCGCCGCAGCTTCCGCACATCGGATTACTATCCCTTCCTTGACAGAATGTTCCGGCTGACCTATTCCTATTACCTGTTGGGTGTGCTGGGCTGTACGCCGGACAGCATGGACACCTTCGTGCTGAAAAGCTACAAAAGCCCTCTCGATGAGGTCAGGCGAAGCATGGCGGGGTACGACGCTTACCTCATCGCCGTCAGAATCGACGCGGGAGACCGTAAGGTGATCGACGTGATAAAGGAGATGATCACCAGTGAAAACAACGCAGCCGTTCTCACCACTGAGGTCATCCGGGGCATTCTCTGTTCCTCCTGTGAAGAGCTGCACGAGCTTCTCTGCAGGCTGCTGATTGCCGCCGGACTTTCCGAGGGTCTGCGACAGTCGATCTGCGAAGCCGCCGACTGCGGCACACGCGAAGCGTTCATCAGAATCGTGAACGTCGTCAAGGAGCAGAATTACGTCCGCTTTGCGTCGGTCAAACGCTCCATCGGCACATGGACGGGGCTTGCCCGCTGGGAGGATCCTGACAGGCTGGCGGGAAGGATCATCGACGGCATTGCCAATTCCCTGCGGAGCCGGGAACGCGCGATGGAAATGATCGATTCGGACGATCCCGTGGACATTTACCTCGGACTATGGGCGCTTGGATTTGACGACGTGGAGGAAGCGGAGAAGGCTATGCTCCGGCTTACGGGAGCTGACGGCGGCAGGGGCGGCAGCGAAATACAGCTCATGACCGTCGGCTACTTCTGCCGCAACCTTGAATTGCCTGATGTAACCTCAAAAATAGCCGTCGCGGTGCTGGAATCTCACCCGGAGGACTACAGGCTCTTTTCGTTCTACGACGGCGCATACGTGTTCCGGCGCTTCAGGGAGGACAACGCTTCCCGCATGGAGCGGAGGCTGCATAGCGACAGGGAGCTTGCGGCGCGGCATTACGATATTCTCATTCATATGTATAACATTCTGCCGCAGAAGAAGGTGGAATATGTCCCCATTCTTTTCCCGTGGTACGCAACCTATATGAGCAGGAGCATCCTTCTGATGTGCGCGCTGAACGCCGCCGGTGTACTGGAGGATGACAAAAAGATCGACTTTCTCTGTACAAAACTGCCGGAAATCGAATCCGGCAGTCGCGGGCACGCGCTGGAAAGGATCGGGGAAAGACGGCTTGCCACCAAGGTGCAGCGGGACACGGTGCTGAACGCCGTCGCCGACCGCGAATCCTTCACACGTCAGAAGGCGGTGAAGATACTCAAAAAAACCGCCCTGTCCTCCGAAGAATACGCAGTCTTGGAAGGCTTTGCCAGATATAAAACCGCCGACCTGCGCGAAGGGGTCATCGACCTGCTGAAGGGACGCGACGAAGAGGGGCTGAACGAAAGCATACTGCGGATGCTGCCCTCCAAGGATGAAAATATCCGTCTTGCGGCGCTCGACCTGCTGCAATACGGAATGGGGCAGTACAGGGAATTCGATTTTGCCGGGGCGAAGGCTGCCGCCGCCGCGATTCCCGCGCCCACCGAGCGGGAGGAAATTCTGCTGCGTGAGATTGTCGGCGGTACGTCGGCGGCGGAAGTCACAAGGGAAAACGGCTACGGGCTGTACGACCCGAAAGCACAGCTTGCGCCGTTGGACTTCCAGCCCGACCTGAACGCGGTGAGGAAATATCTGTCCATGAAGCCGGAAGAAATAGAAGATATTTACATTGCTTTCCTACAGCTGATCGATGACAACGCCAATCTGGAATTTAAGGACATATCGGGCGAGGAACATCTTTTAGGCACCTTCAGCGGTTCTTTCGTGCAGTCCTACTGGAACTACCGCAGCGTCGACAGGGACAAATTATATGAAAAGATTCCCTGTCACGAGCTGTGGGCGGACTTCTACCGCGACACCATCAAAACGCCGCAGCGCTTCTGGGCATTGTATATCGGGTGCAAGGATTCCCGCGGCGGCAACTTCACTCAAGCAGCCGGAGAAGCCGCCGACAGGATCATGGACGGCATTTTCGGGAAAATGAAGGTTCCCAAGGTGATAAAACAGCTTGAGAGCAGGGACGAGCGCTTCGGCAACCGCTATTTCAATTACGTGCTGACAGCAGCGCTGGAAAGCATTGCCAGCGAATTTCACCTAACGCTTCCGTTAGAGATCATTCAGCAGGTTGTCGCGTACTTTGTCAAGAAAGTGTCCTACGATGACCTGTGGCTGGACAGAGCAAAGAGCAAGAATGACACATGGAACGGCGACAAATACAACCTTCTCCGATTTTCCCTGCCGACGTATTTCATCAAGCAGATGGCGGAGCGTCTGAGCGAGGATTTTGCTGTCAGTTTCCGACTGCTTCACGAGCTTGCCGTCAAAAATGATCCTGTGGGACATCTGGAAAAGGGCGACATCAAGGAACACGAGGTGTGCCACGTCAATCCGCCCATCGCCTGCTATGTCAAGGCATGCCGCGACGGAATCATCAGCGAGGATATTTTTTACAAGACGCTGTTAGAGGGATTCGGGGTAAAGGATGCCGTAGCGGAGTTGTCTCCCTTTGTCTCCGGCAGATTCAACCGGTATATTACAACGGAACATGCGGCGTTTGACGCTCTCTTTGGCGACAAATACAAGGAAATCCTTGACGAGGGCGAGATACCCACCGATTCAGAGTTGTTCAAGTACGGCAATTCCATTGCCTCCCGACTGATCGAGAAAATTCTGGATGTGGAGCTGAAACGCGGCGACAGCGAGACGGTTTTCTCCAAAGCCGTACTCAAAATCGACAAAATTTACGGCGTCGACCGGCTGATCGAAATACTCAAAGCCATCGGCGGCGACACTCTCACCCGCACAAGCTACTGGTACGGCAGCAGGGTCAGCAAAAAGGAATCGCTCAGCCACCTGCTTTCGGTCTGTTATCCCGCGGCGGGAGACACCGCCGAAGCACTGACGGCGCAGATGAAGCAAACGAAGATCAAGCCCGACCGTCTCATCGAGGTGGCAATGTATTCCCCCCAGTGGATCGACATCATCGCCGACTATTTAGGCATTTCCGGCATGAAGAGCGGCTGCTATTACTTCATGGCGCACACCGCCAATCAGATCAGCGACCGCACCAAGGCGGTCATCGCCAAATACACGCCCCTCACCGGGGACGAGCTGAACGGCGGCTGCTTTGATGTGCAGTGGTTCCACGAAGCGTATGAGACGCTCGGCGAAAAGACCTTCGACAAGCTATACAAGGCGGCGAAGTACACCTCCGACAACAACATGCACACCCGCGCCCGCAAATTTGCCGACGCGGCGCTCGGAAGGATGGACATCGCCGCTACCGAAACAACCATCCGCGAGAAGCGCAACAAGGATCTGCTGCTCAGCCTTGCGATCATCCCCTCAAAGGGGAAGGACGACATTTTGGAGCGATATGAATTCATTCAGAATTTCGCCCGCGAAAGCAAACAGTTCGGCGCACAGAGACGGGCAAGCGAGGGGGCGGCGGCGCAGTTTGCCCTGAAAAACCTCGCTGTCACGGCGGGCTATTCCGACGAAACGCGGCTGACGCTCTCGATGGAAACGCAGCTGGTAATGGAGCATCTGAAATACTTTGAACCGAACGACATCGGCGGGTATGACGTAAGCATCGTCGTGGAGAGCGGCAAGCCCTCGCTCACATACGTCAGGAACGGCAAACCGCTCAAATCTGCGCCTGCCGCCATCAAGAAGGACGAGGCGTTCCTTGCCATCAAGGACTTCTGCGACAAATTAAAGCAGCAGTACAGCCGCACGGTCAGCATGTTCGAGCGGGCGATGGAGGAACGCGACGCGTTTACGCTCGGCGAACTTCTCATGCTGTGCGGAAATCCGGTCATCAGACCTATCGTGGAGAATCTTGTGTTTGTCTCCGCGGAGGGGAGTTTTATCAGCGGCGTTATTTCAGAGGAGCAATTCTCCGGCTGCAATGGAATGAGCATAGCGGTCAGCAGCGATACAAAGCTCCGCGTGGCGCATCCCTTCGACCTTTATGACAAAAAAATCTGGGCGGACTGGCAGCGGTTCTTTTTTGAAAGAGGCGAAAAGGACGGCGTCCGCCAGCCCTTCCGGCAGGTGTTCCGTGAGCTGTATGTCAAGCTGCCGGAGGAGCTTGACAAAACGCGTTCCCTGCTCTTTGCCGGCAATCAGATTTCCACCGGACGCACGGTCGGGGCGCTCAGGGCACGGCGCTGGATCGCCGACTACGAGGACGGCTTGCAGAAGGTGTATTACAGGGACAATGTGATCGCAGGCATTTACGCGGTCGCCGACTGGTTCTCCCCCGGCGATATAGAAGCACCGGTATTAGAGGGCGTGACATTCGTCAACCGCCGCACCTATGAGCCGATGAAGCTCCGGGACATTCCCGACATTCTCTACAGCGAGGTCATGCGGGACGTGGATTTAGCCGTCAGCGTCGCCCACGCGGGCGGAGTCGATCCGGAAACAAGCCATTCCACCGTGGAAATGCGCAAGGTGATACTCAGCTTCAATCTTCAGCTGTTCGGACTGACCAACGTGACCTTCGATCAGACACACGCGATAATTGAGGGAAAGCGCGGAAAGTACAGCATTCACCTCGGCAGCGGCGTGATACACCAATTCGGCGGACATCAGATCAACGTGCTTGCCGTCCAAAGCGGCAGGAAGAGCAAGTTCTTCCTCCCCTTCATCGACGAGGATCCCAAAACCGCCGAGATCATGACCAAGGTGCTGACCTTCGCGCAGGACGATAAGATCAAGGATCCCTACATCATGCGGCAGATCACGGGATAATATAAGAAATATCACTACAAGGAGACATCTGATTATGTCAGGAACAAAGAGCAGCTACAGCATGACCCCGACAGAGGAGCGTGACATGCTGCAATTAATGCGCGGATTCGCAATATTACTCGTGGTTCTTCAACATTCTGTAGTACTATTCTTAAATTCAAACGCATCCATGATTTTTATTTCTATATGCGTTTTTATTGACGTGCATATTTTTATGTTTGTTTCGGGATACTTGTTTCAGAAAAAAAGCGACGCATATTATCAAATGGGAATCAGGCGCTTTACGCTAAAAAAATTCAAATCCCTCGGCGTTCCGTATTTATTCTGGGAAAGCGTGCTGTTTTTCGGGGCTTTCATCTTGTACCGATTGCCCTTTTCCGGCGGCGCTTCCCTGATGGAAGCGATCGACTTCCAAAAGCTCTCGCTTTCTCAGGTTATTATTGGACTGCTGACATTCCGATATTCGTACGTACAGCTGTACTGGTTTCTGTTCGCGCTGTTCTGGGTTTTTCTCATCAATTACTCCTGTAGGAAATTTTCCTGCCGTATCGAATTCATTTTATTGTTCTTTGTTCTATTTTCCGTTTTAGCCGTTATTTTCAAAAGCGACGATTATATACTCACCAAGACCGGAAGGAGCTTTTTGACATTCGGACTCGGCAGGTTATTTCAAAAATACAGACTCGAACGGCATTTGTTTAAAAACTGGCTCATAATTCCCGCGTCGATCGCGGCGTTTTACATGGTTTTTAAAGTCGATCGCGGCGTTTTACATGGTTTTTAAAGTACCCGTCCCCGAGGAAAACGAGTATTTATACAAAATCCTGTTTTCCTTCCGGCTTACCTCAATGGGCATGATCGGAATCATCTTTTTCTTTGTTGTCAGTTCGTTCTTAATCGTCTGTCCGTCAAAGCTCACCGGGCTGATTTTGTTCCTGGGCAATTATTCCCTGCCGATCTATTTGCTGCACAATCCGTGGATCGTCCACGTCAGCAGCATCGCTTTCAAAAAGCTGTCCATGCCAAGCCCGGTCGGCAGCGCGCTTTCATTTGCTTTAGGACTGACACTTCCCATTCTGCTGTATAAATACGTGATAAAAAAATCTCCCACCCTGTCCCGCATCATGCTCGGTATATGAATAGAAAAATAACTCCGATTTTTTTAAGTATGTTTAAGTCCAGGCCATTACAATAAAGCCATAAGGTTCGGACAGAATGAATTTGCAGTCCGGATCGGCCATCACCCAAAAGCTTACGCGAAAAAAACAAAAATCGGAGGTATGATTTATGAACGAGAATAAAAAAAGATTCGTGGCAACCGCGCTTTCACTGATTTTCGCGATGTCGGTCATTTCGACAAACGTTTACGCGGCTTCTTCCGACAGCAATCCGCCCGGCGGGGGCGGTGACGCCGCGTCCGTGAGCTACACCGGCGCGAGCACCATCGATTCCTCTGCCACCGCGGAGGACGCGTCGTATAAAAGCACGACCGGCGGCGAGAATGCCCTGCTTGTTTCGGGCGGAGAATCCACACTGAAAAACATCACCGTCACCAAATCCGGCGACGAGAGCAGCGAAAGCTCCGACTTCTACGGCACCAACGCCGCAGTGCTGGTCTATAACGGGGCGACTCTCAACATGGAAGGCGGCAGCGTCACGACAGACGGCGCACACGCCAACGGCGTTTTCGCCTATGGAACCGGCACCGTCAACATCAACGGCACGACCGTCAGCACCAGTTCCAACAATTCAGGCGGCATTATGGTCACAGGCGGCGGCACGCTCAACGCAACCAATCTGACGGTGGAGACGCAGGGCAATTCCTCCGCTGCCATCCGAAGCGACCGGGGCGGCGGCACCATGAACGTCACTGGCGGCACCTACACCACCCACGGACAAGGCTCCCCTGCCATCTATTCCACCGCCGACATCACAGTCAATGACGCGCAGCTTATCTCCACTTCCTCCGAGGGCGTTGTCGTGGAGGGCGCAAATTCCGTTACGCTCAATAATACGATCCTCACCGACACCAACAACACGCTCAACGGCCAGTCGGAAACCTACAAAAACATCTTCCTCTACCAGTCCATGTCGGGCGACGCCTCGGAAGGAACCGCCCATTTCACCGCCAATAACAGCCACATCATCACCAACCAGGGCGACACCTTCTATATCACCAACACCACCAGCGTCATCACGCTGTCCAACAACGCCATTGTGAACAACGATACCACCGGCGTTTTCCTCCGGGCGGCAGCGTCGGCATGGGGCAAAAGCGGCTCCAACGGCGGCAAGGTCACGCTCAATATGTCCAACCAGACAGCCGAGGGCGATATTGTGATAGACAGCATTTCCTCCCTCGCCATGTCGATGACGGAAGGCTCCGCCTATAAGGGCGCCATTAACGGTGACAATCAGGGCAGCAGCATCTCCCTCACCCTTGACGCAGATTCCGTGATCGTGCTGACTGGCGATTCCTACGTGGACAGCCTTACCAACGCCGATTCCGACAACAGCAACATCTATCTCAACGGCTATAAGCTCTATGTCGGCGGCACGGAAATCTCCGCCAACGACGGGGAAGCGCCCGAAGTCACCACGGAGATCCAGACAACCGCTTCGGAATCCTCCGAATTTCCGACAACGATAGTCATAGCGGGCGTCGTCATTCTGCTGATCGCGGCGGGCTGCACCGCATTCCTCCTTGTCAAGGGCAAAAGGAAGGAAACCGCCGCATAAACTACGACATTCCCAACCAACTCTGTATACCTCTCTATCCACACGAAAATCCCCTGCACCTCCCTAAAAAGAGGCGGCAGGGGATTTTCCTTTTTTCATATTCTTATGATTCTTTTTTTGTCAATTTCACCACATATCCCGATTCAGCCAAAAGGTCATACGATAAAATATCATATCTGGTCACGGTCTTATTGTCGATTTTCAGCTTTCTCTTGGTTGTGTCCCTGTATATCACAGCCTCGTAGTCCCCTTCACCAAGAAATTTGAGAGGCAGCGACATACCCTTCCTTGCGTCCTTGGTGACGGTCGCTACATACCATACGTCGCCCGAACGTCTGGCTTCGGTGATATATCCGCCCACTTCACCGTCCAAGAATACTGTCTCGTCCCACACTGCCGGAAACGTCTTGTAAAATGATGCGCCACTGTATTGGCGGTAATCACCCGCACTGCCCGCCATGCAGGGCATACCGCAGTCCAACAGCACACAGCAGGCGAGTTGCAGTCCTGTCGTGCATATCTTCGACTTTGACTTTGGGTATACTCTTGGAGTGAGATCCATCGGACCGACGACGTTTCTTGTGTACGCCCATATGACCGCCTGGTTCACAAAGTATTTACCGTATTCCTCGCCCCTGACTGCCTCCCTGTTGACGACATTGGGATACGTTCTCCGGTCGGCTTTCCCGCACTGTGACAGTTGAGCATCAGATGCGCTTCGGCACAGATTCTGTATATTTCCCTCAGATCGCTCATGGTGATCTGATCCTCGCTGTCAAAGAAATCGGCTTTTATGCCTTTGATTCCCTTTGCCGCGTATTCGCGCAGCGCCTCCCGTTCCTCCGGCGTGTCAAGATCGGCGTACTTAATCCAGACAATCAGACCGATTCCCTTGTCCTCGGCATACTGTAATATTTCGTCGAACCACTGGTAATATCCCTCGTAAACCCTTCCGTTTTTTTCCGATTTCGGCTGCCATCCCTCGTCCAGTATCAGATACGACCAGCCCATTTCAGCGGAAAGGTCTATATATTTTTTGATGGTACGGGGATTCCTCTGCCCCTTTTCCTTTTCCGTGAGCCATGTCCACGCCGTAATCCCCGGCTTGACCCACGAGTAATCTCCCTGCGGAGCCGGAGCAAGATTTTCCGCCAGATCACTCAGGGCAATTTCTCCCGGCGTACCGCAAATGCCAAATCTCCATGGCGACAGAAAATCCGTAACAATGACGGTGGACGCGTCACCCGCCACCGGCGCGGGATGCAGGGCAAATACGCCGTTCTCCTGCGCTTTCAGCACAGAGCCGTGATACGGACAGGTCACCATGTCCGCTTCGGAAAGCAGCAGATATTTGCCCGACGGGCAGCCTTCGCCGTCCGCGACAGCGGCAAGAGCAGGAAAGCAGATATAGTCCTCGCTATGTCCGGAAAGCCATTCGACGGTTTTTTCCGAGTAGATGTTTTCATAGCAGAATTTTCCACTGACATCATCTACAAGCTGCGCGGTGACAACCGATTTCGGCGCAATCAAGAAATTTCCCGTTTCCTCCGTCACCGAGAGCCTGATCTGTCCGCCGTCCTTGTCGCGTATGCCGAAGCGGTACGCAAACCCGTTCTCATATGCCCTGCAATACACGTCAAAATAGAAGCGATCCTTCTCATATGTGTAAACCGTCTCACTGTAGTAATTCCGTGAGGTCGCCGCCTTGCCGGAGATATTGGAATATGTTTCATCGGTGATCTCCGCCGGCTTCTGTCTGACAAAGGAAAGCCCCTGAGAAAAGTCGCACAGGTCGGTTTTTACCCCTATGTACGACCTGCCGAGCAACAAAAGCCCCGACGAATCCGCAACGGTATAATACACCGCCGGCTCCGGTTTCCCGACAACATACGCAGGGACTCGCTCCTCGGATGAGACCTCTTTGTGCTGTGCGCTTCCGTCCCTGTCTGTCCGTGATTTTTCCGAATTGAGCGCAAAATTTATTTTAACACAGGTTTCCGTACGCGTCAATGGCATTTACCAATTAAGTGAATCCAGCACCGGACTTTTCACCTCTGCAATCCTGTCGACCGGCAGCGCAAGACCGCTGGCGAATACCAGACGCCGCTTGTATGAATCGTATCTTACCAGCCGGTCGGTAAACGCCAGATACCTTCCGCCCGATTTTCTTTCATCCCTCGTCGCGGCTGAGCAGAAATACAAGCCTGTCGTTCAGCTCTGCCTTCCGGCTCTCGTCCAGCTCGGATTCCTCATCGGTGCAGCGCGCCGATTCGCTGATCAGGTCGTCATATCCCGTCAACGCCGCAAACGGCGCGAACTGCGCCGCTCTGCAGTGTACCGACATGCGCGGTCTGCTTTCCGATACGTGGCGCCGGTGAAACAGAATGTCACCATACTGTATCAGCGCATTGTTCATCTGTCACCCCTCCCTCTGATTCCTGTATCATTTACGCCTTGTGCCCGCCAACCTGGCAGTTGCGCTCCATGGCGGTGGCTCCCTCGCGCATATTGAGACCGCGCACTAAGGAATTCTTGCCGTACCTGCCGCGGATGGCAAGAAGCGCGTCCTGCATGCGGCGCTCCTTTTTCAGCTTCATTTCCTGGATTTTCTCCACGCTGCTTTCCGGAAAGAGATCAAAAAAATCCAGCTGTACCCCCTGTGAAGCCGCCTCGTCCAACTCGCTCTGATTCATCAGACGGCACACCGACAGGTTAAACCGCCTCACCAGCAGGCGACTGTCCACGATCCTGTCGTAAATCTCGCTGACGGCGTCCACAATGAGCTCCGTGGAGGCGGTGTGTCTGCCGAGATTGCGGGAGCCATGCACTCTTTTGGGAACACGCCTGCCGTACCAGTCGGTGACCACCTCTCCACAGTATAATTCCGCTCTTTCCTTGTCAAGAAGATTCTCCACATCATAGCATACGTCAAGCACCGTCTGATCGGTAAACAACCCGTTTTTCACCAGCTTCATCGAAAGCTGATCCGCCATCTCCCGCACAATGACGCGTCCCTGCTCCGCCGTGTACGGCCGGGAAAGCACCTGTCCGCTGCTCAGACTCTTGGTCTTCGGCATGTAAGCCCTGCAATCGGCTATTTCGGCAGGCTCCCATCCCCACGCGTGATCGATCAGAAGCTCCGCGTTTACGCCGAACAGTCTGTAAAGAAGATCCTCGTTGTGCAGGCTGTTGGGCGCGCCCTCGGAACAGCGCGCTATATCGCCCATGGTAAAAATGCCGTTTTTCTCCAGCCTACGGGCAATTCCTCCCCCCACCCGCCAGAAGTCGGTGAGCGGACGGTGACACCACAGGCTTTTCCGGTAGCTCAGCTCGTCAAGCTCGGCAATCCGCACGCCATCGCTGTCGGCGGGCATTTTCTTTGCGACGATGTCCATTGCCACCTTCGCCAGATACATATTGGAACCGATTCCCACCGTCGCGGTGATATGAGTGGCGTCAAGCACATCGCGTATCATTTTCACGGCAAGCTCGCGTACATTTACGCCGTAATAGGACAGATACGGCGTTGCATCGATGAAAACCTCGTCCACCGAGTAGACAAGTATATCCTCCGGTGAAACATAGCGCATGTAAATCTCCACGATACGTCTGGAATAATCCATGTAAAGTCTCATTCGCGGGGTGGCGATGATCATGTCAAGACTCAATGAGGGATCTTTCATCAGCCGTGACGCAAATACTGAGCTGCCCGTAAAGCAATGCCCCGGCGCGGCGGTCAGCCGGTCGCGGTTGATTTCTCTGATTCTCTGCTTGGCCTCGAACAGCCGTCCTCTTCCCGGCACTCCCATCGCCTTGAGCGGCGGGGAGACGGCAAGGCAGATGGTCTTGTCGGTGCGGCTGCCGTCGGCAACCACCAGATTCACGTCCAGCGGGTCAAGCTCTCTTTCGACAGCCTCCACCGACGCATAGAAGGATTTGAGGTCAATGGCTATGTACCACTTCTGTCTGAATTTGCCGCTGCTTTCTTCTTCCCCGCTCATTTTTCCCCTCACCTCTCGCCGCTTTGTATCATTTTTGAGATTTTCAAATTTATTTTATCACATAAATGCGACAATTTCAAGAGGTAAGCAGGACATTTTTAAAATTTTTCTCAAAATTGATATTTAATAGCAAGAATTAGTCTCATAATTGAAATAAAGCATAAGGAAAGTCGCCAGGAGGATCCTTGACCCGCCTGACGACTACCGCGCTATTCTGTTGATCTGGGCTAAAACATTATTTAATTCCCAGAATATCCGCCGGGTCAAGATATTTGTTTTCCTTCATGACCTCGATATGAAGGTGTGTGCCGTCGGCGGATTCGCAGGGAATCTCGCCGACAGTGCCTATGGTCGCGCCGGCGGCAATGTTCTCACCGACCCGGACGGCGGTATCCTTGTTGAGTCCCCGGTAATAGACCATCAGACCGTCGTTCTGATTGATCACCACCGTGGTTCCGTAAAGGGAATCACTCATGACGTCCGACACCTTGCCCTCGGCGACAGACCTGACAACCTCGCCCTTTTCGGCGGCAAGGTCAAGCCCGCTGTGAACCCGCCAGTCCTTCATGGTGCGGGAATAAGCAAGCTCCTTGATGCTGCACGGCTTGATAATCGCGCCGCCCGACGGGCGCACATAGCTGCGGTTATTGCCAAGCACCTGAATGGCGATCGTCTCTTCGCTGTCCTCGTGGTCGTCGTATTCGTCCCCGACCGTCTTCTGGACGGTGGGCTTCGTGGGCTTCTGCTTCGGCGCTGTTGTCTTAGAGGTGGTGGACGAAGCTGTCTGTTCATTTTCCATCTGCCGTGCCGACGTCGTGGCGGCCGTCTGACGCGATGAAATGCCGATGTCCTCCTCCCCGTCCTCGATCAGTCTGTCCCTGCCGACGCGCAGGATCAACGCGCTGAGCGCGATGGCTGCCGCCGCTACAAAAAGCGCGAATGAAGCGTAGCTGCTGAGAGATCTTTTCCTGACCCGCATGGGGGAACCTAATTTAATCCTTCTCATAATTTTTGCGACCTTTCTTTACAATATAATTGAAAAAACATCCGCAATTCTATTATTGCCCGACTCCGTCGCATTATTCACGTCACATTAGCGCCTGTTTCTTATTTTCCTTAACATATATTTCATTTTAAATTATTGAAAAGCCCGAAAAGATCTGATAAAATTATAATGTAAATTTATGTGGTGCGAAAGGGATGAAGGCTTTTGGTATACGATGAAAGGATCACGGGGCTGTGCGAACGTATCGCAGAATTGGTAAAGCCTGTGCGGATCATTATATTCAACGAAAAGCACACCCCCGCCGGAGAGCTGGTTTCCTTCAAGCTGTGTGTCATCACAAGGGAAGCCGAATGTACCAAGATCGAACAGAAGATTTACCTCACCCTGGAGTGCGAGGTGCCCTTTGACGTGCGGGTCTACACTTACGATCAGTGGAACGAAGCGATCGAGGACCCCGGCACCTTCGCCTACCGCGGTATACTGAACGGCGGTGTTGTGCTGTATGAGTCGGAATAGACACGGCAAGCGGGACAGCCGACATTATTTTGAATGGATGGAGTACGCAAGCGAGGACCTTGACGCGGCGCAGCAGCTCCTGGCAGGCGGCACCTGCTTCAATCTGGCAGGCTTTCACTGCCAGCAGACCATCGAGAAATCGCTGAAGGCGTATCTGCTCTTTATGAGCGGACAGACCTTCGACGGGCATAACCTTTCGTGGCTTGTCCGTCAGGCGTGCAAGTACAATTCCCAGTTCAACCGCTTTATCGGCGAAACGGCGCTGCTCAACAGATATTACATTGAATGCCGCTATCCCTCGGACAACTGGGAAAACCCCGACCGGAAGATGATTCAACGCAATTTATGCGTTACCCGCGATCTTTACGTATATGTTTGCAAGCTGATTTACAAGAACGATTACGAGAGTGAGAAATACAAGGACAATTGACGGTCATATGACAAGGACAGGAGATGACAGCCGATGGACAACACGGAACGCGGCGAGCTTTCCCGCAATGTCAGGAGCATCAGGAATTCCATGCCCCGCAGCTATGTGGAACGCGGCGTCAGCCGCCATGACTTCAACCGCAGGACCGAGCCGGATGACAGCATAGAGTATCAGCCCAAAACCATGAGCGAATTCCGCAGCGAACGTCTGCGCAAGGAGGAAGAGGAACGTCAGGCAGCCATTGACGCGGCGCCAAAGCCCGACGGCCGCTTCCACCCCAAGGGAGCCACCTACGGCAGCGACGGCAAGGAGCATTCGGAGACCTCCAAACGTTTTCAGCGCAGAGCCTCACGTCCTGCCCGCCAGCTTGAGCCGGACGAGGAACCTCCGCTGCTCGATACCCTCCGCGAGGCGGCGCAGCGCAGAAGAGAAAGAAAACAGGACTTTGAGGAGCGCTACAAGCACAGCATCAACGGCGCTTCAAGAGTGGAGCATATCAAGGAAAAGGAGAGGGGCGGCACCGTCATCCGCGATGTGGAGTATTACGTGCCGAAGCTCTCCGGCGAAGGCAGCGCCGAGATCAACAACGCCCAGCGAAGCAAAAAGAAAGCCCGCAACCGCAAGCCCATGAAAATGTGGCAGAAGGCGTCCATTACGGGAATCTGTCTCTTCCTCGCGTTTCTGATGTCGCTCGGACTGGGCGCCAGCGCGCTTCTCAACCGGATGAATTTCGTGGAAAGCGACAACACCAGCAAGCGCGGAAGCGGTTCCTCCTACAACGCCCAGGCGGACGCGGAGGCGGCGGCCGAGATGGACGGCGTGGACGACACCGAGATCGAGCTTCCCGACACCCCGATTCTGTTTGATTCGGACATCGAAAATATCCTGCTCATAGGCAGCGACCGACGCTCCATGAATGAGGAGGGACGAAGCGACGCTATGATGATGCTCACCATAGACCGCAAGCACAAAAAGCTCAAAATGATCTCCTTCCTCCGCGATCTTTACGTCAAGATACCCGGCAAATACGGCTCCAAGCTGAATTCGGCGTATTCAGTAGGCGGCGTTGACCTGCTCAAACAGACCATAACCGCCAATTTAGGTATCAACGTCGACAAGTACATCATCGTCGACTTCAAGGCGTTCAAAACGGTCGTCAACAAGATCGGCAAGCTCAACGGCAAGGGCGGCATTAAAATCACCGTGACCGGAGCCGAAGCCCGTTACATGTGCAGTCACGAGAAATACGGACTTTTCCCCAGATTCAGCAAGGGCAAGGGCACCTATTACATGAACGGCGCGGAAGCGCTCAACTACGCGCGAATCAGAAAAATCGACTCCGACTTCGGACGAACCAAGCGCCAGCGCAAGGTGCTCAAGGAGATCATGACCGAGCTGAAGGACGTGGGCAAGGTCGATCTGCTGAGCATCGCCTACGCCTGTCTGGAATACGTCACCACCGATTTCAGCAAGGGCGAGCTGGTCGGTCTGGTCACCGAGGCCGCGGAAATAGCCAATTACGAAACCAAGCAGATCTCCATCCCCATCAAGGGCAGCTATTCCGTCCAGAAGATGAACAACGGCAACGAGGCTCTCGCCGCCAATCTCAACGTCAATTCCGACAAGCTCATCAAGTTCATCTACGACGACGATATGACCTATGAGGGCAACGAAAAGGAAATTCACGGTATTTACCTGCCCAACCTGAAGGGCATCGCCAATTCCAAGCTGACCACCCGCAAGACCACCTCCACCACCGCCGGCGATGGCAGCACGACCGCGAAGGGCAACACAAAGGGCACGACCGCAAAGGGTACGACCAAGAGTACCACCGCAAAGGGTACGACCAAAAGTACCACCGCGAAGGGTACGACCAAAAGTACCACCGCGAAGGGTACGACCAAGAGTACGACAAAATCAACCTCCAAGGCAGGCTGACAAAGCAATCCTTCAGCCGCACGTCGGAAACCATGCCCGATGTGCGGCTGAATTTTTCAATAATGCTTTTTCTGGGATTGACACACCCGTCAAAAAACAATAGAACCATCACAGACATCCATCAAGAGGTGCATCAACATAAAGGAATTCACAATAAAAGTAAGCGAGGAAAAGACCGCCGTCATCAAGCTGCTTTCCATAGAAAGATGGCTTTATCTGCTCGTCGCCGTCATTGCCGTGGCGTTTATGTGCAAAAGAACATTTTCACCCGGCAGGACGAGGATCAGGGAGCTTGACAGCAAGCTGCAGGCCATCTCCTTTGACTGCGACAAGCTCGCCGTGTATGTCGGCGACGAGGTGGAAATCGAGCCCGACGCCATTCCGAAAAACGCCGAGGTATCCTACACATGGGAAATCGCCGACGACGGAATACTTGGCGTGCAGAAGGGCA
The DNA here is from genome assembly GCA_900316495.1 of uncultured Eubacteriales bacterium. GTDB lineage: Bacteria > Bacillota > Clostridia > Oscillospirales > Acutalibacteraceae > RUG762. Next base: position 30,873 of record ONDC01000046.1, read on the forward strand.
GAATCGTGGCGCAGAAAAGCGGACGAACGCTGCTGGGAATTGCCTCCGGAGACGTTTCCGCGCAGATAAGGGTCATCGCCAAATACAAGCCGCTCCCGCCCGACAGCACGCTGCCGCCACTCTATTACGACAAGCTGATGATTGCCAACTACAAGAACACCCTCAACGCGGAATACGTACCGGCAAATCTTGTCAAGATACCGGACAACTATACGGCCGACGGCTATTACGGGCTGTATGCAACCCAAGAGACATTCGAGGCCTACAAGAAGCTATATAAGCAGATGTACAGCGAGATCAAAGGACGAATGCATATCATCAGCGCCTACCGCAGCTATGCCAGACAGAACGAGCTTTACAACAAGGCGGTCAGCAATCTGATGGCGCAGGGCAAGACCTCCACCGAGGCCAGGGCGCTGGCGCTCAACACCACCCAGACCCCCGGCAACTCCGAGCATCAGCTTGGCAATACCATTGACGTGAGCAACGACAACACCACCGATCACGATTATCTCAATACGCCCGAGGGCAGATGGCTCGCCGAGAACTGCTACAAATACGGCTTCATCATCCGTTATCCGAAGGACAAGGAGGACATCACGCGCATTGAATACGAGCCGTGGCACATCCGGTATGTCGGCGTGAATCACGCGGCGTATATGTACGTCAACGACCTCTGTCTTGAGCAGTACGTCGAGCTGCAGGAGGAGGCGGAGGAGACGGCAAACGACTATGCCCTGCAGAACCCCGCGACTCCCGACTGAGCGAGTGAGGTATTTTCATTATGAACATGACGCCAGAACACAAAAAGCTGCCGCGCGGTTTTTATCTGTGCGACGGACTGACAGCGGCGGAAAAGCTGCTCGGCAAGATATTGATTCACGATTCTTCCGAAGGACGCACCGCCGGCAGGATCGTCGAGCTGGAGGCCTACATGGGCGAGAGCGACAGGGGGTGCCACGCCTACGGAGGAAAGCGCACCAAGCGCACCCGCATCATGTACGCGGAGGGCGGACACGCCTATGTCTATCTCATCTACGGCATGTACTGCTGCATGAATATCATTGTCAATCTTGAAGGAATCCCTCATTGCATCTTTCTGCGTGCGTTGGAACCTGTTGACGGTATTGAAATAATGAAGCAGCGGCGCGGTACGGACAAAATCAGGAGCCTTTGCAGCGGTCCCGGCAAGCTGTGCATTGCCATGGGAATCGACCGATCCCTCTACGGCGAGGATCTCTGCGGCGACCGTCTCTGGCTGGAGGACGATGGGTTCACGCCCGAAATTGTCCGGGGAAAGCGGATCAACATCGACTACGCCGGCGAGGACGCGGCACGCGACTGGCGATTCGCAGTCAAAGGAAGCCGATTTCTGTCGGCGAAAATGGAATAAGCGATTGTCATGGCACTGGGAAATGAAGAACACCATCCGATCGAGGTGCCGTGGTAAAAAATATATCATCCTGAAAAAAGCGTTTCAAAGGGCTGGCTCCTTGGGACGCTTTTTTATTTCTTTTATTTTGTATTCTTTGTGATGGCAATTTCTCATAAATCACTTGCAATCCATTGAGAAACATGATATTATATAAAAAGAATAGTTATTGTTTTAAAATTATGGCAATTTTGATGCAGCCGTCAAGGAGAGTGACAGGAAAAGAATGAGAGAAATTGTCCATTTAAACTACGGCTGGGAATTCGTGGATTCGTTCACCCCGGCATTCGCCGCCGGCGATGAATGCGACGCACAGTCCGTCGACCTGCCGCATTCCTGCGCGATGACGCCCTTCGACTACTTCGACGAAAGCCTTTATCAGAAGGACTGCGGCTACCGCAGGCGCGTTCCCATCCCGCAAAGCGCACAGGGCAAGCGGGTTTTCCTCATTGTCGACGGAGCGGCGCACAGCTCACAGGTCTATGTCAACGGAAAACCCTGCGGGGAACGGCATCTATGCGGCTACACCTCCTTCACCCGCGAGCTGACCGACATGGTGGATCCTGGACAGACGGCGCTTCTCTCCATCGAGGTGGACAGCCGGGAGAATCAGAACATACCGCCCTTCGGTCACGTCATCGACTACATGACCTACGGCGGATTATACCGCGAGGTGCGTCTCGAAATCCGCGATGAGTGCCACATTGCCGATATTTTCGCAATGCCTGAAAAATCCGGCAGACTCGCCGTTCAGTGTCAGGCTGAAGGCAATCCCGATTCCATCCGGCATTCCGTTTTTCTGAATGGCGAAAGGGTCTGCGAGCTTTCATCGGATGCCGTTGAATCATGCGAAATGGATGTGCCGGATGTCAGATTATGGGAGCTGAAGAATCCGACATTGTACACGCTCGTCAGCGAACTGATAAAGGACGGGCAAGTGACCGACCGCGTGGAGACCCGCATCGGCTTCCGAGAGGCAGTATTCAAAAAGGACGGCTTTTACCTCAACGGCAGGAAGGTAAAGCTGATCGGTCTGAACCGGCACCAGAGCTATCCGTATGTGGGCTACGCCATGCCCGCCTCCCTGCAGCGGTACGACGCGGATATTTTAAAAAAGGAATTAGGACTCAACGCCGTGCGGACTTCACACTATCCGCAGTCACAGCATTTTATTGACCGCTGCGACGAGTTAGGACTGCTGGTCTTTACGGAAATTCCCGGCTGGCAGCACATCGGCGACAGCGAATGGAAGGCGCAGGCAGTACAGAACACCCGCGATATGGTGACACAGTACCGCAACCATCCCTCCGTCATCCTCTGGGGCGTGAGAATCAACGAGTCGGTTGACGACGACGATTTTTACCGGCGCACCAATGCCGCCGCCCATGAGCTTGACCCGACGCGGCAGACCGGCGGCGTGCGCTGCCACAAAAAAAGCAGTCTCTTAGAGGACGTCTACACCTACAATGACTTCATCCACGACGGAACCAACGACGGCTGTGAACGCAAAAAAGACGTTACCTCCCGCATGAACAGTCCTTATCTCATCTCGGAATATAACGGGCATATGTTCCCCACCAAAATCTACGACGCGGAGGAACACCGCATGGAGCATGCCCTGCGGCACGTCCGCGTGCTGGACAGCGTGTGGGCGCGGAAGGACATCGCCGGTTGCTTCGGCTGGTGCTTCTTCGACTACAACACGCACAAGGACTTCGGCAGCGGCGACAGAATATGCTACCACGGCGTATGCGATATGTTCCGCAACCCGAAGCTCGCAGCGCATGTTTATTCCGTCATGCAGGACGACCTTCCCGTGTTGGAAATAAGCTCGTCAATGGACATCGGCGAGCATCCCGCGAGCAATCGGGGGCGGGTATTTATTATCACCAATGCGGACAGCGTGAGATTTTATATAAACGACGTTTTCATCCGGGAATATTCTCATAAAGACAGCGATTTTCGCCACCTGCCAAGACCGCCCATTGAAGTGACCGATTACATCGGCAGCCGCATTGAACAGGGCGAGAATTTCAGCAAAAAGCAGGCACGCTATACAAAGGACATTCTCAACGAATCCACCCGCTTCGGCATGAACGCCCTGTCAGCCAAAAGCAAGTTCAAAGCGGCGTGGCTCATGCTGCGGTATCATATGAGCTTCGGGGACGCTTACGCCCTTTACGGCAAATACATCGGCAACTGGGGCGACAGGGCGACGGTTTACCGCTTCGACGCGGTCAAGGACGGAAAAATGGTAAAGTCGGTCAGCAAAACTCCCTTCACTTCGCTTTCACTCCGGGTCATTCCAAGCGCAACGGAGCTGAATGAAGGGGCGACCTACGACGTGGCGGCCGTCCGTATCACCGCAATCGACCAGAACGGCAACCCTCTCCCCTTCCTTCATGAAGCCGTGACCGCGGAAATCACCGGCGCGGCGGACATCATCGGACCCAAGACCGTCATGCTTCGCGGAGGCAGCGGCGGGACATATATCAAATCAATCGGCAAGAGCGGCGAAGCGACACTGACGCTGCGATACGGCAAGATCTGTGAGACGTCAGTGACATTCACCTTGACATGCCGGAAGGAGGAATTCTCTCATTATGACTGACAAATCAAGCGTGATCTTCGGCAATCCCATCAGCAAAAAGGCGATCAAAAAAGCCGCCAAATCCAAGAAGAAATTTGCCAAAAAATATGGCGACGACAGCGCGGCGGATTATAAGGTCAAGCTGGTGCCGAATGTCATCCTGAACGAACCGCTCGGCGTGTATGACATCCGCGTGGACGAGGGCGAGGGCGACCTTCCCTTTGACACCGAAAAGGGCATTATCGTCGGCAACATCCGCATGGGCTTCGGGCACTACCGCATTTCCATCGCCATGGCTTCTGCGGCGCACGCGTTGGGCTACACACCCTACTGGATGGACCTCAATTCCTACCCCACCACCACCTGCACCAAGGTGATCAGCGCGCAGAACGACCTTTACTCCATGGGTTCTCGCCTTTCCCAGAAGAGCAAGCTCTTCAATAAGAAGTACTGGGAGCCGCTCAATTATGAGGGTTTCCGGCAGCTCACCTACAATGCCGGCGACCAGAAGAACGCTGAATTAATGGCGCCGGTGTACAGAAACGTGCCGAAGGAAATACCCGTCATCGGCACCCACGTCTGGCCTGCGCAGGCGGCGATTCACGCGGGGATGCAGCACGTCGTCAACGCCATTCCCGACAACTGGCCGATGGCGCTGCACTTCGCCGAGGGCAGCGTCCACACCATCCAGACGCATCAGAGCTACATCGGCTACCGCATTCTCAACGGCATGCAGGAGAAGGACGTCCTCAAGCCCATGCCCGCCGAAAGTCTGGTCTACACAGGGCATTACATCGACCACGAGCTTGTCGCCAACCTTGAAGCCGACTGCGACGCAAGGATGAAGCGGAAAGCCGATGGCAAGCCCATGCGCTTCCTGCTGACGATCGGCGGCGCAGGCGCGCAGCGGGAGCTGTTCGAGGCGATCATCAAGCACCTTCTCCCGCTCATCAAGGAGAAGAAGGCGGCGCTTTATGTCAACGTCGGTGATTACAAGAAGGTCTGGCAAACGCTCTGCAAGAGAATCAAGGGGCTTAAGGACATCAGCACCGAGCATTTCAACGACTGGACGGACACCAATTCCTTCGCGGCTTCGGCAATTGACGGCGATGTGGAGGGCATACACGCCTTCTGGCACGAGAACATCTTCGAGGCAGTGTACTGCACCAATCTGCTCATGCGTTCCGCCGACGTGCTTGTCACCAAGCCGAGCGAGCTGGCGTTCTACCCGGTTCCCAAGCTCTTCCTCAAGAGAATCGGCGGTCACGAGAAGTGGGGTGCGATTCACTCGGCGGAGATCGGCGACGGCACGCTGGAATGTGAGGACGTGCCGCACACCCTGCAGATGCTCGACCTGTTCATGAACGAGGACGCACTGTTCAACGGAATGTGCGAGCAAATCAAGCAGAATAAGGCGACAGGCATTTACGACGGCGCGTACAATGTGGTTAAATTAGCAATGGGTTTGAAAAACAAATAAATAAACAAAGCACGCAGCGCATAATCCGCACAGCGCCATGCTTTTCTTCTAATTTTTAATATTCAATGAGGACAACATGAAAAGATTAACTAAAAGACAAATGCGTATTTTTGCAGTAGGACAGCTCGGCTGGTCAATGCTCAGCGGAATCATCAGCGCGTGGTTCGTCACCTTCTACCTTCCCACACAGTCGGATATTGAAGGCGGCGCGCAGCAGTACATTGTCCCCGGTCTCGTCATCGGTGGATTCCTCACCATCCTCGGTCTGATCACCGCACTTTCCCGTGTGTTTGACGCGGTCACCGATCCCCTTATCGCCTCTATGTCCGACAGAAGCAAGAACAAGCGCGGCAGACGCATCCCCTTCATGCAGAAAGCCGCCATCCCGCTCTCCGCTGTGACCGTGCTGCTCTTCTGTGCCCCCGTCGAAGCGATCAGCAGCACCAACATTATCTGGATCTCGGTATTCATCGTGCTGTTCTATCTCTTTATGACCATGTACTGCACGCCCTACAACGCCCTCATCTCCGAATTCGGCAAAACGCAGGACGACCGCATGTACATCTCCACAGCCATCTCCCTGACATTCTTCGCCGGCACCATGCTTGCCTACACTCCCTTTGTCTTCGCCGGTATGCTCCGCGAATCGTACGGCTTCGCATGGAGCTATCGCATCTGCTTTATCGTGCTGGCAGTCATCGCCTGCTTCTGTATGCTGATTCCCACCTTCTGCCTCAAGGAAAAGGAATTTGTCGATACCAAGCCCTCTGAGGCGAATATGTTCAAATCCCTCGGCGCGACCTTCCGCAACGGCAGTTTCCGCACATTTGTCGGCTCGGATATTATGTACTGGGTCGGTCTGACGCTCTTCCAGACAGGTCTTCCCTTCTTTGTCAAGGTTTCCATGAACATTGACGAGTCCTTCACCATGTACTTCCTCGGCGGCATGACTGTTCTTTCCGCCTGCTTCTATCCGATCGTTTCCGGTCTGGTCAAGAAATTCGGCAAAAAGAAGCTCGTTATCTCCGGCTTCCTCGGACTGGCTCTCGCTTATGTGGTTGCCACTTTGATCGGCATCCTCGGCACAGCCGAAAATCCCGGTCTGCTCGAAATGGGCACCATTCCCGGCGTTTACTTCGGTATCGCTATCTGCGTCATCGCGGCGTTCCCGATGGCTCTGCTGGGCATCATTCCGCAGTCTATCGTCGCCGACGTTGCCGAAGCTGACGGCATTGAAACAGGCGAGAATCGCGAAGGTATGTTCTTCGCCGCGAGAACATTCGCTATGAAGTTCGGTCAGTCGCTGGCTATGCTGATCTTCACCTCCCTTGCCATCATCGGCACCACCCAAAACACCAACAGCAATGACATCACCGCCTCCGTACTCGGCATGACCATCGTCGGCGTCGTCGCGGTCGTATTCTGCGTGCTCGGCGCATTGATCCTCGGCTTCTACAATGAGAAGAAGGTCATGGCCACCATCGACGAAAAGAACAAGGTTGCAGAAACTTCCCCCGCAGAAGAAGTATCTTCCAATGAAGAAACACCTGTAGAAGAAGCAGTTACAGAAGAACCAGCAATTGAGCCGGCCGAAGACGAATTAGGCAATATCTAATTTGCCGAGCCAAAAGCATGAAAATACTCCTCTGTGAAGGGGAGTATTTTTGTCGGACAAGCGGAGCGATATATGTAACTATCTTTATATCACCTAGGGCATCTGGGCGTTTTTATCGCCACCAGTCGCCGAATAAGGCATAAGCTTGATTTTTCCGACATTTTGTGATATAATAAAGTAATAGTCACGTTTGATGATGCTATTTAAAAAGAGTT
>ONDC01000186.1 GCA_900316495.1 uncultured Eubacteriales bacterium
GCCGCGCCGACAAACAGCCGTTCGATGACGTCGCCGATGAGCGGATTCCTTCCGCCGCCGAGCATCTGCGAAATGACAAAGGTGCTGACCGACGGGACGAACACCATCGTAATGCCCGTGATGACGCCTGGCAGACTCAACGGCAGCACCACCCGGCGGAATGTTTCAAACTTGTTTGCGCCAAGATCATTCGCCGCTTCAAACAGGCTGCCGTTGATCTTTTCCATCACGGAATAAATGGGCAGTATCATATACGGCAGGAAGTTGTAGACCATGCCGAGTACGATCGCGCCCTTCGTGTTGATCATCTGGAAGGGACCAATGCCGAGTCTTCCGAGCAGGGTATTGATCAGACCGTTGTTTTCGAGAATCGTCATCCACGCGTAGGTTCTCAGCAAAAAGTTCATCCACTGGGGCAGCATGAGCAGCATCATCAACGTCTGCTGCGTCATCCAGCTCGCCCTTGACATCACATACGCCACGGGATACCCCAGCAGCAGACAGAAAACCGTCGCCACCGCGCCCATGATCAGCGAGTCCTTGAGATAGCCCCAGTAGGTTCCGATGGTTTCAATATTGCGGAGCGTGAAGGCGCCCGTCGCATCGGTGAACGCGTACCAGCAGACCATCGCGAGAGGGACTATCGTAAATATGACCACCCACAGCATGAACGGCGAGGCGATCCATGAATCCTTCTTCATTCTCAGCCCTCCGTCACTCAAAGTCTATGTCGCTCGCGTAGTCGCCGGTGTATTTCTTCATGATGTGTATGTTTTCGGGGATCACGGTCATGCCGATTTCCTTGCCTTCCTCCTGCTCGACGGTGGACTGGATGATCCACTCCTCCTCTTCGCCCGGCACGTCTACATACATCTCGTAGTGAACGCCCTTGAAGGTGACGGACGTGACCGTTCCCCTGAGCGCGCTTTCCTCCTTCGGCACGACGACGACGTCCTCGGGACGCACAACCACGTCGACTTCCTCATCCTTGGCAAATCCCGTATCCACGCACTCAAATCTCGCGCCGCAGAATTCCACGTCGCAGTCGGCGTGCATAATGCCGTCGACAATATTGCTTTCGCCTATAAAATCAGCAACAAAGCCGTTCTCCGGCTCGTTATAGATGTCGATGGGCGAGCCGATCTGCTGAATTACGCCGTGATTCATGACGACAATCGTGTCTGACATCGACAGCGCTTCCTCCTGGTCGTGGGTGACGTAAACGAACGTGATTCCCAGCCGGCTCTGAATGCGCTTCAGCTCCACCTGCATTTCCTTGCGCAGCTTGAGGTCGAGCGCGCCCAATGGCTCGTCCAGCAGCAGCACGCGCGGATCGTTGGCAAGCGCCCTGGCAATCGCCACGCGCTGCTGCTGTCCGCCCGATAGCGTGGAGGTTCTGCGCTTTTCAAAGCCCTCCAGCGAAACCAGCTTCAGCATTTCCGCGACCTTAGTCCTGATCTCCGCCTCGCTCTTTTTCTGAATCCTCATGCCGAACGCGATGTTTTCGTACACATTCAGATGAGGAAACAGCGCGTACCGCTGGAACACCGTGTTCAGCTTGCGCTTGTGGGGCGGCAGATCGTTGATCCGTTCCGAACCAAAAAAAACATCTCCGCTGTCCGGTTCCTGAAAACCGCCAATAATTCGGAGGGTCGTTGTTTTGCCGCACCCCGAGGGGCCCAGCAGCGTCACAAAAGTGCCGTCCTTTATATCGAGGTTAAGCCTGTCAAGGATAACCTCCCCATCGAACGACACCGAGATGTTTTTAAGACTAATGATGTTTTCAGACATTAGCACACATCCCCCTTTACTGAAATTTTGCTTTCTGCCCGACATAGCCGCACCGCAGGGATAAGCGGCTACCAAGCCGAGGCAAATCGCAGTAAATATAGAATTAATCCGGGTTTTCCGGAATTAATTATACGGAAGGAGCTTTTCCCCTTCCAAGGATTGCTGCCCTTTTTGTTGCTGTATTAGTTTTTTCTCTGTTTTTTTCATTGCCGCGCGCACCGAGGATGATGATATAATAACTGCTTGATACCTGCCTTCTTGTCGCATACGGCGGCGAATAGAACTTCAAAATTGCTATCATGCAAAATCAAGACCATTAGCACTTATATTATCAGATTAAATTCCAAAAGTCAATATATAGTTTTTCATATTTTAACAGTTTTTGGCTTGGTTTTTTGGCATAAATAGATGTCCCGCCCGCTCAAGGATGCTTCCTTCCGCGGACGGGACTAATGTGATTCTTCCGTTTTTTCTGTACGCGTCAGATCGCGTGCATGGCGGCTTCAAACTCCGGCACCGTCATATTGACCTTGTCCGCCGCCTGTGTCACCGTCAGCAGACCGTCCTTGACAAGCCTCACAAGCATTGCCAGACCGCCCTCGGCTCTGCCTTCCTCGCGGCCTTCCTCGCGGCCTTCTATCCAGCCCTCCGCCTTTGTTTCGGCAAAGGCTCTCTGTTCATCGTATTCCGTAATAAACATACTCTTTACCTCCGCTTTGTTTTTAATCAGAAATGGCTTGATGAGTGAATCGTCCGGCTGCTCGTCGATGGCAAGGTCGATTGAGTTTTCGATCTTGTTCCCCACACTGCGGTTTCTTCGCACG
>ONDC01000224.1 GCA_900316495.1 uncultured Eubacteriales bacterium
AACAATCTCCAGAAAATCCGCGACGGCGAACCGCTCGGCGGCAAGTCCCGCGCGGAGGACGATTTCGCCACCGATGACGATGAAGATTTCCTCTTCTGAAAGGAGCCGGAAATATGATACACGGATTTACCCTGTTTCTCGTCAACGTCCTTCTGATCTGCTTCATCGCCATGTGCGTGACTCTGACCGCCGGCTTTATTCAGAACATCATCCACGAGGATAAGCGCGAGAAGCGTTATGAAATGAAGGAAAGACGCGAGAGAGCCAGACGCATGAAATAAAAAATGATTAACTGACCGTACCGAGGGCGGTGAGGATTTTCAGAAAAATCCCGCCGCTCTCCTTGACGGAAGGACGGTGAATATGAAGAATTTGTCCATAGATTTGGAAACCTAGTATAAATATGCGGAATCGCCGGATTTTGAGATACTGCTCTTCGGATATGCGGTTGACGATGGCGATGTGAAGGTGATTGACCTTGCAGGCGGTGAAGCCATTCCCGATGAAATTATCGCCGCTCTCACCGATGAAAGCGTGGAAAAATGGTGTTTCAATGCCAACTTTGAACGAGTCTGTTTGTCGCGCTATCTCTCCGATCTCGGTATGAGCCGCGAACGCTTTCTCTCTCCCGAAGGCTGGCGCTGCTCGATGGTCTGGGCGGCGACGCTGGGGCTGCCGCTATCGCTGGAAGGCGTGGGCGCTGTTCTCGGTCTGGAAAAGCAAAAGCTGACCGAAGGCAAGGAATTGATCAGATACTTCTGTACGCCCTGCGCTCCGACCAAAGCGAACGGCGGACGGACGAGGAATTTTCCCTTTCACGCGCATGACAAATGGACGCAATTCAAAGCCTACAATCTTCGCGACGTCGAGGTGGAAATAACCATCCGCCAACGTCTGTCAAAATTTCCCGTGTCGTCCGCGATCTGGGAGGAATACCGCATCGATCAGGAAATCAACGACCGGGGCATTGAAGTCGATATGGATTTGGTGGAACAGGCGCTGCGTCTGGACGCGCTTTCCAGGGAAAAGCTCACCGCCGCTATGAAGCACATGACCGAAATGGAAAATCCCAACTCCGTGCAGCAGATGAAGGACTGGCTTTCCCAAAACGGCATGGACGTGGATTCCCTCGGCAAGAAGGAAGTCGCCGCCCTGATGCAGACCTGTCCGCCGGCGGAACGCCGTCTGCGCCGACCGCCGCGCGAGAGGAATGTTCCGGTTCTACGGTGCCAATCGCACCGGGCGCTTTAGTGGCAAGCTGATCCAGCTGCAAAATCTGCCCCAGAATCACCTGCCGGATCTGGAGGAAGCGCGGGCATTGGTAAAATGCGGCGATAGTGACGCGCTCGAAATGCTGTATGAGGACATTCCCGATACGCTCTCCCAGCTCATCCGCACGGCGTTCGTCCCAAAGAAGGGCAGCCGCTTCATCGTGGCGGACTTTTCGGCGATTGAAGCGAGAGTGATCGCGTGGCTTGCGGGGGAGAATTGGAAATCGGAAGCCTTCGCCAGAGGTGACGATATTTACTGCTCCACCGCTTCACGAATGTTCAAGGTACCCGTGGTAAAGCATGGCATCAACGGAGAACTCAGGCAGAAAGGGAAAATAACCGAGCTTGCCTGTATCGCGGAAGGTGAATTGGTACTGACCGATCAGGGGCTTGTGCCCATCGAAAAAGTTACCACCGGTATGAAGCTCTGGGACGGGCAATCGTGGGTGTCACATGACGGCGTGATCTACAAAGGCGAAAGGGAGGTAATCACTTATGAAGGACTCACCGCAACCCCCGATCATCTCGTATGGGTCGAGGGGCAACCGGAGCCGATTTACTTTGGAGTCGCCGCCGGCTGCGGCGCGCGTCTCTTACAAACAGGAGAAACCACAGCATCAGTAAATCATCAGCGCACGGCTCGACTTTATGACATACGAAATGCCGGACGACATCATCGTTTTACCGTATCGGGAAGGCTCGTCCACAACTGCGGCTACGGCGGCTCCGTTGGGGCATTGAAGGCAATGGGCGCATTGGAAATGGGTCTTGACGAGAGCGAATTGCAGCCGCTGGTGGCGGCATGGCGGGAGTCCAATTCCAATATCGTACAGCTGTGGTGGGAGGTTGACCGCTGCGTCAAGAACGCCGTCAAGCATCATATTGACTCGAAACTTCCCGTGCTGAAATTCTTCTGCCGCAGCGGAATGTTGTTCATCGCGCTGCCGTCCGGCAGAAAGCTCGCCTATGTAAAGCCGCGCATCGATGAGAACCGCTTCGGCGGCGAGTGCGTCACCTACGAGGGCATCGGCGGTGTGAAGAAATGGGAACGATTGAAAAGCTACGGCCCCAAATTCGTGGAGAATATCGTGCAGGGCATTTCCCGGGATATTCTCTGCTATGCCATGAAAACGCTGCGGAATTGCCGCATTGTGGCGCACGTCCATGACGAGCTGATCATCGAAGCGGAGGAAGGAATGTCGCTGGAAGAAGTATGCCGGCAAATGGCAAAAACGCCGCCATGGGCGAAGGGACTGCTGCTCCGGGCGGACGGATTTACATCGGATTTTTACAGAAAGGACTGATCAAAAATGAACAAGTACAATGCGGAAGGCTATGCC
>ONDC01000188.1 GCA_900316495.1 uncultured Eubacteriales bacterium
ACGCGCGCGTATATGCGGACGTGTCATTTGATTTATCTTAAATTTAATCAATTTACTCTCATATAGAATTTATTGTCCGGTTGTCCGCAGAGCTGCTCTTAGCCCCGTGGTTATGGGCTTTTCAGCCTGCGGACAATTGACGGACGAGTGGCGGACGGGTCAGGTTGTCCTGGAATAGACGCGCTGTCTGCCATAAATGGGGAGCGAACAGCGGATACCGTTTTTCTCCCATCCTTCGATTCTCGCCATAATCGCCGAAATGGCATAGGAGTCGGAGGGACGCATTTCTTCCTTGTTTTTGCCGAAGCATTCGCACCAGATTTCAATGTTGCTCACGGTCCGGCGCTGAACCGTGCCGGCCGGTCTGGTGGGGTCGTCGGTGTCGCGGACATATTCCCTGCGCCGGTAGCAATCCATTCTGTCCCAATCCTCCGGCAATGGAAGATCGAGATATTGCCTGACGATGCCCTCGCGGTCGTCCTGTTCCATCGCCTGACGCTGTTCCTCTTTGGCAAACGCCTCCAGGTCGGCGTCGAGATACAGCTTTTCTCCCGATGAAGCCATTACGGCGACCTCCGCCCATAGCTGCCTGACGTCTTCATCGGATAATTCCCACGGCTTATGCTTTCCCTGCCCCGATACCTTCACATTCCAGAAGCGGCGGTTGCCGGTGATATCCCGGAGGTAGCCGTTTTCGCTGTTGGTCGTGCCGAAGAAAATACACTGTCTCGGGTGCGGCGTCACACGTCTTCCGAAGCTGGCGCGGTATTTGTCGTCCTGACGGGAAATGAACGCTTTGACCTTGTCAATATCGGCTTTTTTCATGCCGGCAAGCTCGCCTATTTCCAGAATCCAGTAGCCCTGGAGCTTCTCGGCGGCGGTCTTGTCGTTCATGTCGGACAGCGCAAGGCTGTCGGAGAACCACTCCATGCCGAGCTTCGCGATCAGCGTGCTTTTGCCGATGCCCTGGGAGCCGTTCAGCACGATCATGGTGTCGAATTTGATGCCCGGATGATGCACGCGCATATAGGCGGCGCACAGCGATTTCCTTGTGACCGCCCGGACGTAGACGTTGTCCTCCGCGCCGAGATAGTCGATGAGAACGCTCTCGGCGCGTTTCACGCCGTCCCACTCCGGCAGCAGGTCGAACATCTCCCGGATGGGGTGATAGGAGCGGTCGTCCGATACCTTCATGACGGCGATGCGGTAATTGCGCTCCGAAAACGTGCCGTAATGCGAATCGACATAGCTGATGAGCTGCGCGTCGTCCGCGTCGCGCCAGAACCGCGCCGGGTGCTTCCACGGCACCTCGCCCTTTATCTCCATGCCGTCCGCCAGCTGATTGAATACGATGCCTCTGAGGTTCGGGTCGTTCTCCATGATCAGCGTGATATTGCGGAGGGAATTTTTCAGCACGGTGGAGTGATCTTCACATTCGAGCTTTTTCTTCCATGAATCATCCTCGTCAGAGGGAAGGGCAAAATCATCCGCCGCGTCCGCCTGTCTTTGCGCGAGGATCATCAGTTTGACATTGTCATCCCTGGACGCAAAATCCGCCATCGCGCGGAAGGATTTTTTTTCGTCATCGTTGCCGAACAGGTGAATGCGGACGATATCGAACGCGCTGCAAAGCCTGAGAAATGCCGGGTCGGTGGCGTGGTGACTGTAGACAAATCTGCCGTTGTCCTTGATTTCCACACCCGCCTGACTTACCGACTGCTTATAGTGGTAACGGTTCTCGTCATCGGACGGCTCATAGACGTCGGACAGAAATTTCCCGATAGCAAGGGTAACCGGATAGTAGGCGTTGTTGAACACGCCCACAATGCCTTCCTTCATCAGCGGGTCAGCCTGTTTTTTGCCGCTGACCGTTTTCGCCTCGCTCTCACGGGACGATGTGGGGAGCCGTGTGACGTCCTTCCATTCCGGATGTTCAGACAGTATGATATCCGGGTCAAGCCATTTGCCCGCTGTCTGCTGAAACAGATATTCGCCGTTGGAAGGTGTGCTTGGCCAGTACATCATCTGATTGGGGATATAGGAACATTCGTCAAACAGTTCCATGCCGAATTCCTGCGCTGTGTAACGTGCGACGGCGACGTATTCCTCCGACGTGACGTCTCTTGTGAGCGGAATCAGAATCCTGACTCTCGGGGACTTCGGCGTGTGGCTGTGGGTCGAATAAAGACAGGAGCGGTATTTCATCATGGCCGGATAATTTTCCAGAAACGCCGCCGTCACATAGTCTCCGTCCAGGTTTACCACCGAGCGGCAGGCGACGTTCTGAATAAGCCTTCTGCCGCCGTTCAATGCGCCGCAGACAAAGCCGCCGTGGTCTTTTGCCGCCCGACGTTCATCGGATTTCATGGAGGCGTATTCCTCCGCCGATTCCGGCGTTCTGATGGTGATTTTCAGGCGCTCACACAGATCGTCGAAAAGAATCGTCTTATTCGACCATTTTTTTGCGTGACTGCTCTGCCCGTAGGCGATTTTCAATTCCCGCATGATTGTATAACCTCCTCGCAATTTTCGGTAAAATACCGCACCGTCATTCTTCTTTTGACCGCCTCTCGCCGAACACCCATATCTCGGCGCAGCGGCAGAGCAGCACCATTCCCATGAAGAGCGCAAGGTCGCGCTCGGCGCCTTCGTCCATGAATTGCGGAAACAGCAGGTGGGGCGCAACGGGAATCGCGCCGCTGTCCACGGCGAAGCGGCTGTATTCCTTCGCTTTTTCGGTGTTGTCCGGAACGTCTCCGGCGAAGCGGCTGCATATATAGACGAGCGGCCGGAATTTCGGACGCGCCGCTTTTTCTTCCTTTTCAATCACCGACAGCGCACCGTAGGCGGTCGGGTCGGCATAG
>ONDC01000189.1 GCA_900316495.1 uncultured Eubacteriales bacterium
GCTGGGTAAAACCATCATCACCCTGACCGCGATCAATGAGCTGAAATTCAATCGCTTTGCCGTCGGCAAGGTGCTGATCGTCGCTCCGAAAAAAGTCGCGGAGGCAACGTGGATCATGGAACTGGAAAAGTGGGATCATTTGAAACCCCTGAAAATTGTCACCGTTCTCGGTTCCGAATCCAAGCGCGTGAAGGCGCTGAACACGCCCGCGGACATCTATGTGATCAACCGCGAAAATGTCGTATGGCTGGCGGATTACTACCGCAACGCATGGCCGTTTGACATGGTGGTGCTGGACGAGGCAAGCAGCTTTAAGAACCCCCACGCGAAACGATTCAAGGCGATGAAGCTGGTGCGCGGAAAGATACGCCGCCTGGTGGAGCTAACCGGCACACCCGCGCCGAACGGTCTGACCGACCTGTGGGCGCAGATATATTTGCTGGACGGGGGCGAACGTCTGGGCAGAACGCTCACCGCCTACCGTGAACGGTATTTTGTGCCGGACAAGCGCAGCAGGGAACAGATTTTCTCCTATGCGCCGAAGGAAGGAGCCGACGAGAGAATCCACGAGGTACTGAGCGACATCTGCGTGAGTATGTCGGCGCAGGACTATTTAGAGCTTCCCGACTGTGTAGAGGACGTTGTCCCGGTAATCTTGGATGAAAAGGCAAGGCGGGCTTACGGCCAGATGGAGAAGGAAATGCTGTTGGAAATCGACGAGGACACGGTCATTGATGCGGGAACGGCGGCGGTGCTTTCCAATAAGCTCCTGCAGCTGTGCAACGGCGCGATATATGACGGTGACAAACACGTCAATCACATTCACGATTGCAAGCTGGAAGCCCTTCTGGAGCTGATCGAGCAGTTAAACGAGCAGCACGCGCTGGTGTTCTACAACTTCCAGCACGACAGGGACAGGATCCTTTCCGCGCTGGCCGGAAGCTGCCGTGTGCGTGCCTACCGTGACAAGGATGACGCCGAAGCGTGGAACCGCGGGGAGATCGACATACTTCTTGCGCATCCGGCAAGCTGTGCTTACGGGCTGAATCTCCAGCAGGGCGGTCATCATGTGATATGGTTCGGTCTGACATGGTCGCTGGAGCTTTACCAGCAGGCAAACAAGCGGCTTCACCGTCAGGGGCAGCAGTACCCCGTTATCATTCACCGGCTGTCGGTAGTAGACGGCATGGACGAAGAAGTGTCCCGCGCGCTGGAGGGCAAGCAGGACACCCAGCAGGGGCTTCTTGACGCACTGAAAGCGAGGGTTGGCAAAGTTAAGAGAAAGGATTGAATACAGTGAACAGAGAGATATTATTCAGAGGCAAGCGCTCGGACACCGGAGAATGGATAGAGGGGTATTTCGGGCAAAGCGTAGATTCTTTTATCATTCAAGACCACGGGCTTGTTGCGGGTTGTTTTGAAATGTTCAAAGTTATTCCTGAAACCGTCGGTCAATACACGGGAATGAAAGATAAGAATGGCAGGAGAATTTTTGAGGGCGATATTATCCTTCCGCACGGTTATAAGCCCGAAGCCTGCCCTGTGTTTTATGAAGACTTCTGCTTTCGAATTGACAGTAACATTTGCGTTCTTTGCGTGGCAGATGAAGACGATATCGAGGTCATCGGCAATATCTATGACAAACCTGATCTGTTGGAGGTGAGTGATAATGGATAAACCGGAATTGAAGCCCTGTCCGTTCTGCGGAGGCAAAGCCAAATTGAAACTTGGTATGCCCTATCAACAGAAACCGGACAGGAAGCAGGCGTTTGTGCAATGTACGAGTTGCCAAGCGAAAACGATTACCTGCTTTAGACTGCCTTATCAATCATGGGAAGATACAAAACGGTACGCTATCGAAGCGTGGAACAAGAGAGGCATTACAAATGATGTATAACAAGGCAATCGCCTTCATCGTCGGATATTATGGCGAGGAAGAACAGTTGATCCAGACGGCAGAAGAAGCGGCGGAGCTTGGAAAAGCAGCTATCAAGCTGCGCAAAGATCGGATGGATGAGGGTACGCCTGCAAAGGAACTGGCGGCGGCGCGTTTTGCGCTCGCGGAAGAAATCGCGGATATTCTGATTATGACAGACCAGATGATCTTTGTCGAAGGATTGGAACATGATGTCCAGCGCATTATGGACGAGAAGATCAAACGGCAGCTTGAAAGAATCAGGGTTGCAAAGCTGACCGCCCCTCAATGGCTGGAGGACGAATACGGCTATTGCCGTTGCTCCCGGTGCGGCTATGAGCATGACGACCCGGAAACCACCACGCCCTACTGCCCGGAATGCGGCGCGGATATGAGAGGAGGAAAGCTGAATGAATAAACCGGAATTGAAGCCCTGCCCGTTCTGCGGAAAACCTGCGAGGGTGATCCAAATACCAGACGGAATAGAGTACGCGGGATTCTGGACAGTCGGCTGCGATACTGAATTTATGTGCCTCGGCAACTGTTTTCACCTGGCTTTGATATTCAAGACAAAAAAGGAGGCCGTCCAAGCATGGAACAGGAGGAGTTGACGATGCCCGAACATAAATGCACCTTCGGCGACC
>ONDC01000218.1 GCA_900316495.1 uncultured Eubacteriales bacterium
CCCCCTGAGCGGCGGCAAGGCGGTACAGCTGAACCGCTTCTTTGTAATCCTGCGCCACGCCCAATCCCTGATAATAGCAATAGCCCAGAACGCGCTGCGCCGGAGCATCCCCCTGAGCGGCGGATAGGCGGTAATACTTCGCCGCAGAGGCGTAATCCTGCGGCTTGCCGTTTTGTCCGTAATAGTAGTCATCGCCGATCCGGAAATTTTCCTCTGCCGAATTGGAAGGCGCCGCCGCGCTGCTTCTGTTTGTGAAGCCGATGGCAGCCATGATTTTCTTTGCGTCGGCATTGGCTATGCAGTGCAGACGGTTGATCTCGTGCCACCATACCTTATTTTCAGTGACAACATCGCGGCTTTTGATCTCGTCCAGAAACGCCACATAAACCGTCTTATCATAGTCATCGGTTGCCAGTTCGTATTCGATCTGGGCATAGGAACCTTCTCTGCGCTGAAGCAGACTTTTTGTGACAAAAAGGATGACCGCCTTGCAGCTTTCGATGTGCCTTGCAATCTGTGCCTTCCAGCTTTTGCCGTAAACCAACCCCTGATCATACCACACCGGCACGCCGCTTTCGTGCAATTGCCGGGCGATGGGCGCGACCCTGTCCGCATCCTCTGAATTGTAGCTGATGAAATAACTTCCCGGCTGTTCGTTGGGAATAAATCCGAAATCCGCCGCCATGATGAAAAACCTCCTGTGTTTTGTTCAAGAAAAACGATGGAATGATTCTGTCTATAATCATACACCATTACACCTCATATTGCAACCAAAAAAACACTTGACATTTTAAAATAATTGTGTTTTAATAATTTCAACAAGGCAATGATGCGAAGAAGTAACCCATTCCGTTCAGCCACAGAGAGCCGCCGGCAGGTGTAAGGCGGCGCGGACGGGGGGCGAAATACATCGCGGAGCCGCCGCGCGGAAAGATTGGCTTCTTCCGGTCAATTCAGTAGGCGCGGACGTGGGCGCACGTTACAGCGCGGAGTGATCGCTTTTCATCGCGTAATTGCCGTCACTCACGGAGGCTCACCGCCGCGAGGCGTGAGCAAATAGAGGTGGTAACACGGAATTGACCGGTAAATTTCGTCCTCTGTCGTTTTTTGCGGCAGGGGATTTTTGTTTTTTTCCGTCTTTCCGTTCTTCCGCTATCCGTTCCTTGCCGTCACACATTCTTACGCGGAAGCAATTTTCCATTCTTTACTTTTTATACTGTCTTACAGGAGGTATCATCATGAAGAAAAGAATCGTATCCGCCATTATGGCAGCCCTGATCGTCAGCTCGCTTGTGTCCTGCGGCAACACCGTCAACATCAATGTGCCGGAGAACCTCATCAGCGCCTCCGACACCCAATCCGCTCGCAAGACACAGATATTAGGACAGGATTCCGAGCCGGGCGAAAAGTACACGCTGTATATCGGGCTTAACGACAAGGACACCGGCGAGCAGAAAGTCGACACGGAAGCCGCGCTGGAAAAAGCCAATCTCATCTGCGCCAAATACGCGGGCGGATATACCCAGTTTTCCGCCAAGGGCGGCTGGACAAACGACGACGGCTCGTTGGGTCACGAGAACACCATGGTCTATCTGATCTACGATATTTCGGAGGATAATCTCAAGGCTTTGCTGGACGAGCTGCTGAAGGAATTCAATCAGAGCGCCATTCTCGTGGAGAAGGAATCGACGGCGCATATTTACTATACCGGACAATAACGGAATCATTGAACTATTGAATTGAGGAGAGAGAAACAATGCAGATCTACGAGGAACTGGTCGCCAGAGGATTGATTGCTCAGGTGACTAATGAAGAGGAAATCAAGGAACTCATCAATAACGGCAAGGCGACGTTCTACATCGGGTTTGACCCGACGGCGGATTCGCTCCACGTGGGACACTTCATGGCGCTCTGCCTGATGAAGCGGATGGTCGGCGACCCTTCGGGAAGAACCGACCTGCGCCAGATGATGACCACCGAAACCATTCAGCACAATGTCGAATGCTTCAAGAAGCAGATGAGCCGCTTCATCGACTTCGGCGAGGGCAAGGCGATGCTCGTCAACAACGCCGACTGGCTGCTGAAGCTCAATTACATCGAGCTGCTGCGCGACGTGGGCGCGTGCTTCTCGGTCAACAATATGCTCCGCGCCGAGTGCTACAAGCAGCGCATGGAGAAGGGTCTTTCCTTCCTTGAATTCAATTACATGATCATGCAGAGCTACGACTTCCTGCATCTCTTTAAGGAATTCGGCTGCAACCTGCAATTCGGCGGCGACGACCAGTGGTCGAATATGCTCGGCGGCACGGAGCTGATCCGCCGCAAGCTCGGCAAGGACGCCCACGCCATGACCATTACCCTGCTGCTCAATTCCGAGGGCAAGAAGATGGGCAAGACCGCCAAGGGCGCGGTGTGGCTCGACCCGAAGAAGACTTCCCCCTACGACTTCTTCCAGTACTGGCGCAACGTGGACGACGCGGACGTGCTGAAATGCATCCGCATGCTGACCTTCCTGCCGCTGGAGGAAATCGACAAAATGAGCGGCTGGGAAGGCAGCCAGCTCAACCGCGCCAAGGAGATTCTCGCCTATGAGCTGACCAAGCTCGTTCACGGTCAGGAGGAAGCCGACAAGGCGATGTCGGCTGCCAAGGCGATTTTTGCCGCAGGCGGCGACAGCGAAAACATGCCCTCCACGCAGCTTGAAGCGTCCGACTTCACCGACGGCGCGATCGGCATTCTCAACCTGATGGTGCGCTGCAAGCTCTGCAAGTCCAACGGCGAAGCCCGCCGACTGATTGAACAGGGCGGCGTTTCGGTCAACGACGAGAAGGTGACAGACCCCAAGGCAACCGTCACCGAAGC
>ONDC01000190.1 GCA_900316495.1 uncultured Eubacteriales bacterium
TACATTTGTACAGGTCAATTACCCTGACCCGATGGCCGGAGAGTATACCACAAAGACCTTCTACACCGGCGACGTATCCTGCGAGATGGATGTCAGCGACAGTGACGGCATGTACTGGTCGGCAAAACTGACCTTCATCGAAAGGTAGGGCAAAATGATGTATAACATTTCAAAAGCATGCTTTGACGCCTTGTTCAGCCCAACCAGGGAGATGACGGCGAGGGCAACCATTTCGCCCGCCAGCGGGAGCGTTATAGCTCTTGCCGCGTCCGATTTCAAACAGGGCGGCATCAGGCTCAGCGAAGCAACTTCCACCTCCGGCAGCTTTGATCTCGGCGCGGCCGTCATCAGCAAACTGACGCTGACCCTAAATAATTCCGACGGCAGATTCAACGGCGTGAATTTCATCGGCGGCGGGGCCACTTCCATTCAGATCGGCGTGACGCTGCCAGACCATTCTCAGGAATGGATACCACTGGGTGCGTTTGATATCGACTCGGTAAAATATTCCGGGACGGCTGCGGAAATTGTCGCTTATGATTATTTAGCGCGAGCGGACAAGGCGCTTCCGGCTGTGACCTGCCCGGTTACGCTCGGTAATCTGGTACGGACCGTCTGCACTCACTGCGGAATTGTATGGAGCGGACGGCCTTTTTTGCACGACGATTACACGGTGAATTCTCTGCCGGAAAAAGCTACCTGCCGGGATGTTATTTCATATGCGGCGGCTCTTGCCGGTTGCTATGCCAGAATGAGCCGCGACGGGCAATTAACCTTTGGCTGGTACGGCTGGAATATGCCGCGCTGGGACTCCGAGGATTGGCTGGACGGCGGCATATTCCTTGACGCGGCAAGCGGAGACGCATGTGACGGAGGCGATTTCTTCCATTATGACGGTAACGCGATCGACGGAGGTCGGAATGACTTCCGGGGCTTCTGTGCGGTGAATAACCCAAAGAGCATTGCGGGAGACAAGCCCATTACTGTGACGGGTATTTTTTTTCGTTCGCCGGATGAGCAGCGGACTACAGTTGACGAGGACGGAAATGAAATAACGGAAACCGTTCCGGGAACCGCCTATATCTCCGGCACGGATGATTATTGCTTTGATCTGTCCGAAAATCCCCTTCTCACGCACGACATTCCGGATGTACTCGCGGCGCTTGGTCAGAGATTGATAGGGGAGAGCTTCAACCCGATCAGCCTTTCCTGTCCTTCCAATCCCGCGTTTGAAGCGGGCGATATTGTAACCGTCGCCGACCGTCGGGGGAATTCTTTCCGGGCATATATTAACCGCTGCGAGTATAAATTCGGCAGCCCTCAGAGCCTGATCTGCGAAGCCCAGACGCCTGCGGAGAATGCAGCCGAAAAATATTCTTACGTCAGCCGCCTGGAACAGAAGATCAAGTCCGAAACGGACAAAAAAATCAGCGCCTACAGCAGCAGATTACAGGCGCTGAATAATCTCATGCTCAATTCAATGGGCGTGTATAAAACGGCAGTTCAGAACGCCGACGGAAGTGTTACCACCTACACGCATGACAAGCCGACGCTGGCGGCGTCTTCCTTCATTGCCTGTGAATCGGCAAACGGCTATGCCTACACAACCACCGGCTGGAACGACGGTTCACCGCAATGGCAGTACGGGCAGACAGCCAACGGCAATATCATTTGCAACGTGCTTTCAGCCGTTGGCATCGTCGCCGACTGGATACAGGCGGGGCGGGTGGAATCCGCGGACGGAAGCTGTTATTTTGACCTCGACAATAACCAGCTTTTTGCAAGTAAGATCGGGCTTCCGACGCGGTATTTATCCTCCGGCAGTGTCAGCACGGACACGGGAGAGAGCCGCGCCGGAATTGCCTGTTTCGATGAGACACTCAGCGGCAGTCCCTATATGCAGATACGTCCGGTACAGGCACAAACGGACGGGGCGCTGATGGGCTTCGGTCTTGCCGATCAGAGCGGCAGGATCCAATTGCTCTGTGCAGCGAGAGCGGATAACGCTGTCAATAATGCCGTTGCGCTTTACGGATATGATGCTTCCGGCGGCAGACATGAGCTGCTGGCGGCAAGCGCGGCAAATGGCGGTATCAAGCTGTCAAGCATGAACGGGCAGAACCGCATAGAGATCACCGATAGCGGAATTTCGGTGTATTCTAACGGGACACTGGTGCAGTCGTGGTGATTACGATTTATAGGAAGGAATGAAGAATATGGCAATTCAAATGCGACGCGGCGATGAAGCCGACCTCGATATTTCTCGCCTGCTGCCGGGGGAACTGGCGATCTGTCTCGACACCGGAAAGGTGATTATAAAATTGGCGGGTGGGAATTATCTGACCCTTACCGACAGCGTGGCGCTTTCCGCGCTGATCAGCGGAAAAGCGGATGCTTCGCACACTCACGCGCAGTCGGACGTGACGGGGCTTGAAACCGTCCTCTCCGGCAAGGCGGCTGCTTCTCATACGCACACGAAAAGTCAGATTACCGATCTTGCCAATGCCGTTGCTTCAACAAACGGTTCCGGAGGATCCGCCGGTCTGATGTCGGCAAA
>ONDC01000191.1 GCA_900316495.1 uncultured Eubacteriales bacterium
AATCCCTGAAGCCGGGCACATTCTGTCGGCGTCAGTCTGCGGACGATATATGCCGTTTCGGAGGATTCGTTGACGGCAGGCGGGTCTTTATAATCGGTTGCCGTCAGTGTGGGACTGACATCTTTTCCTGCATGGGTAAAATGCGTGCCCTTTTCGAGAGAATATGTCGGTTCGGCTACGGCGCCGGGACCTTTTGCTACAATCGTTGGTTCAAGTTCCTCTTCAACCGCGATATTGTATTTGGCGTTGATGCCCTGATTGAACGCGGCGCGGTCGATGCCGTAGGCGACAGCGTGACGGTCAACGGAGTCAAGCGTAAAAGATTCATCTTCATTGACGCCGCTTCCCTGTGGACCGTTCTTGTCGGCTCTGCCTATCATGGAGCCTTGGACAGCCACTACTGCCATACCGCCCTGATTGCAGGAGGGGTTTCCTCCGTTGCCGTCAATGGTGCGGGATGTATCGGCTTCATAGAATCCGCTGTTCGGGTTGTCGGATTTCATCGCGTTGCTGTCCTTTGAACAGATGCCGTAAACCTTCGGCTCAAAAAGCGTCTGGTCATTGTTGCAGGAGAGCGTCGCCGACTTGTCTGTCTGTATCAAAGGACCCTTGCCGCCGCCTTCGCAGCCGGAACGGATTTTCATCACGAGCGGTACGTTGTTCCCGCCGGTTCCCATTCGGGAGGTCAGCGTTTCAAATACACCGTTTTCAGATACCTTGATGCGGCTGTCAATCGGATGATTATCAAGCGCGACAGCGGCAGGCACCGTCCCGGCTCTCAGCGTCGGAGATTTTTCTTCCTCATAACCGATCGTGCGGCTTTTCGCGGAATGTTCCGTACAAAAACCTGCCGAGTGCTTTCCCGTGCGAAATGCCCCTGAATTATCTTTGTTTTCCATTACACATGGCGGGTGATGGGCTTCTGCACGGAGAGTGCTTGTCACATCTTCGGAGACATCCATGCGGTTGCCTCCCTGATCGTTCAGGCAGAGGCTTGTTGCAGGAGCGCCTTTTCCAGCACGGCAGGCAGTTTCTTGCCACGAACGGAGGCTCTTCGCAGAATACCCTGACAGGCCTTCGGACTCAAATAGTATTTTTCCGGCACGCCTTCCTGCAAAATCTGCGACAAGGAAGATACGTTTTCTTCGCTGGGGAACTCCCCAATATTGCGCGTCAAGGACTCGCCACGCGACGGAGAAATCATCTCCCACGATCTCACCTGCGGGGAACCACTTATCAGGCTGAGAAATAACAGCGGTTTCGTCTTTGATTTGGCAGACGCTTTCGAGGACGCAGCGGAAGTCATCGCCCTTGTTTGACGAAAAGGCGCCCGGCACATTTTCCCAGACGACATATTTCGGATACTTGCCATCAGTCGCACACCTCATTTCTTTTATGATTCGGACGGCTTCGTAAAACAAATTGGAACGGGAGCCGTCCAGTCCCGCGCGCTTTCCCGCCACTGACATGTCTTGGCAGGGTGAACCAAAAGTGATAATATCTACAGGTTCAACTTTTCCGCCGTTCATAGCGGAAATATCGCCGTAGTGTTTCATAAACGGCAGTCGCTTGGTGGTTACTCTGATCGGGAACGGTTCTATTTCCGACGCCCAGACCGGGGTGACGCCGGATAACAGACCGGCTAACGGAAAACCGCCCGACCCGTCAAACAGACTGCCGAGAGTAAGTTTATCATTCATCGGAGATAAAGACCTCCTCATATTTCAGGACAGCGCCGCCGCGTTCGACGGATACACCATCGGAAGAACCGACCTGTTCAATGTATCGGTTAACGATCACGTCACAGAATTTCTCGTCGAGCTCGATGGTGTAACAAATGCGGTCGGTCTGTTCACAGGCGATAAGCGTAGAGCCGGAGCCACCGAAGGGATCGACCACGATGGAATTGGTCGATGAGGAATTCTGTATGGGATATGCAAGCAGAGGGATCGGCTTCATGGTTGGATGGTCGCCGTTCTTTTTCGGCTTATCATACTCCCAGATGGTGGTTTCCTTTCTGCCCGCGTACCATTTGTGCTTGCCTTTCTTCTTCCAGCCGAACAACACAGGCTCGTGCTGCCACTGATACGGGGAGCGACCGAGAACGAGGCTCTGCTTTTTCCAGATGCAGCAGCCGGAAAGGTTGAAGCCCGCGTCAGCGAACGCTCGTCTGAAATTCAGCCCCTCCGTATCGGCGTGGAATACATAAATGGAAGCGTCGTCAGCCATGATACGCTCGGTGTTTTTGAACGCGGCAAGGAGGAATTCGTAAAAGGCGTTGTTTTCCATGTTATCGTTTTTGATTTTTCCCGCGCTGCCTTCGTAGTTCACGTTATATGGCGGATCGGTAATGATGAGATTGGCTTTATTGCCGTTCATCAGTGTATCAAAGGTGACGGGATCAGTGGAGTCGCCGCAGACGAGCCTGTGTCTGCCGAGCGTCCAGACATCGCCGGGCTTGGTGAAGGCGGGCTTTTCAAGCTCGGCGTCAACGTCAAAGTCATCGTCTTTGGTTTCATTGCCGTCGTCAAACAGCTTTGA
>ONDC01000192.1 GCA_900316495.1 uncultured Eubacteriales bacterium
CTGCAAGTCCAACGGCGAAGCCCGCCGACTGATTGAACAGGGCGGCGTTTCGGTCAACGACGAGAAGGTGACAGACCCCAAGGCAACCGTCACCGAAGCCGACTTCGGCGAGAAGGGCTATGTCGTTATCAAAAAGGGCAAGAAGGTCTTCCACAAGGCGGTTAAATAATCATGAAAACATACAACTTCTACGGCTGGGAGGGCGCGACCATCCAGGCGCCGGACGGCATGACCCCGCGCGACCTCTACGACCTGCTCAGTGAAATCTGGTGCGAATACACCTGCGCGCCCCGGCTGCGTTCCGGCTGGAGCAAGGACAATCCCACGCTCGGACAGTGTTCCATCACTGCCTTCCTTGCGCAGGACATCTTCGGCGGCAGGGTGTACGGCATTCTCCGCGAGGGCGGCAATTACCACTGCTACAACGTCGTGGGCGACTGCGTTTTTGACCTGACAAGCGAACAGTTCGGCGATGAAAAGCTGAATTACACCGACAATCCCGAACAATTCCGCGAGGTGCATTTTGCCAAGGAGGAAAAGCGCCTGCGCTACGAATATTTAAAAAATGAGCTGATGAAGAAAACCGGCTCGATGCTATGATTTTCAGAAAGGCTTGCCGATGCTCCCCTTTGAGCAATGCGGCGAGCCTTTTTCTTTTGGGGACAAAGGGATTTTTATTGCAATAGCATGTTTTTCCCGGCAAATGTTGAACAAAGTTTATTTGAAATACACCTTTTATTTTGCGGGTGATTTGATGTAAAATATTAAAAATCATTTGTTTTATCTGGCATGACTTATTTGCAAAGGAATGTGATGAAATATGGAACATCAGAAGATACTCGTGCTGGACTTCGGCGGACAGTACAATCAGCTTATCGCCCGCAGAGTGCGCGATCTCGGCGTGTATGCCGAAGTGAAGCCGTTCACCACCCCCCTTGAAGCCATCCGCGCGGAGGGGTATATCGGCATCATTTTCACCGGCGGTCCCAACAGCGTTTATGAAGAAAAATCCCCGAAGTATTCACCTGAAATTTTCGCGCTTGGTGTTCCTGTTCTGGGCATTTGCTACGGCGCGCAGCTCATGGCGCACCTTCTTGGCGGCGAGGTAAAAGCCGCCCCCGTGCGGGAATACGGCAAGACGGAGATCGCTGCCGACAAGGCTTCGGCGCTGTTTAATAATACATCCGGGAACACCGTCGTCTGGATGAGCCATACCGATTACATTGCCAGACTGCCGGAGGGCTTTATTTCTTCCGCCCACAGCGACGCCTGTCCGGTGGCGGCGATGGAAAACCGTGAGAAAAATCTGTATGCCGTGCAGTTCCATCTGGAGGTGCAGCACACCGCCGAGGGCGACAAGATGCTGCGCGCCTTCCTGTACGATGTGTGCAAGGCTGCCGGCGACTGGACGATGGATTCCTTTGTGGAGGAAACCGTCGCGGCGCTCAGGACGAAGATCGGAGACAAAAAAGTGCTTTGCGCCCTCTCCGGCGGCGTGGACAGCTCGGTCGCCGCTGTGATGATTCACAAGGCGGTCGGCAAGCAGCTCACCTGTATTTTTGTGGACAACGGTCTGCTCCGCAAGAACGAGGGCGACGAGGTCGAGAAGGTGTTCAGGGAGCAGTTCGACATCAATATGATCCGCGTCAACGCGCAGGACAGATTTTTGAGCAGGCTTGCGGGCGCCGTCGAGCCGGAGAAGAAGCGCAAGGCGATCGGAGAGGAATTCATCCGGGTATTTGAAGCCGAGGCAAAGAAGCTCGGCAGGGTGGATTATCTGGTGCAGGGAACCATCTATCCCGACGTGATCGAGAGCGGCGCGGGCGACGCGGCGAACATCAAGAGTCATCACAATGTCGGCGGTCTGCCGGAGCATGTGGATTTTGAGGAGATCATCGAGCCGCTGCGCTATCTCTTCAAGGACGAGGTGCGCCGCGCAGGATTGGAATTGGGCATTCCGGAGAATTTAGTATTCCGCCAGCCCTTCCCGGGGCCGGGATTGGCGGTGCGCTGTCTCGGAGAGATTACGGAGTACAAGCTGGACATTCTCCGCGAAGCCGACGCGATCTTCCGCGAGGAAATCGCCAAGGCGGGACTCGACCGCGACATCAACCAGTATTTTGCCGTCCTGACCGACCTGCGTTCCGTCGGCGTCATGGGCGACTCAAGAACCTATGATTACACCATCGCCCTCCGCGCCGTGAACACCATCGACTTCATGACCGCCGACTGGGCGCGGATTCCCTACGACGTTCTTGAAGCCGCCTCCAACCGCATTGTCAACGAGGTCGGACATGTCAACCGAATCGTGTACGACATCACAAGCAAGCCCCCGGCTACCATTGAGTGGGAGTAAATTTCTAATTTAGAATTATAAATAACGCCGTCTAGTGGGATGATATCCTGCCTGTCGGCTTTATCTATTGCTATTTTTTCGGATTCGTGGTAGTATTTTGATAAATCAAAACAAGGACGAAAAGTTATGAAACATTTTATTCGGCTGACCGACTACACAAAAGAAGAATTATTGAAAAT
>ONDC01000193.1 GCA_900316495.1 uncultured Eubacteriales bacterium
CATATCTTTTATATCCCTTCCTTTGCTTTTTGGTTCCTTAATTGACTTTTTCATCCGGCACAACTGCCTTCTTATAGGGAATCCCGAACGCCCCTGCATATTCCTCGATGGTAATCGAATCTCCCTTCTCAATGCGCTCGTATTCCGGTTCCAGAATGTCGAATTCTTCCTTACTGCCGTTTCCACGGACAACGCGGACGTAGTAATAATCCTGCCCCTTGTAGCCGCGATCCGACCATTTTTCCTCCACACGGGCGGAATGAACGGCGGGCGGCGTTGCGTCCAGTGCGCCGTTGAGCAGATACACCGCGTCAAAGCAGGAGAATAAGGCGAAGCACAGGCAGAGCAGCACGGAATACAGCCTGTCTTTCCAGCCGCTTGTCTGGGAAAGCATGACAAGCAGCATCGCTCCCGCTACAATGGCGGAAGGAACCGCCGCAAACCCCGCCCATCTGCCAAAGCTTCCCTCTGCCATAGGGAAGTACCGGACTTCGCACGCCCACAGTAGGATGAATTGCGCACTCGCCGTAATCACCAGCGCGGGTTCCGTGTCAATGGTGCGCTCGCATTTGGTTTCGTTCCATCGGGAATCTTCCCCTCTGCATACGAGCAGATAGCGCTGGAACACCATGACCAGCCCAAACAGCGCCAGCGGCAGCAGCGCTCCCAGTATAATGAAACCGTTCCGCAGCCCTCTCAATGGCAAAAGCACACCGATGATGCACAGCACCGAGGCAACCGTTATGCCGACCATGGCTCTTTTCAGCCGCTTTTTCAGGAGGACTTCGCCGCCCGTCAGGATATGCCCATTGAGCCGGTCGAATTCCCCGTCCGGCATAAGCCGAAGCCTTCCCGCGCCTGCAAAGAAGGCGCGCAGCTTATTTTCCTCGATTTCGTCCGTAAGCACCAGCGAAAGGAAGCGGCGGCTGGTTTTCTGTCCGCGCTTAGCCTTGACCTTTGCTTTCCAGCGCAGGCGTATTTCGGCGTATTCCAGCATTTTTTTCTCACTGTTTTCTTCATCACAGGCAACGCCGATATCTACCGAGGTAATGTCTTTTTTGGCTATCACAAGATTCTTCTTTCCGTTAAAAACGGATTCCGGTATATGCTCAAACTCAGTGATGAGCTGCCAGTCGTCCACATCGGCAAAGAGAAAACGCTCCCCAAGGTCGATGATCTGGTACATCGGCTGGTTGTTGCCGCCGGACGTCAGCAGCGATTTTTCGCCGTACCGGATAGACTCAAGTTCCCGCTGATAGTCGCTGTCATCGGTTATTTTTTCCCAAAACGGCGAATGAAAGACTTTTTCCAATAGAGATTTAATCCATTCTTTGATACTCATATTCCTGATACTCCATGATTATTTTAATAAAGCACTCCAACGCCCGCGTATTGAAAAAATCCAGCGCGAATGCGCTCCTATTTTTTCTTTATTCTCTATTCTTCATTCTCTATTCTTTAAAACGGAAAGCTCCCTATCTGCTTCCGTCGGGAATGACCGCGTCGAGTCCACGCTGCACGGCGATGTCCCAGAAGCCCCACTCGTGACCCGCGTCCGCCTGTTCAAAGATGAAATCCATCTTGCTGCGGTCAAGCATATCGCGCAAACGGACGACATAGGGATAAAGCTCGTCCCGCTTGCCGCAGGCGAGATAGATGAGCGGCTGTATCTGGGAATAGGTGTGACTTTCACTGACCAGATTATTCAGATCCATATCCCGTGGAATCAACATTCTGTCGCCTAAAATAGCCCGCCAGCAGTCGGTTTTTCCCGCGCTGATCTCCTTATTGACAAAATCCTCGATATCCGCGACAGGTGAAAGGGCAATACAGCCCGCGTATTGTTCCGGGAAGGTCAGGGCGCAGCGGAGCGCGCCGTAGCCTCCCATTGCCGCGCCGCAAATGTAGGTGTGCTGACGGCTGAAGCCCACGCGGAACATGTTTCGCACAACCTCCGGAAGCTCCTTTGTGATCATGGTAAAGTACCGGCTGCCGTTCGCCATATTGGCATAGAAGCTGCCGTCACCGCTGGGAATCACAACCGCCAAGCCCTTGAAGTAGGCATAGCGCTCGATGTTGGTGCGATAGAGCCACGTGTTGCAGTCGTCGGTTCTGCCGGGGAGTATATACAGCACGGGATATCCTTTCGCGGGGGGATTGGTCACGGTGTCGTGCGGAAGGATGACCGTGAAGTGAGAGAGCCTGCCGATCTCGGAGGACAAAAAGCTGCCTTGTAAAACTGCCATATTTTTAAATCCTTTCCTTTCGTTGATACATAATTTTTTCAATGAATATGATAGCATTTTTATAGATGCATGTCAATTTGCAAGATGTTAATTTTACGACAAACTAAAAAAACACTTGATTATTGGGAAACCATGTGTTATAATTCCTTGTGTTCAATTGAATAAGCGGGTATGGTGGAATTGGCAGACACGCCAGACTTAGGATCTGGTGGGCAACCGTGCAGGTTCAAGTCCTGTTACCCGCACCAAATCCGGACCGGTAATTGATACAATGTGTCGATTACCGGT